>JAAEOR010001114.1 GCA_024222895.1 Hyphomicrobiales bacterium | reverse complement strand
CGACCCAACCCGATCCGACGGAGACAAGCCCGGGCCATCGGACCGCGTGCCATTTCCCCGGTGAAGCAGCCTCAGCGTAACGGCGGAAAAGTGCTTCGGGTTCGCGCCCCCTCCACCATGCTATCGCATGGTCCCCCTCCCGCACGATGTGGGGGAGGATCGCCGTTGCGTCGTTGTACGAACAGCGTGAATGAACCCGCCCATCCTCCCCCGATTTCGGGGGAGGGGGACCGTCGCGAAGCGATGGTGGAGGGGGCGCCGCCCGTTGCCGGAGTGCAGCGCACCTTCGCTGACAATGCTCCTCTCCCCGTTCGCTCTTACCGCGCTGAAAAGTGCCTACACTCTTCCCGAAGATCACGGCAACCCGCGGACCATGTAGATGCGATCGTCGCGCCGATCGCGACGGGCGACGGCCACGAACCCGAGCGTTTCGTAAAACTTCTGGGCACCGACGTTGGTGGTGCCCACGTCAAGGTGCATCCCGGTCGCGCCTGTCTCGGCAAGTCTCTCCATCAGGAGGTTCATGGCGCGACGGCCAACCCCCCTTCCGCGCGCCCGCTCCAACAGATCGATGTGGCCAGCAGCCGGATACCGGGCGAGTTCGGCAAGATCGGCGTAGCGGGGATGATGAATGAAGCGCCGCGCCCAATCACTGCCGGCCCAGGAACTGGAATCCGGGCCGGGGTCGCCGAGCCGCTGACGCAGTGGCGGAAACCATTCCGCCTCCAGGCGCGCCTCGAAGGCGGCCGTATCGGGCGTGCCGAGAACATAACCGCAAACCCCCTCGCCGTCCTCGACGATGAAGGAGAAGTCGGGGGCAAGCACCTGATAGGGCACCGCGTAAATGAGACCCACGAGATCCGGGTCGTCTTCCATGGCGGTCGCGTCATCGCCGGAGTTGCCGGTCTTGAGGCAGACCATCTTCAGGGCGTCATGGTCGGCCGCCGTCGCCGCACGAATAGCGAAATCGGTTGCGCTATCAGGCGCCATGGTAGTAGCGGCCTTCACGATCGCGCTTGAGCAGCTCCTGAACCGCAACACTGAAGCCGCGACGGTAGAAATTGTGAATGCGCTCGCCACCCGGGAACCGGGCGTCCGGTTCCGGCTTCTCGCGCAGCCATGCCAGGTAGGCCAGCAGATGTTCGATCTCTTCGCGCGCCTCCCATAGATATGGGTGGAACGCGTGGAACAGATCACGATCCTCAATCTCTGTCATGTGTTCAAACAGCGTATCAACCCGGTCCTTGAGCGCTTCGATTTCGGCGAATCCCGCCCGCCATTCCAAAGCGTCGGTGTCGGGGCGTTGGGTTGCCAGCAAGGAGTCGGCGACCCGCAGGAGTCGGTCGACCTCGGGACCGCAGGCGAAGGGCTGGTAGACTAGCTCGACCAGCAAGCGGATCTCGCCGATCGCCATGCTTTCGGACGGTTCCCGGTAAGCGTAGGCAAAGGCTGGCTGCCATGCCTCGATCGCCTCCTCCAATCCCGTCTCCAGGGTGTAGTCGGGATCGTTGAGGAAACACCCGGTCGTGCGTATCGGCACGAAATTGGCAGGGAATTCGTTGTTCGGATTGGTGATGAAACCCGATATCAGGGGCAGGATATCGCGATCGCGGCCACCCAAAGGCCCGGCATAGATCCGTCGAATGTCATAGTCGTTGGCGTGAAAATTCTCCCAGATGACCGGTTTGCGGTGCAGGACGGCACCGACCTCTGCCAATGATGCGGCCGTGATTTGCGGCGAGACGATCTCCGGGCCGGTCCAGAACACGTCGATCTCCGGATCGAGCGTTCGACCAACCGCGTTCAGATAGACCGAACCCGGCACGTCGCCGCCGGCGAACCGCCCGCAATATTCCGTCGGGCAGAAGATCAGGGGCCCTCCCCCCTTTGCCCGAATATGCGCAATCGCGGCGTTGGCGATATGGCACTGAGCGGCGGCAAACGACGGAAAGTGCGAGCGATCCTGTTCGGGCAACTCATTGGGAATGTCGTCGAACAAAAGTGAGAACTGGCGGACACCAATACCGATCAGCTGGTCCATCCGACGCAGCAGCAGGTCGAGTTCGGCCGGATCGGAGTAGGTGATGTCGAGACATGGTGCGATGGCAACCATGAAGCCGATGTCCCGGCTTTCGGTTGCTCGGCAGAGTTCTGCAAGGGTGTCCAGCTGTGCGTGGTCGTAGGGCTGGCGCCAACGCGCCCGAACGTGAATGTCGTCCTTTGGTGCATAGACGAAGGTGTTCATCCCCGCTTCTGCGACCCAATCGAGCATGGTCAGGCGCTGGCCTGGACGCCAGGCGCGGCCATAGAATCCTTCAATGACACCGGTCAGCATGGGTCCCTCATTCGATCGCGGTCGCCGATAGTCCGGCGATCACGTGGCGCTGCAGCATGAAGTAGAGGATCAGAATCGGCACGGTGGTGATCGTCAAGGCAGCGAACACCAGGGAGTAGTTGGTACTGTGATAGCCGTAGAAACGGATCAGCCCAACCGGCAGCGTGCGCTTGTCCTCGTCGACGATAAACAGCAGCGCGAACATCAGCTCATTCCAGATGTTGATGGTGTTGATGATAATCATGGTCAGCATGGCCGGCCACACCATCGGCACCGACACCCGCCAGAAGATCTGCCAGACATTGGCACCATCGAGCAGGGCCGCCTCCTCCATGTCGGGGCGAACCGAATTGAAGTAGCTGCGCATCAGAAACACGGTGAGCGACAATGACCATGCCGCCCCCGGCAGGATCAGCGCCCATAGGGTGTTGAGCAGGCTGATGTCACGCAGGATCGTAAACAACGGAATGGCGACCACCGGCGGCGGCAGCAGCAGGCCGATCAACAGCACCCTATACAAGGCGCGGCGCCCGACAAATTCCAGCCGGGTGAAGGCAAACGCCGCCGCAGTGGCGAACAGGACCGCGATGGTCACCGCCGTAGCCGTGACAATAATCGAATTCAGATAGAGGCCGCCGAGAAAACCGGTTTGCCATGCCTCGACGAAATTCTCCCACTGCCATTCGGTCGGTAGCCCGAACGGCGACTTGAAAATCTCCCGGTTTGACTTGAAGGCCGACAGGACCATCCAGATGGTCGGATAGAACATCGCCGCGACCACCACTGCGGCGACGGCGAACTGCAGCCATTCCCCCGGGCTGCGCCGGCGCTCAGTAGCGGACAACATTGCTGCGTTCGGTGAAGCGCAGATAGATGAGCGAGATCGCAACGACCACGATCGCCAGAATGACCGTCAGCGCCGTCCCGTAGCCGAGCTGGTTCTGGTCGAAGGCCTGTTTGATAATCCAGGTCGCCGGTACCTCCGTCGCATTGAACGGTCCACCATTGGTCATCACGAAAAACAGATCGAATCCGGCGAATCCGCCGGTCACGGCCAGCAGGACGCAGACCAGCACGTTTTGCCTCAGGAGCGGCAGGGTAATGCTGAAGAACTGCCGAACCGGCGACGCACCGTCCAGCGTCGCCGCCTCGTAGATGTTGCGCGGGATGCGACGGAGCGCGGTGAAGAAGATGATCATGTAGAAGCCGGCAAAGCGCCAGCCGGACACGAAGATGATGGCGATGAGCGCAGTCGACGATTGGCTTAGCCACGGCTCTGCGAGCGAATCGAGACCGATCGAGCGGAGCGCGGAATTGAGCAACCCGGTCCGATAATCGAGGACAAACGCCCAAAGGACGCCGGCGGCGGTCATCGACAGAACCATCGGCGAGAAGAACATACCGCGCATGAGGCCGAAGCCGCGGCGGGTCGAGTTGAGCAGGACCGCCATGACCAGCCCGAAGGCGACTTCGAGAAACAGGGTGCCGATGATGTAGAGGACAACGTGGAGGTAGGACGCCAGGTGAACGGTGTCGGCGAAAGCCCGGCGGAAATTGGCGAGGCCGACCCATTCGGGCGCGGTGAAACCGTTCCACTGGGTGAAGGCATAATACACTGCCGAGAGCAACGGCAGCAGAACGAAAGCCCCGAACAAGAGCATGGCCGGCGCCACGAACAAGAGGTTCCCGGCGCCGGAGGCGATTGGTGCTGAGCGGTCCTCGCGGACGCGTTGAGCCACTCTGCCGCCTATTGTTTGCCCATCACGGCCAGAGTCTCGTCGATCCATTCGAGGGCTTCGGCGGGTGTCTTCTCACCGCCGGCAACATAGGCTGCAGCCTGGTAATAGGCTTCTGCAACCGGCACCGGAAAGGTGGTGTCCGGCGGCGGGACCATCGACCCGGCATTTGCCAGCATGGCGGCGATCGACTTGGTCTGGTCATCGAGATCAGCGACGTCATTGACCCCCTTGACCGGGCTGAGAAGACCGGACTCGGCCCAGAGCTTCTGACTCTCCGGTGCGGTGAAGTGCTTCAGGAAAGCAATCGCCTTATCCTGGTTCTCGCTCTGATCGTGAACAATGAAACCAGTCAGCGTACCAATGACACTGTCGCTGAGTGGATGATCGGCATCGATGACCGGCGTGTCGAATTGGTCGTAGGCAAAGTCATCATCCGCCAGCTCGCCCGCCGAGGGGACAAGCCACGACCCGATCGGGTGCATCGCGGCAGCTCCCTGGAAGAATCCGGCCATCGCCGGATCGGCGCCGAGGCCGGGCATGTCCCGATTGAATGCCCCGGCTTCGCGCAGTTCGTCGATCAACTCCAATGCCCGGAGAAAACCCGGCGTGTTGAACGAACCCTGCTGTTTGAAGGCAGCTTCATACTCTGCCGGTGGCACCACCCGCGCGGCAATGTGGGATGCCCAGTTGCCGAACGGCCAAAGTTCGTTGTTGCCCTGAATGATCGGCGTTACACCGGCCTCGGCCAGGGCGGAAACGACACTGACGAACTCTTCCCAAGTGGCGGGTGCCGAGAGGCCGTTCTCCTCGAAGATGTCGGTGTTGTACCAAATGGTGTTGGTGATATCGAGCGACGTCGGCACGAGGCGTGGCTTGCCATCGACCAGCGTCCCGGCCCCGTCCGTCCAGACCGACTCGACGAACGTGTCGCCCCAACCGTCTGCGACTGCTGCGGACAAGTCCATGGCATAGCCGGCCTCGGTGTCGCGTTGCACCGGGAAGCCGGCCCACTGGAAGTAGATGTCGGGAATGTCGGAGCTCTGAAGCTGGGTGATCAGGCCAGTGTCCTGATACAGATCGTCGTCGAAGACGATCTGTTTGACGGTGATATCGGGGTTTGCCGCCTCAAAATTGGCGACGATCTGGTCGAACGCATCACGGTTGCTCCCGCCCGTCATCGAATGGGTTATGCGCAGCTCGGTCTGTGCCATGGCGCTGGTGCCGATCATCAGCACGGCGCCCAGGCCGGCGAGCGTCAAGGTCAATCCCCTCATCGAAGTCATCCTCCTTTTTTGCCGGTTACCGTCAGATCGCAATTGGTATGATATTGGCTTGAGCGCGGATGTCCAGACGATGCCGAGAGCGTCTGGAGCGGAGAAAAGCGCCGCCGAATATTGACCAAAATCATACCAGTATGCCAACTCTATAGCCAAAGCAGGACACAGGGAGGTCCAACCATCACCTTCGATTCGATCGCGCAAAGGCTATCCGGCCAGCATGGTCCGCTCACCGATCGCCTGCGCAACGCGCTGACTGCCGTGATCGAGGACGGCATCATCGCCCCCGGTGAGTCACTGCCATCAGAGCGCGAGTTTGCTGCGAAGTTGGACATTTCCCGGTCGACCGTCCGCACGTGCCTGAGAGACCTGGCGGATATGGGACTGGTCCGGACGCGCCCAGGCGCCGGTACGACTGTCATCGGTGGTATCCCCAAGGCCCTGACGCGGCTCTCCGGATTCTCCGAAGACATGAGGCTGCGCGGACTGCTGCCAAGCTCAAAGGTGCTGGAGCTTGTCGTCGGTCCAGTGCCATCCGATACCGCTTTTCGCACCGGACTGCCAATGGAGACGCAAACCCTGACACTGGTTCGCCTCCGACTGGCCGGGGGCGAGGCGCTCTCCTACGAGCGTGCCGTCGTCCCGGTCGCCTGCGTCGGGGAAGACTATGACGGCTCCGGTTCCCTCTATGAGCGCATGGACGAGAATGACGCGCGGCCGCGGCGCACCCTGCAGCAGATGGAGGCGATAGAAGCCAGCGTCGAGATTGCCGGCCATCTCGGGATCGCCGAAGGCGCCGCGGTTCTGAAAATCGGCCAGGTCGGCTACGGCGCCGACGGAACCGCGGTCGAAGATGCGATCAGTTGGTATCGGGGCGACCGATACCGTTACGTGGGCGAAATCAAGGGCTAGAAACGATGACCGATGACCTGCGCTTCACCTATCGGAACCGCGTCGTCGGCCTGTTCGACGAGATCCTCGAAACACAGGCGTCGGCCCTCGACGCCGCGCGGGACGCAGTCATGGCCGCGCTTGCCGCAGACCGTCTGATCCATGCCGGCGGCAGCGGCCACTCTCATCTCCTGGCGGAGGAAGTCTTCTACCGGGCCGGCGGCATTGCCGCCGCGCAGGCCCTGCTCGATCCGGATCTTATGCTCCACAAGAGCGCGCAACGATCGACGCTGCTGGAACGGGAGGAAGGGCGCGCCGCGCGGATCCTTGCCAATTACGGTGTCAGCGCCGGCGATGTGGTCTTCATTGCCTCCAACTCCGGCCGCAACGCCTACCCGATCGAACTCGCCCTCGGCGCCAGGGAGATCGGCGCGACGACCATCGCACTGACATCGACCCGCCATGCGCAACGGGTGTCGTCGCGCCACTCGTCCGGCAAGCTGCTTTACGAAGTGGCCGACATCGTCATCGACAGTTGCGGGCCCTATGGTGACACTTCCCTCCCCATTTCCGGCCGGTCGATTGCAATGGGTCCGACGTCGACCCTGACGGGTGTGTTCGTGCTGAACGCCATTCTCGCCGAGGCGGTGGCGGAACTGGCGAAGCGCGGCATCGAGCCGGACGTCTACCAGAGTGCCAACCGCGAAGGCGAAGGCGCAGAAGCCGCCGCAGAAGCCATCCTCGCACGCTGGCAGCCCCGTATTCGAGGACTCTGATCAACCCCGAAAAACGCTGCACGAGCGTTTCGCCAGCCGATGGGGTTCCGCTATGGTGAGTCCATGAAGAAGCAATTCACCGCAGCCCATTGGGGAAGCTACGAGGCAACCCGACAGGATGGCCGTGCGTCCCTCAGACCGATTGAGGGTGACGCCAATCCGTCGCTGATCGGGCGCGGCTGGCTGGACGCAATGCAGGACCCGAAGACCCGCATTGCCAGACCCGTCGTTCGGAAGGGCTGGCTTGAGCGGCGTGATACGCAGGAACGCGGCGAGGACGCGTTCGTCGAGGTCAGCTGGGATGAAGCGCTGGATCTGGCCGCCGGCGAGGTCGCTCGCGTCGGTGAGACTCACGGCAATCAGGCCATCTTCGCAGGTTCATATGGCTGGGCGAGCGCCGGCCGTTTTCACCACGCCCAATCGCATCTCCGCCGCTTCCTCAACACCGTTGGTGGATTCACCGGCGCCAGAGATACCTATTCCCATGCTGCCGCCGAGGTCCTCCTGCCGCATCTGACCGGGATGTCGAACCGCAGATTCCAGGACGCGATGACCAGTTGGAGTCATATTGCCCAGCACACCGAGTTGCTGGTCGCCTTTGGCGGCGTCTCCGGTCGCACGGCTCAGGTCTCGGCCAGCGGCACCTCGACCCACGAAGTGGAGACCTGGTTCAGTCAGGCCGTGGCGAACGGTATGGCTGTCGTCAACGTCTCTCCTCAGGCAAGTGACGTCATGGCGCCGACAGCCGAATGGCTGGCCCTTCGGCCCAACACCGACACGGCGCTGATGCTCGGCCTGGCTCATGCGATCCATGCCAACGGACAGCACGATCAGGACTTCCTCGATCGCCACACCAGTGGCTGGCAGACATTCGTCGATTATCTGACCGGTGTCACCGATGGAATTGCAAAGTCGCCTGAATGGGCTGCCAGGATCTGTGACGTCGACGCGACGGAGATCCGCAGCCTGGCCGATCGCATGGTCCGGCAACGCACCAAGATCACGCTGACCTGGGGCGTCCAGAGGGCCGACCACGGCGAGCAACCGATCTGGATGGGCCTGACACTTGCCGCCATGCTGGGCGAGATCGGGCAACCTGGCACGGGATTCGGTTTCGGCTACGGCTCGGTCACACCGGTCGGCCGGCCAACCCGTGACATCCGGTGGCCGTCACTGCCTCAGGGCAACAATCCGGTCGACGAGATCATCCCGGTCGCCAGGATCGCCGACATGCTGCTTCGTCCGGGAGAAGAATACACGTATAACGGTGCGACCCATCGCTTTCCGGATGCCCGGCTGGTGTGGTGGGCGGGCGGCAATCCGTTTCACCATCACCAGGACCTTTTCCGGCTGGAGCAGGCCTGGAAGCGACCGGAGACGGTCATCGTCAACGAGCACAGCTGGACCGCCACGGCGCGGCGGGCCGATATCGTGTTTCCGGTTACGTCGTCGCTGGAGCGGGCCGACATCATGGCCAACCGACGCGACCCGATGCTGCTGTTCATGGAACCGGTCATCGAGCCCTATGGCGACGCCCGAACCGACTATGCCGTCTTCACCGGGCTGGCCGAACGACTGGGCACGGAAGCGGCCTTCACCGAGGGACGCGATGCCGAAGCGTGGCTCCGCGAACTCTGGGGCAAATCCCGGTTGACCGCCAGCGATGCGGGAATGGATCTTCCCGATTTCGATACGTTTCGTGCCGCAGGCATGTTCGTCTGCCCCGATATGGATGCGGAGATCACCCAGTTCGGTGACTTTGTCGACCACCCGGAAGCCAATCCACTGGCGACCGAGAGCGGTGGCATCACCATCGCCAATCAGAAAATCGCCGCTTTCAGACTTCCCGATTGCCCCGGCCACCCCTCGTGGATCGAACCGGCCGAGTGGCTTGGCGCCGCCGACGACGACCAGTTACACTTGGTGTCCGGCCAACCCGGCCCCCGCCTTCATGGGCAGCTCGATCCAGGCCCCGTATCGCGAAAAACCAAAATACAGGACCGGGAGCCGTGTACGCTTCACCCGGCGACCGCCGCACGGAACGGCATTGCCGAAGGGGACATCGTGCTGATCGAGAACCATCGCGGCGCCTGCCTCGCCGGCGCGGTTCTCAGCGACGGCATTCGCGAAGACTGCATCGCGCTGGCGACGGGCGCCTGGTTCGATCCGCAGGTCACCGACGGCCGGCGGCTCGACGTGCACGGCAACCCCAATGTGCTGACCATCGACCGGGGGTGCTCCGGGCTGAGCCAGGGCACGATGGCGCACACGGCCCTTGTGCGGATTTCCCGGTGGACCGGGCCTCTTCCACCGATAAGCGTGTTCGAACCGCCCGCAGTGGTGCCGCGGCAAACAGTGGCTGGGTCAAACTACTGATGAGGCGATGGCACCGCGTTGCCAGAAGGCGGCATGGGCATCGGAAATGCTGGCCGAGGCGATCAGCCGACCGACGGCGTAATACCGTATAAGTCGCCGACGCGATCGCGACTGCGAGGAACATGTAGGTCTTGACCCTGCGAACTGGCACAAGAAGATATTGACCGCTGCTACGCTTGGTTCCGCCGGAACTCTCGCCAAAGCAGATCGGAGGAATCAACACCTGAACCAATGGAGCGAAGAACACAATGGCTCGATTCGATGCAGTCTTTGTTGGCTTGACAATTCTCGACGTCGCCGGCCGGCCAGTCGAGGGGATCCCGGAGGGAGGCAACATCGGGTTCATTGAGCAGATCCGCCTGAACCCGGCCGGAACGGCTGCCGGTGCCGTAATGAATGCTGCCAAGCTCGGTATCTCCACCGCGGCGGTCGCCTGCCTCGGAAACGACGAGAAGGGTGACTTCGTTCTCGACGTCTATCGCCGCATGGGCATCGATTGCTCGATGGTCCAGCGGACGGACGCCGCTGAGACCTCTGCGACGATTCTGTTGATCCGGCCTGACGGTGAGCGGCCGGCGCTCCATTGTCGGGGCGCATCGGATCACCTGTTCGTCAATGACGACGCATTCAACGCGGTCTGCGACACGCGGTTTCTCCATCACGGTGGTGCCGGACTCCTCGACGCGATGGACAAGGGTCAGAGCGCCCGGCTTCTCGCCCATGCCAAGCAGAAGAACCTGACGACAACGCTGGACCTCATCGCGCCGAACGAAGGAACCATGGATCAGCTGCGCGCTCTGCTCCCTCATGTGGATTACTTCATGCCGTCAATGGAGGAAGCTGCATTCATGTCCGGCCAGGACGATCCCATCGAGATCGCCAACGTCTTTCATGCTGCCGGTGCCGGCGTGTGCATATTCAAGTGGGGCATGCGTGGATCGTTCATCAGCACTAGCGACCGCACGTTCAGAGTCCCGGCCTATAGCGTCACGGTCTCCGACACGACGGGATGCGGCGACAGCTACTGCGGTGGCTTCGTCACCGGCCTCGCGATGGACTGGAGCCTTGAGGACGCCTGCCGACTCGGCACCGCAACGTCGGCACTGGTGGCAACCGGCCTCGGCTCCGAGGCTGGTGTCGTCGACCTGGAAACGACGTGCGCTTTCATACGGACCGCTTCGCCGATAGACTAATACCAAGGGTGCTGAGGAGTCGCCCTTGGTATAAGGTTCAGGCTCCCTGCTGTCAGGCCGTCGGCTTACCGAGTTCCAGTCCCTGGAAGGTGAGATCGACAGAGTCGAGCAGGGTCGCTTGCATCCCATCGCCCAGCCACAGCAACCGCGCTTCGCTGCCACGGAAGTTGGTGCAAAAGGTGAGCACGACATCGCACCCGTCGTCGATGCAGTCGCTGAAACGATCGGCGATCCGTTCAGGCGAAACGTCCGCCATGTCGCGGCTCAGAGTCAGGCCGAGTGCATGCCTGTCCGCGACGGGGACGCCCGCTCCGGCGAAGGTCTCTTCGATGCGATCGTGGACGTCGGCGGTGAAAGGCGTGACGAGACCAAGGCGCGCCGGGCGAACCCGGCGCAGCGCATCGATCACCTGCAATGTCGTCGTGGTCGCCGACAGGCCGGTCGCCATTTCGGTCCTGGTAACCCACGCCCGATCGTGATCGATGCCAAGCCAGGCGCCGGCGGTTCCGGCGAACACGATCTGCTCGACCTCCGCTTCGCATACTTGTTGCACAGCCTGATCGAGGGCAGCGTCGGCAAACTGGTCGGTCGAGTCGCGTCCGAGATCAACGGCAACCACCGGAAGCCGGGCAATGTGGAAGCGCATGTCTCCGCGCACCGCGGCCGGCATCCCCTGGAGGCGATCTTCGATCACTACGTTGGAGGACGGAATGATAATGCCGACACGACGCATGGGTGAGCCTGTACGGCGGACTGGAGGGGAGCGCCGCCCTAGATAATTGAGCTTCGCGAAGCTATGCCGCCGTCAATGGTAATGATTGTGCCGGTGGTGTATCCGGCACGATCCGACGCCAGAAACACCATCTGGTCGACGATCTCCGCGACATGCGCCGGCCTGCCGAGGGGATAGCGTTTGAGCAGTTCTTTCCAGCGGCTTTCGTCGCCATACCAATCGACCGCACGGCGTTTGAGCAGCTTGTAGATCCGGTCCGTGTCGACCGGCCCCGGATTAACACCGACCACACGGATATTGTCGTCGAGGCTGGGACCGCCCAGCGCGCGGGTAAAGGCCATCAGCGAGGCGTTAGCGGTCGTGCCGGCAATGTAGGCCGCGTCATAGCGCTCGCCGGCGTTGCCGATGTTATTGACAATGACGCCCCCTCCCTGCGCCTTCATGCGGGGATAGACCAGCCGACAAAGATCGATATAGCCGAGGACCTTGAGCTCCCAACCCTGGCGCCAGGCCTGCGCGTCAATCGAAAACAGGTCGCCACCGGGCACCACACCGGCATTGTTGACCAGGATGTCGACCTCGCCGGCGGCAGCCACCAGCGCCTCCGGCGCTCCCGATTCGGTCAGATCCACCGCGTGGGGGGTCGCTGAGATCCCGTGTTCTCCAGTGAGGCGATTGGCCAACTCGGTCAAGATATCCCCACGCCGTGCCGCCAAATGCAGGTTGACGCCTTCCTCGGCGAAGCCAACTGCAAGGCCCTCTCCGATGCCCTGCGACGCTCCGGTGATCAGTGCGGTTCGCCCCTTCAAGCCCAGATCCATCGTCAACCCCCTTCGTTGGCCCATATGGACCTGGTGCAAGGCGCAAGCCGGAGCCCGGAACGCACCGGGCGTGTCGCCAACCGTCCATCGCGTATGCATATTCTCATGGTCTTGGGCGAATATTGTACCAAAGGTGGTATTTTGGTATTTTCCGGTTGTCAATCACGGAATTTACGTGGACATTGTATTGGGGCGGCAAGAGCGGATGCGCTCATGGAGGGCCGCCACGAAACGGGAGAATGATTGTGAACATGTTTGACCTGCCAGGTGCAAAAACCGTGCTGGCCCTGAGCGTCGCTTCGGTCGCCTTCGCGGCGGCACCGGCGCTGGCTGACGACTTTCCGGCCGAACCGATTACCATCATCGTCAACTGGCCAGCCGGCGGCGGCCAGGATACGTCGGCCCGCCTGATCGCCGAGTGGGCTTCGAAGAAGGCCCCTGTCCCGATCGTGGTGTCGAACGTGACCGGCGCCGGTGGCGCCAACGGCATCCGCCATGCCGCCGAAGCCGAGTCGGACGGCTACACGGTCGGCATCATGGGGTCGAGCTTCGTTGCCCGGAACTATCTCAATGAAAACGCGACGCCGCTCGATGGCGTCGACCCGCTGGTATTTTTCGGTCCGGATCCGGGCGCATTGGAAGTGCGCGCCGACACCGGCATCGATTCCGCCCAGGCCTATCTCGACGCCCTGAAAGCCGAACCCGGCAGCATCGCCAACGGCAATGACGCGCCCGGTGGTTCCTCCCACATCGTTGCCTCGCTGATCGAAAGCACCTTCGACGTCGAGATGACCAAGGTGCCTTATCAGGGTTATGCACCAACCGTGGCGGCGATCGTCGCCGGCGAAGTGCAATCGGCAACCCTGCCGGTGCATCAGCTTGCCGACCAGCACAAGGCGGGGGACATCAAGATCCTCGCGGTGGCGGCCGAAGATCGCCACTTCCTGGTTCCCGACGTGCCGACCTTCAAGGAGCTCGGTCTTGACTTTGTGGCCGGAGACTGGCGGGCGCTTTTCCTGCCGAACGGCGTTGCCGACGACCGCAAGGCCTATCTGGAAAACCTGTTCATGGAGACGATGTCCGACCCGGCCTTCAAGGAAGCGGCGCAGGCGGCCGGCTTTATGGTGACACCGATGCCGTCGGAGGAAACCGCGGCCTGGATCGTCGCGCATGACGAAGCGGTGTATCCTGTGCTCCTCGAAGCGGATCTGGTTACGACCCGCCAGAAATAGACGACAGGCGCGCATGCCGCGCCGGTGACCCGGTCGCCCTCCTCCCGCGGCCGGGTCACCGATCACGACGGGAGCATTGAGTTGAGCGACGACAGCGCACGATCCACGGATCAGACAGGCCACGACCTCGGCGTGGCCTTGTTCTTTTTGGCCTGGGCCGTGGTTGGCTGGGTATCGCTGGCAACCGGGACCGATCTTTTCGATGATCGCCTCTATGGCGGCCTCGATCCCGGCCCCGGTCTGATGCCGGTCATCGTTCTCGCGATCCTGACTGTTGGGGGCATCGCACTGGCGATCAGGCCACTTGTGGCGCTGGTCAGCGGCCGCGGCAGGATCCGATGGCAGTGGTCGATCCGCTGGCGCCCTGCCGCATTCTTCGCATCGGTCGTTGCCTTTCCGGTGGTGATGACCCTTGTCGGTTATGTGCCGACGACACTGGCGTTCGTTTTCGTCTGGGCCTTGCTGCTCGATCCTCAGATTCGCAGCCGTCCGGCGATCACCGTGGCCTGGGCTGCGGTGGCGGCGCTCGCCACCACACTGGTCATCCATGTCGGTTTCGATCGGGTCATCGGTGCTCAACTGCCCTAACCCACGAGTCGTCCCGTGATCGACGTCTTTCTGACGGCACTCTTCAACATCATTTCGACGCCAAACCTGCTGGGTCTGTCGCTGGCCGGTGTCATGATCGGGGTCATCCTTGGCGCGCTGCCGGGTGTCTCTTCGACCATGGCTCTCGCGATTCTGCTACCGGTCAGCTACGCCATGATGCCCGGCACAGCGATGGTCTTCCTGATTGCCGTGTTCTCGGCCAGCGTCTTCGGCGGCTCGATCTCGGCCATCCTCGTCAACATCCCCGGCACACCCGGCGCCATCGTCACCCAGTTCGACGGCTACCCCATGGCGCGGGCGGGACGCGCCGGCGAGGCGTTGAGCTATGCATTGCTGGCGTCGACGATCGGCGGCCTGCTCGGGCTGGCCGTGCTGACCGTCGTGGCTCCGTTGATCGCCTCGGCTGCCATGCAGTTCCGCAGTCCGGAGTTTGCGATGGCTGCCGTGTTCGGCCTGACCATGCTCGCCTACGCCTCGCCCGGCTCGACCTTCCGCGGCATTCTGGTGGGCTGTGTCGGCCTGCTGGTCGGCATGATCGGGTTCGACAAGCTTACCGACGCGGCGCGGTTCGACTTTGGCAGCAGGGTGCTGCAGAACGGCATCGACATCGTTCCGCTCACAGTCGGTATCTTCGGGCTCGCCGAGGTGCTGATCAACCTGTCGGCCGGTGGCGGGATCATCGCCCGACTGCCGAAGATCGGTCGGATCTTCCCACCCGCGGCCGGACTACCGCGGCTCGTTCCGTCGATGTTGCGCGGCTCGATGATCGGCACCTTCATCGGCGCGGTCCCGGCCGCCGGATCGGCGATCGCCGTGGCGCTGTCCTATGCCCAGGAACAGCGGTTGTCGAAGAAGCCGGCCGAGTTCGGCAAGGGCGCGCCCGCCGGCATCGTGGCGCCGGAGGCCGCCAACAACGCCTGCGTGGCCGGCGCGCTGGTGCCGATGATGACCCTCGGCGTCCCGGGTGACACGATGACGGCAGTGCTGATGGGCGCCCTGCTGCTCCATGGCCTGCGCCCCGGCCCCCTGCTCTTCGCCGACAATCCGGACTTCGTCGGCATCATCTACGGTTCGCTGTTCACCTCCATCCTGCTCACCCTGATCTTCGGCTTTGTCGCGATCGCGATTATCATCCAGGTGATGAAGATTCCCAGGAACACGTTGATGGTGGTGATTGCCACCTTCTGCATCTTCGGATCCTTCGCGGTTCGCAACACGCTGAGCGACGTGTTCGTCATGGTATTCTTCGGCGCGGTGGGATTCGGTCTTCACAAGTTGCGGCTGCCGGCGGCACCGCTCGCCTTCGGCCTGATCCTAGGACCGCTCCTGGAGGAGAATGTGCGGCGCAGTCTGATTGTCAGTCGCGGATCGTGGTGGGTGTTCATGGAGCGACCAATATCGTTGGTTCTGATTCTACTGTCGGCAGCGGCCTTGCTTTATCCCCTGCTCGGATGGTGGCGCGCCCGCCGGGCGATGGACCGGACAGCATGACCGCAGCCGGCTCCCTTTCCAGCCAGATCGCCACTCGGCTCGAGGCCGAGATTCTGTCGGGCCAACGCGGCCTTGGCGATCGCCTCGACGAACGCGAACTGGCTGAACACTTCAACGCCTCCCGCACGCCGGTGCGCGAAGCCCTCCAGCGCCTCGCCGCCACCGGGCTGGTGCAGGTCAACGGCCGCCATGGCACCAATGTGGCACGGCTGACCCTGACGCAGTTGCTCGATGCCTTCCGGGTTGTCAGCGAACTGGAAGCGATGGCCGCCGAGCAAACGGTCGGCCGCATCACCGCAGAACAGATCGCCGATTTGTGGGTGCATCAGCGTGGTTGCGAGGAAGCCTTCGCCGCCGACGATGTCGACGCCTTCTGCATCGCCAACGATCACCTTCACAGCGGGATCCTTGCCGCGAGCGGCAACTGGATGCTCCAGGAACAGATGCGCACGGCGCGGGTTCTGTCGCCCTATCGACGGCATATCACCTACCAGCCCGGACGCATGGCGCGCTCGCTCGATGAACACCGCGCCTTTATCGCGGCAATTGAAGCGGGCGACGGAGCCGGCGCTGCATCGCATATGCGCAGCCACGTCAACGCTCTTGCTACCGGCCTCTCCGACTTCCTGTACTTCCTCCGGCGTACCGGCAACGACGAGATCATCGCCTCCGGTCAGTAGGACTGGTCGGCCTGAAGATGGAAATCGGCCGGGTCAGCCCGCTGTTCTGTCGACTTGGCCCATAGATAGGTCTCGCTGTCGAGCAGGATCGAGCGCAAGGTCAGCCAGGCGGCGCAATCGGCTGTACCGACGAGCGGCATGTATCATCGGCTTGTATGGCGTCTGCGGTGCTGTGCCGGTGAGATCGACGTGGACCTCCGACCCCTTTACCGTCAGGGTCGCCTCGATCAGGAGGTCCTTGATGATCGGGTCGTCGCTGTCGAGATAGCCGTCGATGTGGGTGCGAGCATTGTAGGCCTCGTTCGGCAACTTTGAGATCGCGTCGCGCATCAATCGTTCGGAATAGTCGAGCAGGTCCTCATAGGCATTGGTTACCGCGTCGAGACCGTACTGGTCGAGAAGCTCCGAATAGCGCTCGGCGCCGATTTGCGCAGCCGCGACCTGGGCTTCCATATCACCGACAACCAGGTCGGCGATCCGGATATTGCTGCGCAGGCCGAGCTCCTATGGCTGTTGCTCGGATCCTATCCGCCGCTTGCGGACTCCGCCGGATCAGCCCAGCGGGTGTTCGGCACGAGCGGATACCACCGCGGGCGGCTCGGATCCCGATCGTAGGGATAGCCGCCGAGTTCCTTGTACAGTTCTGCGTACTGGTCGAATTTGTCGCGATCGAGTGTGACGCCAAGACCCGGCTCAGTCGGCACTCGTATCGCACCATCCTGATAGAGCATCTTGCCGCCGGTGATAATGTCGTCCGTCAGTTGATGATAGTGGGCGTCGGCGGCAAGGGCGAGATTCGGGATCGCGGCCCCAAGGTGCAGCATCGTCGCCAGTTGCACACCCAACTCGCCGGAGGAATGCACAGCGACACCGATCTGGAACGTCTCGCAGACGCCGGCCGCTTTCAGGCACGGGCGGATGCCCCCCCAGAATGTGGTGTCGAGCAGGATGACGTCGCAAGCCGGATCGCGGGTATTGGTGGCAAGTTGCTCGAAATCGACCACGACGGTGTTGGTGGCCAGCGGTATCTCGACCGCTTCACGGACCTGCCGCATGCCGTTCAGGCCCCAGGTTGGATCCTCGAAGTAGTCGTTGTCGAGATCTTCAATCGCCTTGCCGAAACGAATGGCTTCTTGAACCGAATACGCGGCGTTGGGGTCGAAGCGGACTCGATCGCCGGGCACCGCATCGGCCAGGGCGCGGAAGAGTTCAAGCTCGTAGTCCGGCCGAAAGACCCCGCTTTTCAGCTTGTGGGTACGAAAGCCATACTTCGCTTTCACCGCCTTGACATTTGCGACAAGCTGATCGGCGGTCCGGACTTCCCCCTCGCCGGATGCGGCATTGGGCAAACGGAAAAAAAGATAGCTGGCAAAGTCGACCCGTTCACGAACGCGGCCGCCGAGAAGATCATAGACCGGCACACCCAGGAACTGGCCGACGATATCCAGGCAAGCGAACTCGATCGCAGCATGAATCTGAGTGCGGTTATTGTAAAGGCTGGCTGTTGGATTGCAGATCATGAAGCGCAGGGCTTCCAGCTCAAACGGATCGTGGTCGAGAAGATAGTCCTTGAGCCCGACGATTGCGGCCTCGGCCGACTCGCCGCCACCGCCCATTTCTCCGAGGCCGGTAATTCCGACATCCGTCTCGACCTCGACAATCGTCCGAACGAACCGCCCCCAGTGGGCTCCGTTCGCCGTCCGCAACGGAGCATGGAGCGGCACGGTGACGGTGGTGGCCTTCACATCGGTGATCCTGGGTCGCTTCATCGACGGGCCTCCCTGCCCTCACTCAACTGATCATCTTCACCAGATCGTCCACGTCCGTATCATCAGGGTGGATATCCGCGATCTTCTCACCGCGTGCCATGGCAACGATGCGGTCGGATATCGGGTGGACGTGGTGAAGATTGTGACTGATGAAGATGCAGGTAATGCCCTTCTTGCTGATCGCCTTGACGTGATCAAGAACCTTGTTCGTCTCTTTGACGGACAAGTGATTGGTCGGCTCGTCGAGGATGAGAATCTTCGACTCGAAGTGCATGGCCCGAGCGATCGCGACGCCCTGCCGCTGACCACCGGACAGTTCCTTGACCGGCCGGTTCGGTGAGCCGAGATCAAGCCCGACATTGGCAATCGAAGCCGTCGCCTCCTGGGCCATTCGATGGCGGTCAAGCCAACCGAGGCCGCGTGGGCCCGACCTTCGCAGTTCACGACCGATGAAGATGTTTCGCAGAATCGACATCTCCGGGATCATCGCCGTGTACTGATAGATGGTCTCGATACCGAGCTGCATGGCCGTGCGCGGCCGATCGATCCGAACCTTTTGGCCTTCGAGGTAGATCTCGCCGCGGTCCTGCTGGTGGACTCCGGAGAGAACCTTGATCAGGGTCGACTTTCCAGCACCATTGTCACCAACAAGGCCAATGACCTCGCCGGCACGCGCGTTGAAGTCCACATTCTTCAGGGCGTGAACCGAGCCATACCATTTGTGCAGGCCGACGCAGCGCAGGAGATCACCTTTGGCCTGACCCTCCGCACGTTCCGCGCCTTCGGCAGCCGAGAAGCTCATTCGTCCGTCTCCACCTTGAGGCGCTGGGCCGTTCGGCGCGTCAGCGTGTTCAACGCCACGGCGACCACGATCATCGCGCCGACCGCGAATTTGAACCAGTTGGCATCGATGCGGGCGAGGATGATGATGTTCTCGATAAAGGCGATCAGCAGGGCTCCGATGATCGCCCCGACGACCGATCCGATTCCGCCAGTCAGGGCAGCCCCCCCGATAACCGCCGCGGCAATCGCCTGAAGTTCGAACCCGGTGCCCATCGAGGGGACAATCGCCTTGATCCGAAACGCCAGGATGATCCCGGCGAATCCCGCCAGCAACGAACACAGGCAGAAACAGACGGTCTTCACCAGATTGACGTTGATGCCCATGTCTCGGGCGGCCTGGGCGTCGCCGCCGGTCGCGTAGATCCAACTGCCGAAATCGGTTCGCCGCAACCAAATGCCAATGATTGCGGCAATGCCGAGCAGGTAGAAGATCGAGGCACGCAGGAGATCGATCCGGCCAACAAGCCAGGAAGTATCCATGTCACGCGGAAACGGCGGCGGGAATCCGCCTGAGATCACGATCGCCAGGCTGCGCACCATGAACAACGCGCCCAGCGTGGCGATGAACGAGGGCAAACCGATCTTCAGGGTGATGGTCGCATTGAAAAGGCCGACCAGGATCGCTGCGATCAGACCAGCAGCAATTGCCAAAACGACTGGCACGCCGCCGGCCAGGAGCATGACCATGACCATCGGCGATAGCGCGAAGACCGAGCCGACGGACAGATCGAACTCGCCGGCGATCATCAACACGGTGACGCCGATCGCCAGCAAGGCGATCTCCGGCATCGGCTGCAATACGACCATGATGTTGTTCAGCGTCAGAAACCTGTCCGACACGAAAGCAAAGATCGCGGTCATTACGATCAGCATCGCCAGGGCGCTGACCTCCGGCCGCGATAAGAGTCTCTTTAGGACAGACCGCATGCTTTTTCCCATCGGCCGGAAATCAGTTTGCAAGACACTGCTTGCTGGCCGCCAATAACGTCAAAGGGGCCGCCGCAGGTTAACGGCGGCCCCGGCGCAGGTGTCAGCGAACGCCCATGGCGACGAACTCGTTGACCGCCTCGACGTCTGCGGGACCGATGAGAGCCTTGCCGGTGTTGACGTCCCAAGCGCTCAAACCGAATTTGTTGATCAGGTAGAGCTGCAGGATCGGCAGGTAGCCCTGTAGGTAGGGCTGTTGATCAACGGTCAGATGGACGTACCCCTTTTCCATTTCGTCCATCAGGATCGGGACCAGATCGAACCCGCCCATCAGCACCTCGCCCGGCTTCTTGCCGAGATCCCGAAGGCATTCGCCGGCGCCGGCGAACCAGAAGCCGGCACCGATCACGGCCGTCGTTTCCGGATGACCCTGAACGTATTGGCAAATACGTGAGCCGGTGACCGACAGATCGTTGGCGGAATCGATGGTTTCGTGGGTGACCTCCCAATCGGGATTCGCCTCGTTCAATTCATCAAACCATTGGCGCGCACCGCCGATGCGGTCCTCTGCCCAGCTTTCACCCGGGCGGGCGAGGCCAAGCAGGACGTGGGCCGGTTTTGATCGATCGAACTGATCCGACAGGCCTTTGGCGACTTCGTAACCGGCCTGATAGAGGTCCTGTCCGACGAACGCCAGGCGCCCGTTCCCCGACGCACCTTCCGTGTCGTCAACATTGGAGATGATGACCGGGATCCCGGCTTCCTTGGCCCGGTTGATGGCGTCGTCATAGAGCTCGTCATGGACGATGACGGACACGATGCCATCGACGTCCTGGGCAATGACCGTCTCCAGGTTCTGCAGATGCATCTGCAGATTGCCGTTCTCCTGGGTGAACACCAGCTGGCAGTCGACCTTCAGGGTTTCGCAGGCGTCGTCCATCCCACGCTTGATGGTTTGCCAGAAAGTGTTGTCGACGCCGGTCTGGGTCAAATAGGTGAACTTGTACTCGGCCTGAGCGGCCGTCGCGGCGAGAGCTCCGACGCCCAGGGCAACCCCTACACTCAACAACCTGGCACGCCTGGTCTTCAATGATTTCGTCATGTCTTCCTCCACTGTTTTCAACACGGTTTTCTCCACTCTTGCGTTCCCCGTCGTACTGGCAGCGGGGTCCGATACTCCGAATCCCGGCAATGTCCTGCCGGAACTATCGATGCCTCAGGCATCGGCTCGCCTCAGGACTTCCAGCACCTCGTAGCAAGCGGCAAGCGGGTGGTAATCGGTCTTGCTGGGCGGACTTTTCTTGTCGTCGTAGCGCTGACCGTCGACATCGAGTACGCGGTACCAGGCGCCGTATTGGTGATCGACGAAACGGGCGTCGGCGTAGGCCCAGGCCTTTTCGTACCAATCCCAGTAACCCGGATCATCGGTGCGCACCGCCAGCGCCGCGGACGCGGCAATGGTCTCGGCGAGCACCCAGTAGTAGCGATCCGTATCAAGGATCCCGCCGCTGCGATCGAAGGTGTAATGCATGCCGCCGCGCTGATGATCCCAGCCTTTTTCCAGCGCGGTATCGAACAGCAATTGCGCCGACCGAAGCATCCACGCCTCCGGGCGATAACGCTCCAGGATCAACAGCAGCTTTGACCACTCGGTGAAGTGGCCGGGAAGGAAGCCATAGGGGCGAAACAGGTTCTTGGGATCGTCCCTGTTGTAGTCCCAGTCGTGAGTCCAGTCGGTGTGGTAATGTTCCCAAACCAGGCCGTCGGAGGCCGCAGCGAGGTCGACGCATATTCGTCTGGCCAGAAGAAGCCCCCGGTCAAGGTATCGGCTTTCTCCCGTGGCTTCGTAGGCCGACAGCATCGCCTCGCACATATGCATGTTGGCGTTCTGACCCCGGTACGGAGCAATCGCCGACCAGTCGCCCGCGGCAATTTCATCAACGTAAAGGTTTGCCCGGCCGTCCCAGAAGCGGTCTTCCAGCAGGTCGTATGTTTCCGAAGCCAGAGCGGCCGCCCCGTGTACCCCTGCCTTGGTCGCCCCGGCATAAGCGAGGAGTACGAACGCATGGCCGTAACAGTGGCGGGTGCCATCCTCGACGCCATTGGCTCCAAGCACCCAGGCGTAGCCACCGTCAGACTGGCGATGGACGTCGTTCAAGAAGGCGACGCCTCGGGCAGCAGCCTCCTTGTACACCGGGTTACCCGAGACCATCGATGCCAGTGAATAGTTGTAGATGAACCGGCAGGTCCCGACCAAGTGCTTGGTGTCCCGGTCGTAGATCGTGCCGTCGTCGCGCAACTGGTTGATGAAGCCACCGCGCTCGGTATCGATGCACTGGGGATGATAGAAGTCGACGATGCTTTGGATGTGGGCTCCGAGGAAAGCCGGATCGCTGAAAGAGGACATGTCGAAACCCCGTTCTCAATCTTCTGGTAGCAAGATGCCGAGTTGGGCGAGAACACCCCCATCGACCTTCAGGTCAGCACCGGTCATGAACGGACACGCATCGCCGGCGACAAATGCGGCGAGCTCAGCGACCTCTTCGGATCGGCCGACGCGCCCGACTGGATGCGCCCTGCCCCATAGGTCAATCATCTCCTCGGCCGTCCGGTTGCCCTTCCAAAGATCGGCGGCCCAACGGAGCATCGGTGTGTCGATCGACGCCGGGCAGAGCGCATTGACACGAATGCCGGCATCGGCGTGATCAAGCGCCGTGGCGGGGGTCAACGCCAGGATTGCTCCCTTGGTCGCCGTATAGGCGGCAACATTGGACTGGGAGGCATAGGCCTGCACCGAGGCGATATTGATTATCGCGCCGCCGCCGCGCTTCTCCATTTGAGGAACCGCGAACTTGGAGGCCAGAAAGAGGCCTTTGAGATTGACGGCGAGGACCTCGTCCCAAACGGCCTCCGGCGTATCGACGACCGTGCCGTATCGCTGAATGCCGGCACAGTTGGCGAGAATATCGACGCCGCCAAATCGATCGACCGCCGTGTCGATGAGCCCCTCCATATCGGCGATGCTGGCTACGTCGCCGACGAACCCGATTATGTCGCCGCCTGACGGTGCCGCCTCAACCGCCGTTGGAACGGATTCCGGTTCGTTGCTGCAAATGACCACATTGGCACCGCCCGTGACAAAACGATGGGCGATCGCGAGCCCCATGCCCTTCGAGCCGCCGGTGACCACCGCCACCCTGCCAGCCAGATCCGCGGTCATTGTCCCGTTCCTGTCGCGTCGGGCATCGGAGCACCTGCCTCGCTGTCTTCCATATCGAAGTAGTCGGGATACTCCTCCGTCAGATGCTCCAGGCTCGGAAGGATCGTGCGCAGATGCGACCGCATGCGCGACTCGGCCATGTCGCCATCGCCGGCACGCAGCGCTTCGGCAATCGTAGTGTGATCAACGATGAGCTCGCTGATGGTGCGGGGCAGAAGGGTTAGTTTGCGGATTCGATCCATGTGGGTCTTGGCGTCTTCAATGAGCCGCCAAACCCCTTCCTGACCAGCGAGTGCACAAATCTGTCGGTGCATCCGCTCGTCGGCGCTGTAGAACATCGACGGTTGGTTTTCGCGCTCGGCAAGTTTCTGTTCCTCGATCGACTGCAGGATCGGAAACAACCCGACCGGCGTTGCTCGTTTTGCCGCTTGGCGCACGATTGCGGCTTCCAGCGTCTCGCGGACGAACTGGGCCGTGCGGACGGCCGAGAGCCGGATCGGCGAAACAACCGCCCCCCGCCGCGGATAGATCTCGACAAGTCCTTCCACAGACAAGCGTCCAAGCACCTCCCGAATCGGGGTTCGGCTGACGTTCAGTTCATCGGCAAGCGCCTGCTCACCCAGATGTGCATTGGGCGCCAGATCAAGCGACAGGATTCGCCGGCGTATCTCGCGATAGGCCGACACCGATGTCGGCAGGTGATCTCGGCGGTAGGGCATGCATTGCACATTTGTATACAAATTATAATTTCGGATACTTCCATGCAATGTGCGTCGACGCAAGCGGTTTGTTTGGCCAAAGTGGATCGTTGGGCGAAGCGCCCCGGCTGGCAAGTCGGCAACGCGGTCATGACTTCACCCGGCCACACGTCGGCCTTCAGCAGTCTGGTTTTATTGAAGCCGTTGCGATCCGGAAGAACAATAATCGGGGCGCCGAGCGATCGGGCGCCGCACGCGCGGTGGCTACGCTAGTGTTGCAGGGTACCCGGTTTCATAGTGTAGAACCCATTCAAGAACCCGGCCGCGAAGCTCATTTCAGACACACCGAAAAAGACTGATTAGTACCAAAATGCTCGTTTGGCTCGCCTCCTACCCGCGCAGCGGTAATACCTTGTGGATCGGCGTGGAATAAAGGACCCCAGTATTGGGGTAATCGGCGTCCAATCGTGACCGATTCCATGATGGACGACATTGCCGCCGACTATGACCGGTCTCTCCGCCATTCAGTGTCGCTCGAGGATGGCCGCAAATACTGGCCGGAACTCTTCTTCGCAAGACCGGGCGGGTTCAGACCGCTCACACTCGACCTCCACATACCGTCCGGCGGCAGCTCCTTTCCGGCGGTTGTGTACATCCATGGAGGGGCGTGGATGATGGGCCATCCGAAGGTGGACAACCCGATTCTCAACGCCATGGATATCGTCGGAAACTTGAACGCGGCTGGATTTGCGGTCGCGCGAATATCCTACCGAATGAGCGCAGAAGCGCTGTTTCCCGCACAGCTGCAAGACTGCAAGGCGGCCGTCCGGTACCTGAGGAAACACTGCAAATCACTCCACATCGATCCCGAAAGGTTCGCGGCGATGGGCGAGAGCGCCGGCGGACATCTGGCGTGCCTTCTGGGCTTGACCGGCGATCGACCCGATCTTGAAGGTGCCCTCGGTGAAACAGAACCGGGCAGCAACGTCCAGGCCGTGGTCGACTGGTATGGGCCCGACCGACTTTCTGACAATGGATGAGCAACGGCCCGCCCACGCAACCCAAACGCATGACGAAGCGGAGTCTCCTGAATCGCGGCTTGTGGGTTCGCCAATTCAGGATGACCTTGAGGCTACGCGGGCCGCATCACCCATTGCTTATGTGGGGCCCGACGCCCCGCCGTTTCTGATCCAGCACGGGACTCACGATCGCCTTGTGCCAGTCGGCCAGGCGCGTGTCCTCGCGGATGCGTTACGATCGCAAAGCGTGACGGTCGAACTCATCGAGATCGAGAACGCGGACCATTGCTTTTGGGGGGTCGACACCGACGGCGTGATGCCTGCCGTCATCGACTTCCTCACTCGGCACATTGGACGGGCGGCAATCGAATGAGAGTCTTCGCGGTTGGCGATCGGCCATGTGCTCGAGACGCTTTAGCGACTCCCCTGGAAGCGTCCCGCCGGACCGACTGCTTCGCGAACTCCCATCGTCTTTTGCCTGTCGCCGTCCGCGCGCTCGGATCGGTCGACGAACCGCCGAACCATGGACCGCCTGGAGGGTGAACGGAGTCTGAATGGCGGGTTCAGGCTGGGTACCGGGACGTGCCCTTACAACGTGACTCCTACGCAAAATGCGGCTCCAAGCCGCCAGCCCAAGGAGACACGACAATGACCCGCAAGCTTCTCATCGCCAGCGCCATCGCCATCAGCTTCGCAGCAGTGCCCGCCATGGCCGGCGGCATCACCATCGATCAGTTCGGCTTCGGCAACGCAGCCGGCGGCTCCCAGGTCGGCTTCGACAACGACATCGGCGTCTTCCAGAACGGCCTCGTCAACACCGG
>JAAEOR010001113.1 GCA_024222895.1 Hyphomicrobiales bacterium | reverse complement strand
GCGTCATCATCATTGAGTTGCTCAGGGTCGAGATTGTTGGCCCACAGGACTGGCTCCGGGTCCACACCCGCCCGAACGATCACATCAACAAAAGGCCGCGCCATCGAGTAGCGAATGAGGGGGAGTCGATTTGCCATCAGTTTATCCGCTGGAACGATGACCCAACGGATCCTCTATGCACGGAAACGGGGTCTCTGATTTGCGATTTCAGCCAGAATAAACGTCAGGCGAGCGATTTCGCAAATACAGGGATGGCAAGCCCTTGGTATGTATCAGGACTTCCAATCCACGATAACCGAGGAGATCGATGATGGTGCCAATGATTCGGCCTGCACTCATGGCGCTGGCGGTTGCAGCCTTTGGGGGGCCGTCGCTCTCTCAGGAAACACAGACCCAAACGCTCTTTACCAACGTCCATGTCTTCGATGGTGTGAACGAGGCGCGGATCGAAAATGCCAATGTTCTGGTCGAGGGCAACCTCATAAAAGCCGTTTCGACCGATCCCATTGACGCACCGGATGCGACCATTATCGACGGTGGCGGACGCACTCTGATGCCCGGCCTGATCGACAGCCATGTCCATCTCAACGTGTTGATTGAAGGCGGTCTGGACAAGATCGAAGCCTCGCGCTGGGACCGGATTGCATCCGTCGCTGCCGGTGAGGCCCAGGAATGGCTGATGGAGGGATTCACGACTCTGCGTGGCATGGGCGGCCTGGGCAGTGGACTGAAGATGACCATCGACGAGGGTATTCTGGACGGCCCCCGGATCTATCCATCGGCGAGCTATATTTCCCAGACCTCCGGTCACGGGGACCTCGTGCTCGGCAGCCAGAATGAAGACCTGTCGAAGAGCAACTTATTGGGACTGGGCGTTTCTCAAATAGCTGATGGTCCGGATGCCGTTAGAGCGGCGGTGCGAAGAAACTTTGCCAATGGTGCCTCACAGATCAAGGTGATGGTTGGGGGGGGAATTTCGTCAATCAAGGGTCCGCTTTTTGCTCCGCAATATACCGACGAAGAAATCCGGGCAGCCGTCGAGGAGGCGGCAACCAGGGACACCTATGTTGCCGTTCACGTCTATCAGGACGCCCACATCAAAAGGGCCCTTGAGTTGGGGGTGAAGAGTATCGAGCATGGCCAGTTGATTACCGAGCCCACGGCACGACTGCTCAAGGAGAAGGGCGCCTTTATTGCGCCTTTCATAGCCGGTGTGCTGAGCGATGAACTCTTCACCCACCCCGTTTATGGCGCCGAAGGCAGCCCACAGAACCTCAAGGCGAAGGAGATGAAGGAAAACGCCAAGGATTTCATCGCAATCATGAAAACGGTGAAGCCCAAGATCGCTTTCGCGGTCGATGTCGTCAATGAGACCGGCATCAACGGCCGCAAGCACCGGGACCATGAGAAATGGATCTTTGCCGATTCGTTTGGGAATCTCGAGGCGTTGAGGTCCATGACTTCGGTACCCGGAGAGCTGGCGCAACTCACCGGCAAGAACAATCCATATCCCGGCAAACTCGGTGTGATCGAAGAAGGCGCCCTCGCAGACATCCTTGTCGTCGATGGCAATCCTCTGGAAGACATAACGGCCCTTGGCGGGGATCCGAAATGGTTTGCCGCGGAGCCACGCGAGCGGGGCATCGACACGATCCGCGTCATCATGAAAGACGGCAAGATATACAAGAACACGCTGAACTGAAGATCGTTGCCCGGGCTTCATGCCGGGCCGTTCGCTGAATCAGCCGACGGTTGAGGTCGTTGTGTCGATGCCCTCGGCAACCTTCTCACTCCAAGCGAGATCCAGAAGGCAGGGATCCTCGAAAGGGTGCTTCTGCTCGGCTATCGTCTTTCGGCAAGCGTGGCGGAGATGGTCGAACATGCGCGTGCGGATCGACGCGAATGCGGTCCGGCTGGAAATTCTCAACCCGGAAAGCGTGCCAGGCACCGAGGCGGTCTCTTCCTCCTTGCGAAGTGGTCTCTGGAAGCAGGTCGGCAAACAGCGGCGCAAACCGATCCCAACGCCCTCGGGCCGAGTCCACGTCGCGTCGCCCGTGTGTCAATCGATCTAATACCCCCTGCACGCCGGTCGTTTTGAGGGTTTACCCAGATTGTGGAGAGCTGGTTGCGAATGTCGGAGGGAACAACACCAATCGTCATTGAGCCAATGCGATCAAGCTGTGAGCGCGGCAACTGCGTCTTCGACCCGTTTCATCTCTTCATCAGAGAGCGGCGGAACCGGCATCCTGCAAAAGCCGACTTCACGGCCGGTCATGCCGCTGGCAGCCTTGGCTACCGGGTTGAACGGCAGGGTCCACAACAAGCGGCTCAACGGCTGTAGTTTCTTCCAGAGCTCGGTAGCTTGATCAAACCGATTGGCTTGGACCAGATCCCGCAGTTCAGCGAGTTCCGCCGGAGCGGCGTTCCCCGAACCTGCAAACAGGCCGGTTACACCGTTGACCAGGCTGAAATAGTTCAGGAAGTCACAACCGCAGAAAACGCCAGCGCCCTGGCCGATCAGTTGCTCGATCCGGGACGGGTCGGCAGTGCTGTCCTTGATGTAGTCGATCCCGTCGGTGTTGGAAAAACGTGCATAGACGTCTGGAGTGATATCGAACTGGGTAAAGACGGGAATATTGTAGACCATTATCGAGGTCTTGATGGACTTGGCGATCTGCTCGTAGTGCCAACGAACACCGTCTTCACCCGGGCCTTCGAAATAAGGTGGCAGGATCAGCACAGCGTCAGCGCCAACGCCTTCGCCGTGCTTGGAGTTCTCGATTGCGTCCTCTGTGCGGATCGCCGAAGTCTGGACGATCAACTTGCTGCGGCCGTCTATCCGCTTTGCGGCGATCTCCGCAATCTGACGCTTCTCGGCCTCCGAGAGGAAGGGAAACTCGCCGGTACCGCCATTGACGGCAATGATGCGGATCCCGTTCTCAATCAGCGAATCGATGTTGGCCTCGAACGCGGCTACATCGAGCGATGCGCCGTTATCTTTGAAGGGGGTGCAGATTGGAACGCAAACGCCTGCGAGATCGCTCATGTTGTTCTCCTTCTATAGTTTCGAACACCGCTGCCGCAGGCCTATCTACCGTGCACATGGCGTCGCCAGGTGGCGCTGGCAGATTCACCCAAGCGCTTCATGCTATACCAAGGATGCTTGATACTGACCCGTTCGATGGCCCCAATTCGTCGGCCGACAAGGCACGTCTCGAAGGACGATACGGGGTCATCGTTCGAGAGACGTAACGCCGCTCGGCGAGCGAATTCGGACCACCGCACGCCGGAGTTTCGGTCAAAAGAGTCAATATCAAGCATCCTTGGTATTGAGTGTGTCAGAGCGGCTGACGCTGCGATGTGTCAATCAGGCAGTGCTGGATTACAGCGTTGGTGGTTCTCGCGTCACCTCAAAACCGCTCATCTCCGCGAAGGCGGAGATCCAGCAAAGGAAAGGACCCGGGTCCTCCGCCTTCGCGGAGGACGAGCGGAGGGTGCAACACGGGAGCCTGACCGCACAAACGCCTCTTGAACGAGAACGTCGCAATCATCGCGATCTGCCCCTGATCATGGAACATCGTCATGACGGCATCGAACTCGCCTTTCAAGGCGCGGACGAAAACCGTATCGGCAGGGACTGGCCCCTTGACGCGTCTGGCCGGATTGTGCGTCGCCCGCCGCCCCTGCCGTCCTCCTCGACCACCGGGTGCCGATGTCGCTCGCTTCCCCGGTAATGGCAGCCTTCCCCGAAACTCAGGCGGGTCGGATTGAGCGGTTGATTGAGACAGTGTCGACTCATCCTTGAATTGCTTTGATCCCGAACCGAGAGGGAGCCCTCCCGCCTTCTCTGCACCTGCCGGCGCACGCCTCGGTGCTGGTGGAGCCGAAGCTCGGTGAGTTAAGCGATGGTCCAGAACATCTTCAGCCAAACCAGCGTGCTGCGTGAAGCCGACATACACCCCGAGCCAGGCACCGTAGATCGTCGGCAATATTCCGACGAGCATCAGAGGCAGGAAGCTCCCGATCCACACTGCGAACAGGATGATGCATATGTGAATTGCCAAGGTTATTCTGGCGGCCACATTAGGAAATTCCGCGGGCGAATTAGGGTGAAAATTACCACACGGTTGCCACAAGGCGGCTGCAATACTGATGGAAATCCATCGCTTGAGGTGTTCGGTTTTCCAGTCTGTTCTTCTATCATTGACGGGAACTCCCGGATGCAAGTCCGCTCGGCTATCCATTGCTCTCGCGGGCCATCGGTCATGTGCCTCGTCAGGCGCTATGACTGTCTGCCACGGCCGGAGAAACCTGATAAGAACCAGAAGAGATGAGGGCTACTTCGTGGTCGGAAACGGAATTGCCATTGTCGGCGCCGGAATGATCGGTGCGGCCCATGCGGCGGGGTATCGCACGCATCTCCCGCGTTTTGCTAAGCTCGGCGCAACGATGGATGTTGTCTGCGATGTGAACGTCGATGCGGCCAGTAAGATGGCGTCGACGTGGGGTTTCGACCGCACGGCGGCCGACTGGCGGGCAGTGATGGCCGACGCCTCGATTGGGATCGTCTCGGTTTGCCTGCCGAACTTCCTGCACACGGAGGTTGCACAAACAGCGCTTCGTGCCGGTAAGCATGTTCTCTGCGAGAAACCGCTGGCGCTGAGTGCTGACGACGCACGGGCTACGCGCGATCTGGCGCGCGCGAGTTCCGGCGTGTCCGGTACAGTATTCAATTATCGCCGTATCCCTGCATTGGCTGACATCAATGCCAGGGTGGCCAATGGCGAACTGGGCGATCCAGTGCAAATCCTAATCCAATATCAATGCGACTACGCCGCCGACCCGATGCTGCCCCATAGCTGGCGCTACACTTTCGATCGCGCCGGGCCCGGAGCGCTTCTCGACCTCGGGACGCATGCGGTTGACATGGCGCGGTTCATGCTTGGCGACGTCAGCGAGATTGCGGGCGCCGTGTCGACCATTTCCATTTGCGAGCGGTTTCTGCCCGCCGCCGCAACAACTGGCCACGGTCATACTCAGCTGTCCGATGAACTCGCCATCGTCGACAATGACGATGTCATGTCGGCATTGCTGCGTTTTACCGGCGGCGCACAAGGCTTTGTCACTGCCTCGCGAATAGCTTTGGGTACCGGCAACCGTGTTCAAGTCGAGGTTTATGGAACCCGGGGGACAGCGCGATTTACCACCGAGATGCCTTCGCATTTCGAGCTTGCGATTTCTGATGATGGCAGCCCCGCACCGTTCCGCAGGATGATCAACCGCCCCTCCTCCCCTTCGGTGGGGACGCTGGCCCCGGTTCCGCATGACCTGGTCTCCATCGGCTATGCCGAGGGCTTCGGATTCATGATCCACGAATTTCTGTCGGCAATTGCCGAGGGGCGGCCTTTTGAGAACGGCTCGATGGAAGACGGATACCGCGCGGCGCAGATCCTCGACGCGATCCAAACAGCAAGCGAAATCAACGCTCCCGTCAGCGTGAATTGGCGAGATTAGACGTGTCCGTCCATAAACAGCTGTTTTTGTTGTTGGATGATGGCTGCCTCTGGTTTTGATTGTATTGTCAGTCGTCGATTTTCGACTGCTATGGGCTTTCGTGGGGCTGGCTGCCGGTGATCGATAGCAGGCGCGCGAGCGGTATCAGCCGGCGGCTGCCGGTGGGTCTCGTTTCGATTTGATGTAGACGGTGTCAGGTGGGCTTGGGCCGGGCGAGGAGTGCGAGGTTGCAGGCGACGACCGAGGACCAGACATAGGCTTTGAAGTGAGTGAGCCCACGCCAGGTGCAGCGTGCCAGACCGTAGGCGCGCTTGAGGCAGGAGATATCGCCTCGATGCCGGCCCGGAAGTTCCTGAGCTTTCGATAGACCCAGCGGCTCCTGACCATGTCCTCGATCTTGAGACCACATTTTTTGTGGAATGCCATGTCAGCGACGCCCAACGCCTTGGCCTGTTCGAGATTGTCTCGCGAGGCGTAGCCGCCATCGGCAGGTTCGGATTCTCATAGTCCGCCAGGCAGCATCTGGCGGACTATGAGTGACAAGAAAGAACAGACTCGTCGCCGACCTGCGACGACCCCACGCGCCCCGGGCTAGCCCAATGGCTCGCCGGGCATGTCCCGAATGCTGAAGACCGCAATCTGCGATCCGCGACGCCGTCGTCGATGGGAGCAAACCGGCGGTGTCGCGCGTTGCCGGTTTCAGCGAAGCGCTTGGTCGCTGGACGGAGACGCTGTTTCCCGGAGAATAGCAGAATGATCGGCGGCTGCGGCTGTCGATCTGCTCGCTGACCGACATTGCCTGGCGGGGCCATTAGGAGATCCCGGGAGCCGACAGTTTTCTACGTTTGCTGCAATTCCCGTTCATCGGCATCTCGCATCCTGAACGCGCCTTTCTCGCCGTCGCGATCCTGGACGGTTACGAGGGACAATTCCATCGGCTCAAGGCCGGCGTTCCGTCTTGGCTCGTGTGACTTATGAGCTCCTCGTTCGCCGTCGCGAACAGGAGCTTGCATGAGCGAAAGACGCCATTGGTCAAGTCGCGGCGCGCTTCTGACTGACGGTTTCTATTATCTCGACTGCACGTTCGACGCCATTTTCTTCCGCGATGGCGGTGGCCACCTCCTGGGCGCAGTGACGGTAGGATTCGGTCCGAACCAGCTCAGTCAATCCTTCGGCAAACTGTCTTCGCTGCAATCGCTTGATGGGTTGGGGCTTTGGGCCGCAGCCCAGTGACAGAACACGGCGGCCCCAAAACGGTTGATCGACGGCCAGTGGGCATATCAACGTTGGAAGTCCGGCCCTGAGGCCCGCTGCGGTTGTGCCTGCTCCACCATGATGGACGACAGCAGAAACATGCCTGAAGAGCGCGATATGGGGGGCACCCTTGATCACATGGACCGTCCTTGGCACGTTGATCTCTGCAAGGGCACCCCACCCGGTGGCCAGAATCGCGCGGACCCCGGCGCGACGCACGCCCTCGACAACGATGTGAGCAAGCGAACTGGGATCCCCAGTGGTCATGGAGCCGAAGCCGATGTAGATCGGCGGGTCACCGTCTTCGAGAAAAGCGGACAGTGCCGGATCGGGAACCCAATCCTGCCCTTCATCCAGAAACCAATAACCGGTCGTTTGGATGCACTCCGCCTCACTTGCGGGATAGCCGGGTACGACCGTCGGCGAGACGGCACATAATTGTACAGCCGGATCGCTCCTGGCTTCATTCAAGGCTTCAAGCGGCGAAAGCCGGTGTAGCTTCAGCACGTCTTCGCGCCAAGCGTTGACCGTTGGCAGGAAGAACAGTCGTGGCAAAAGCAGCACCTTGTAGCTGAATGGGTTGAGCGTGGAACCATAATTGCCGGGAAAGACGAACAATGGGAAGGCCGTCGTCGGGAACACGGGAAACGGGGCGGCATAAAAGAGCGCGGCTCCGGTCGCTTCGCCCACATCGGCTGCCCCTGCGGTCTTCGGATGGTAGACGATGGCATCCGCGCTGCGCGCCGTCTTCCAGATCGCGTCGAGTGATCTTCGGGTCAGCGGCTTGATGGATTTCGACCACATCCGCGCCACGGCGAAGACGCTGCCGCCCATCACCTCGCGCCCCTCAGGAGACTGCACGAAGGAGCGCATATCGACACCGATGGATTGGTACGCCAGGCCATGGCCTTCGATCCAGGATTTGAACTCATCAGGCGCGCCGATCAGAACATCGTGACCGCGCGCCATGAGCCCCTTGCCCAATGCAATGAAAGGCTGGACATCTCCACGCGTACCCAGTGTGACCAGCGCAATCTTCACGGATTGTTCCCGGCACGGCCGCAGTTGTGGCTGCTGCAACAGGAAGCATCAGCCTTGTACACCGCACTCTCACCGGCCGATTATTGGTGCGCAATGATCCCGCTCAAACCGGCGCGCGGTGAACGCCGGCATTATCGCAGAGCTATTCTGTGAGTTACCCGCGCCATTCAGTTGGTCTTGTGCTTGAGGTTTTTCGTGCCGGTAGTTGTCGACATCCCATGCCTCGTCGGCGATGACCAAGTCGTATGGCTCTAGCTCGAGCACTTCCTGGAGCATCATGAAGATCATGATTAGGATCTCGTGCATGGTGCGCAGCGCCTGGAAGGCGTGCGATGTTGGCCGAGCTTGAGAGTCCGCGGCACGCCCTGCCCGTGGCTTCGGACCGCTACTAGTGACGGGGAACAGACCTGCGGTGGAGGGCGATTAGCCATGAGCCGGTTGCATATTCGCGCCAATCTCGTCAGCCGATGGGATTTCGAGGCTGGCGCCATAGGGGATGATCGGTTCAACGGCGGCCAGGAACTCCTGCGTTCCGGCGGCATATTTGAACTTGGTGGACAGGTCGCATTTGCCCCAGTCGACGGTGCTGGATATGCCCACCTGCTCGAGAATTGCAAAAGCCGCCACCAGATCCCAGCTGGAATCCCCCATACCGACGTAGCCGTCCACCTCTCCGAGCGCCACGTCGATCAGCGAGATGACGGTCGAGCCACAGCAGCGGAACGCCATGCCCGCGTCTTCCAGGACGAAGCGCAGAACGGCGAGGCTGTCGTCCACAGGGATGACAGGATGAAAACCAACACCGACGGCGGCGCGGCTGCTATCCATGCCCTGGCGCCGTGTCAACGGAGCGCCGTTCATGCTGGCTGGTACGGTTTTGCCGCCGGCGAGGGTTTGCTTGCGCACCGGTGCGTGCAGGATGCCGAAGCTTGGAGCGCCCTGCTCGAAAAGACCCACGGAAACCGCCCACTGGTTACCGCCGCGAACAAAATTGAACGTGCCGTCGATGGGATCGACGACCCAAATCCGCCCCGAAGTGCCGACGTGGTTGCTCCCCTCCTCGCCGAACACGCCGTCATCGGGATAGGCCCTGCGGAGTCCGTCCGTCAGGAAGCGCTCAACATCCCGGTCGGCAAGGGTCACGAGGTCGAGGTGACCCTTGGATTCGACCGGAATGCTCGACAAACACTGAAAATGGCCGAGGGCAATCTGTCCCGCCTCCAGGACAAGGCTTTCCGCATGTTCGTGCATGACAGTCCTATTCCTTCGATACCTGGAGGCTGACGGGCCGGGTGTGGACAGTCTCCCCGTCGTGTCCCAGCCGGTAAATGAAATAGAAATACGGTTCATCGTCGGTGCCGGGTTCGGGCGCGCCGGGATGGAGATCGAGAGCAAACTGAAAGGCCGGGCTGCCGCCGACGGTCGCCAGCGCGCGGTTCCAGATCGTCTGATAGGGGCGGTGAAGGTGGCCGGCAAGAATGTGCAACGATCCCTGATGTGAGCGTACCAGCTCGGCAAACCGGTCGCCGCCGCCCGTCAGCGCCATTGCGTCGAGAGCCGCCATCCCCGAGTGAAAGGGAGGATGGTGCATCAGGACATAGGTGTGCCCCTCGGCCGGCCGGGCGAGCCGCTCTTCGAGCCAGTCCAGGGTCTCGGGCTCAAGACGCCCGTCAACGCGCCCTTCGATCTTGGTATCGAGTCCGATCACGCGGATCGATCCGCAGGTGGTCTCGTAGTTGAGGAGGCGCCCCTCACCGAACGGCAGCCGATCGGCGAAGGCGGCGCGCAGCCCTTCACGGCGGTCGTGGTTGCCGGGCACCACGAACACGGGCGCGTCGATCGGCGCGATGACCGATGCCAACAGCGCGTAGTCCTGCTCCGTGCCGCCATCGGCGAGATCGCCGGTGATCATCACTGCATCCAGTCTCGGGCTGAATCCGGTCACGTCGGCCACGACCTTGCGGGCCCGATCGACCGCGTCGGGTCGGACCAGCGAGGTCTCCTGCCTGTCGGCGAACACGTGAAAATCGGAAAGATGGGCAATGAGCATGATACTATTCCTTTGTGCCTGCGGGCCGCGGTTGGATGCCTGTCGTGGACGCACGCCCGCTCAATTTGCCGGCGCCGGGATTGACGACTTGAGGTGCGTCTTGTTCAGCCCGCCATGGGCGAATCCACGATCAATCCACGTCGGCCACACGCATCCGCGCCCTGTCCGAGGCCACGCGCATATGGTCATATATAGTCAGATATCGACATATACCGT
>JAAEOR010001112.1 GCA_024222895.1 Hyphomicrobiales bacterium | reverse complement strand
GGGCTCAGAGTTGACGTTCGTCCACATAGAAAACCCCCTGGCCCCGCCGAAGCGGAGACCGGGCTGGCGCGATGAGGTAGGCTGGCGAGAACAAGAAAGGAAGGACGCTCACTATGCTCAGGCGGGCTCGTCACCGGATCTATCGTCATGCTGGCGGGCGCGTGGCAATGGCCGGGCCGTTAGAGGATGGCTACGCCGCCGCACAGCGTGGCGACTACGCCGAAGCACTGCGGCTGTGGCGGCCACTTGCCGAACGGGGCCATGCCGTCGCCCAGTTCAGCCTCGGCGTCATGTACGCCCAGGGCGAGGGCGTGGCGCAGGACCATGCCGAGGCTGCGAAGTGGTATCGGCTCGCCGCCGAGCAGGGACATGCCAAAGCCCAGTTCACCCTCGGCGTCATGCAAGACAAGGGCGAGGGCGTGCCGCAGGACTATGCCGAGGCGGCGCGGTGGTTCCGGCTCGCCGCCGAGCAGGGCTATGCCGACGCCCAGTTCAACCTCGGCCTCATGCACGACAAGGGCGAGGGCGTGCCGCAGGACTATGCCGAGGCGGCGAAGTGGTATCGGCTCGCCGCCGAGCAGGGCGATGCCGACGCCCAGTTCAACCTCGGCCTCATGCACGACATGGGTGAGGGCGTGCCGCAGGATTATGCCGAGGCGGTGAAATGGTATCGGCACGCTGCCGAGCAGGGCATTGCCAAGGCTCAGTTCAACCTCGGCGTCATGTACGAAAACGGGAATGGCGTGCCGCAGGACCATGCCGAGGCGGTGCGGTGGTTCCGGCTCGCCGCCGAGCAAGGCCATGCCGGCGCCCAGTTCAACCTCGGCCTCAGGTACGACAAGGGTGAGGGCGTGCCGCAGGATTATGCCGAGGCGGTGAAATGGTACCGGCACGCTGCCGATCAGGGCCTGGCCCGCGCCCAGTTCAACCTCGGCGTCATGTACGAAAACGGGAATGGCGTGCCGCAGGACCACGCCGAGGCGGTGCGGTGGTATCGGATCGCCGCCGAGCAAGGCCTTGCCGGCGCCCAGTACAACCTCGGCACCATGTACGCCAAGGGCGAGGGCGTCCCGCAGGACATCGTTCTGGCATACATGTGGTTGGACTTGGCTGCTGCGCAGGGCGACGAGCACGCTAGGCACAACCGTGACATCATCGCCAAACAGATGACGCCTGACCAGCTCGCCGAGGCGCAGCGCCTGGCGCGCGAGTGGAAGCCGGCGGAACGGTGAACCATCGTTGTCCGAAGTCCATCGCCACGATGCTGGCGCGATGAGGTAGGCGGAAAAAAAGGGCTCAGAGCTGCTGATCAAGGTCGGCGGCGGCGCTTCGCCGGAAGTCTTCACCACCGTTGCCGGGCTTCGAACCAAATCGCTGTGACGACGGCCGATGACACGCTGACGGCCGGGCTGCGCAATCCATTCGGCCCAGGTTGGCGGCAATGCTTCTGTTTTGAAAGTGGATTGGCGCGCGCTCAGACAGGCCCGGCAGTCGCTGGGCCTGTCCGTAAACGACCTTGCGGAGATCCTGGATACGAACCCAGTGACGATCCGCAAGTGGGAGACGCCGCCCGAGCGGAAGACGGCACGCGCGCCCAATCCGATTGCCTGTCAGGTTCTGCGCTGGCTGAAATCAGGTGAGCTCAAGCTGGACAACCGCTAAATCCAGACAAGCACGCCGGCGTCATCGCATGGTCGCGGAGCGCTGATCCCGACCAGGGCGAGTACGGCGAGCCGACAGAGCTGGCGCGCTACGGCGACGTGCCGCAGATGGAATGACGCGTCGTTTTTCTCGACCACCCTGCATGTCGGCTGTGCGGACAAGGACTAAGCCGCTCGCGCGGCAATGGCGCTTGTTGCCGGTGTTCCGCACCGATCTGATCTCGGTGTCTTTGGCGGGGGCTGTACCTGGCTGACGATTGGGTCTCTCAATCGACAGACAGGAGGTTCCCATGACTGAGGAGAGGATTTCGCCGCTGCGTCAGCGGATGATCGAGGACATGCGGATCAAGGGGCTGGGCGAGAAGGCTCAGAAGGCGCACATCCGGGCGATCAAGGATTTCACGGCCTTTCTGGGTCGTGCGCCGGACATGGCCACGCCGGACGATCTCAGGGCCTATCAGCTTCACATGAGCGAGATCGGGATCACGCCGCCAACCTACAACGCGCGGATCATCGCGCTCCGGTTCTTCTTCGAGACGACATGCCGGCGTCCGGAGATGAAGCGGAACATGCAGTTTCGCACGCAGCCGCGGAAGCTGCCCGTGGTGCTGAGCGTCGAGGAAGTCTCGGAACTCCTGAAGGTCGCGCCGGGGCCCGGTCTCAAGTACCGCGCCGCGCTCAGCATCAGCTACGGCGCCGGTCTCAGGTCGTCCGAGGTCTGCAATCTGAAGCTCACCGACATCGACAGCGACCGGATGCTGATCCATGTCGAGCAGGGCAAGGGGCGCAAGGATCGCAAAGTGATGCTGTCACCCGGCCTGCTGAAGCTCTTGCGCGACTATTGG
>JAAEOR010001111.1 GCA_024222895.1 Hyphomicrobiales bacterium | reverse complement strand
GCCGTTATACTGCAGCTTAAGAAAATGAGGATGATCGTCGCCGACGACGCCGGCGAGAGCCCGGACGATGTTGTCGTTGATAAAACTGCCGATGTCGGCACCGTCGCGCAGCCCAATGTCGAAGGCAGGATTGAACACCTCCAGGAAGTGCCGCATCTTGTGTTCGCCGGCTTCGGCGCGGTAGGCCGAATACGCTTCGCCGCTTGCTGCATCGAGTTCGGCGCGATTGGAGAACGTGACCGAGTAGAGGCCCAGGTCCACCAGCTTGCGGGCCTGGTCGATCCGCGCGGTCCGATGTGGGAGCGACGGTGTTTCCTTGTAGGCGCCGCCTCGGGCCGACCAGATGTCGGTGGTATCATTCAGTCGGATCGCCGGTGTGACCCTGGTCTTCTTGAACAAACCTTCGCCGACAAGGCGCTCGGCCGTTGACGCCGACATCAGCATCACGTCAATCAGGCCGGACTTGGTCATCTCGCGGATCGCCCGCAGCTGAGCTGCCCGTGGCTTGAATCGTCCGCGGTGTTCCGGGTCGGGTCCCGGTGCGGCGGTGCCGAACCCGATGTCGCCGTCCTTGGCGTCGGCTATGATGAAATCAGTAGGCTTGTAGTTCCCGGAGCGGATCGCAGCGAGTTTTGCGTCGAGGGTTCTCTTGGGCATGGTGTCTCTGTTGTTCGAATGGATGACGTATGGACCGGACCAGCGGGGTCGCGGCGAGATCAGGTGGGACACACTTTTCGCCGAGCCGCAGATGTCGGCGGAGGATCAGCTTTCGCGACATCAGGTGACATGTCGTTTCCGTGCGGTCAACCATACGGGGCGATCTGACCGGGTGGGCTTGCCCATGTTCGCACGACAGACGGGTGGTGCCCTGCCGGAGCCGATTGAGCCGGCGCAATAACCCGCGGGACGGTGACTTGGTGCAGGAGCGAAAGTGGGTGTCCACGGTGACAACCGGAGAAAGGAACCTGCCGCGACGGATCCTGGCCCAGCGCGCACAGCATCGAACGTTCAGGGGCGCTTTACACCGTTCAACGAGCCGACGGTCGCTTGGAGACCGGGCTCTGGTCCCCGGCCGAACCTCTGCGAGCTTTGTGTCGTGCAGCTGATCGTGGCCGCGCCGCACGCTCGCCAGTTGGTGTTGCGCTTGTCGCTGGCGGCGAGGCAGGCTAGACCTGTTCTGTCGAGTTCCACTCAGGTGCGTGCAGTTTGACTGATATGCACTATAGTTCAAAAATACTAGAAGATAGGCTACCCTGAGACGGTCGTGACAAGTAGAGAAAACAAAATACACGTTCCATCCGACGCTGGTGACATTCACACGTTTGTCGAAGACATAATTCCGTACTTCATTGATAAGGCATTCGTTTACATTGACATCGGCGCGCATCACGGTGACGTGTTCGCTGAATTCTGTGCTTCCCGCTTGCGATTGCGTGAGGCCCACCTGATTGAGCCCAATCCCGACGCGTTTGCCGTGTTGAAACGAAAACACGAAGGCAACCACAACGTCCGTTACCTGCACTTCCACAATCTCGCGGTCGGTCTCGAGGCCGGCGAACTCGCATTCAGGAAGGAGGGCGGGCGAACACGTGTCATCGAGCCGGCGGGCCCGGATTTCGGAGAGGATCCGTCAGGGGCATTGTTCAATGCGAGCGCGATGACCCTCGATGCGTTTGCGGGCAGATACGACATCAAGCATGTTTCACTCCTCAAGGTGGACGTGGAGGGCTTTGAACTGGAGGTGCTCAAGGGCGCAGAACAGCTTTTGTCCTCCAGCGGCATTGACATGGTATACATCGAGGCTGGAATCGATCCGAATAATAATCAACAAACATACTATCGATTGATCGAAGATGAACTTAATAATTTTGATTACAATATATTTCGAATCTATGATCAAGTTCACGAAACCTTCAAGGACAAGCCAATTCTACGGCGGGTGAATCTTGCATTCATAAGCAAATCGTTTGCGATCGACAACCCGGCCCGGGCCACGAAGAGACGGCACAGGAACAGGGTTGTTACGCGAGCGCTCAAAGAAGAGATTTCAGCCAAGAACGACGAACTAACCATGCTCACAACCGAAAATGAAGAGCTTAGACGGCGTCTAAACGAGTCCGAGCAACGTTTTACCGACGATGTATCCAGACTGTCCAAATCGCTGGCTGCTTTCAACGGAGCGATGGCGCCGGTCAAATCTGACGTGCCCGGCCCCCTGCCGGTCGAGCAAACGGCGGCAAAGGTCCTGGAAATACTTGATCGACACGCGGACGAAGTGGCCAGGCTGGAGGAGGCGCTCACTCGCGAACGATCGAAGATGCAGACAGTGCGCGAAAAACGCAAGGAACTGCGGCGGAAACTCACGGTTCTCCGCTCTTCTCGCAAGACACTGTTGGAGGAGAACGTTCGGCTTTCCAAAAGGTTGGCGGCCATTACGAGCACGCGGGCGTGGCGGTTGGGTTCGGTGCTGTTTGGTGGACATCGCATCCGTCGGTTGACCGGACCGGACAGGGTCATATCCGAACAGGTCAGTTTGGCAGGCGGTGGAGAAAGCGCGACGCAAAGCACGGTCAGCCGTAGCCGCAAGGTTGGTAAACGTCCGCGGAGCAACACGACACCTACAGAAGCCGGATGAAGATTCGCGCCCGGAAATTCGAGAAACGGCTTTGGGGTGGCTTCTCTTCAGATGCGCTGGCCGACCTGACCGCAATGGAGAGCGATAAGGAAAAACCTCGACGCGGCGCCAAAGCGGCATACGCGCTGGCGCGGTGGTTCGCGTCCAAGGGTGAATTCCAGGCGGCCCTTGTACATATCGTCAAAATGCGCGAACTCGATTCGGCGATCGCTCGCGATCGCCGCCAGCACTTGCTTGAGGCCTTGCTTCTTTGTCGTTTGGGAAGGGCAATCGAAGCGAGGACTCTGCTGGAGAGTGTGACGCAGCGCGAGCCGTTCGACCCATCGGCAGCGTTGGTTCTGGCGAATACCTGGAATCGCGCGGTGGTCGGATCCGATGACGATGCCGATGATGACAAGGTGCTGCACAATCTGAACGGCGTGTTCTCTCATTTCGTATTGGCTGGCTTGAGAAAAGCTGATCGGGATCAACCGCTTACGATTGATAACATAGAAGCGGACCAGCGTCCGATCGATGCTGGCGGTGCCGATGCAAAGATTTCGATCATTCTTCCTGCTTACAACGCCGAAGACACGATCCTGACAGCGCTCGGCAGTCTCGCACGACAGACGTGGCAGAATTTCGAGGTGCTGATCGTTGACGACAATAGTAGTGACGGAACAGCTGATATTGCCGCAGATTTCTGCAGCCTTGATCGCCGATTTCGATTAATTCGCCGAGGTGTGAACGCTGGAAACTACGTCTGCCGGAACCAGGCACTCGCCGAAGCCACAGGGGACTATGTCACTGTCCAGGACGCAGACGACTGGTCGCATCCGGCTCGCCTCGCCATGCACATGGCCGACATGCGGTTCCACGATCGGTTGATCAACATCTCGACGTGGGTCCGGACAACGGACGACCTCTGTTTCTTCGAGACCCGGCGGAAGGATCTCAGCCTGATGGGTACCAACTTTTCTTCATTGATGTTCAAAAGGTCCATGTTGGATATCACCCGGCCCTGGGATCATGTGAGGGTAACAGGCGACAAGGAGTTTCTGTTTCGCGTTGAGCAAATCCTTGGCCTTGAGCCGACAAGATCCTTCCTGCCCAATTGTCCCCTTGCTCTAGGCAGAAGCCGCGAGACGTCGCTGACCCGGAGCAAGGAAACCGACGTCGCCACGATATTTCACGGCTTGCGGCGCGAATACAAGGAAGCGTCACGCTGGTGGCTGGCTGGCCTCGACATCGAGGCGATCCGGGCATCCGGTTGGGAGCAGAAGCCTCCCTTTGTGGACGTACCACCACCGATTAGGCCGGATCGTACTGTGCGCCCCCCCCTTGATGTACTGTTCGTTGCGGATTGGAACCTGGAGGGCGGCGCAGTCAACTCAGCCGTCAACATGATTCACGCGGCCAGATCGGAGGATCTGTCTTGCGGCATTTTTCAGTATAGGAGATATGATCTCAACGTTGATCGCCCGCTGTCGCATGACATTCGGAATTTTGCTCAAAAACATGACCTGGATATCATTGCCCCTGGCGAAAAGGTGTGCGCCAGGAATGTGGTGATTACCTATCCTGTCGTCGTCAACCATTTGATGGATTTGTTTCCGGAGATCGAGCATGACCGCCTGTTCGTGGTCGTGAATCAGATGGCCGAACGCGACACGGAGAGGTTGGATATTGCGTACGACCCACTCCGTGTCCGCGCAAACCTCCGCAGGCTTTTCGGCTCGGAAGGGCAGTGGGCGCCGATCTCGGATTATGTCCGCGAACTGATGATCGCTGACCCGCGGTACCCGGTTCCGACAAAGGCGACCTGGACGCCGTTGATCGATATCCAACAATGGTGCAACAAAGAGCCAAGGCGCCGTGGCCGTGACGGCAAGATACCCCTGCTCGGCCGCCACGGGCGCGATCACTATCTGAAGTGGCCGAGCTCCGCGTTGGATGTGGCAAATGCCTATTGCGCTGACCGGCGATGCGTCACACGTTTTCTTGGCGGCGCCCGGTTTGCCAGAAGAGTGCTTGGTCGCTTTCCTTCAAACTGGCGGGAGGAACGATTCGGTGCCCGTGACCCTCGCGCTTTTCTTTCCCAGCTGGACTTCTTCCTCCACTATCCGCATGAAAGCTACATTGAAGAGTTCGGTCGGGCAGTGATGGAGGCGATGGCGGTCGGGATTCCGGTGATCCTGCCTCCGGCTTTTCGGCGGACCTTCGGCAAGGCGGCCAAATACGCGTCTCCCGGCGAGTGTTGGTCGACTGTTCTGGATCTATGGGAGGACAGGGATGGGTGGACTGAAGGCGCACACGCCGGGCAGCGATTTGTGATGGCGAATTGCTCGTATGATCGCTTTGCATCGAGGCTCTCCGAGGAAGCCCAGCCCCAGGGGGGCGTGTAGGCCGGTCGGCAACGGCTTGCCGGGTCCAGCCCGCCGGCCGTGCGCTTTCTCCGCGGGAGCACCGACTGGCGTTATCGTCTGGTCGTTCCAGGCATCGGGGCGTGTTTGAAGCAGCCGGCCCGAGAGGGAAGGGGAGTTCGGTTGACCCCTTCGGGTAAGGCCGCTTGCGCTACGCCTGCTGGGTGAACGGACTCTGAATGGCGGGTTCAGGCTGGGTACCGGGACGTGCCCTTACAACGTGACTCCTACGCAAAACGCGGCTCCTAAGCCGCCAGCCCAAGGAGACACGACAATGACCCGCAAGCTTCTCATCACCAGCGCCATCGCCACCGCCATCAGCTTCGCAGCAGTGCCCGCCATGGCCGGCGGCATCACCATCGATCAGTTCGGCTTCGGCAACGCAGCCGGCGGCTCCCAGGTCGGCTTCGACAACGACATCGGCGTCTTCCAGAACGGCCTCGTCAACACCGG
>JAAEOR010001110.1 GCA_024222895.1 Hyphomicrobiales bacterium | reverse complement strand
GTGGTTTCATTGGCACAGCGCCGCCCGGAAGTCCCGCACCAGGGGATAAACCCATACCGCCTTGATCGGCACCTGCCCGATCCGGTGGTCGCCTAACTTCCCCCGGCCCTGGGTGTGCCCAACACAACCCCAGTTCGCCGCCCGATAACACGTCCCCTGAAAACGCCCGCTCTCCACGAAGGTCTCCAGCAACACCGGCCGATAGCCATAACGTTGCTCCCAGTCCGCTGGCAACCGCCTGGCGGCCATGGATAATAGCTTGCTGGCCAGGCAGTGAACGCGGATCCAGGGCAAGATTAGAAATCGAGCGTTATTGACGATACCCCATAGGTTGCGGTGGCGCTGCGCCCGGCTCCAGCCGATCCAGGCATCGCGCGGACCCGTTTTCCAAGCTGCCGCCCCAAATCCCAACACCCCCACCAGCCGCGCCCCGGCATAGGCAAAATACCGCAACTGGGCTCCGGGCAGGGGTTTATAGCCCAGGTAGTGATAGCGATCGATGTATTCATTCCACAGCGCACTGTCCTGGCGCTG
>JAAEOR010001109.1 GCA_024222895.1 Hyphomicrobiales bacterium | reverse complement strand
CACGAATGGACGCAACCAGCGCTGGTCGCCGAACGTGGTCAGATGCAGGCTGATGGGTTCAACCAAGTCGGTGGGCAAAGTCAGTTCGCGAGACGAAATGGTGCCGGTCAGCAGCGTATCCGTTTCCATCACCCGGAGGTCGAGATCGCGGTTCAGCCGCGACTCGGCGAACGAGATGAAGTCCGGCGCCTTCGACGTCAGATCGCTGTCGCCGTCGCGCGCCATCCACGAAACGACCGCCGTCTGCAGTTCGCTGTAGGTCGATACCGCCATTTATCCGCCTCCGATTGCCGGACGCGGGCAGATTGGCCCGCCCGCGTCGTTCTTGAGCGTTCTCAGGAAAAGTGCTGAGCACTTTTCCGCCCGGAGAGAGCGAACAAGGAATGCCCTTGAGCGTTCTCAGGAAAAGCGCTGGGCACTTTTCCGCCCGGAGAGAGCGAAAAAAAGAGAGAGTGCGCTCAGTTGTTGGCGAGACGCGCGGCCAGCTGCGGCCGGATCGCCTTGTAGCCGTAGAGGACATCGATACGACACGGGAACTTGTCGTTGTTGATGTCGTACTGGCGCACGATCCGCATCGAGATGCCGTCGAAGGCACGCCGCGCCGCGAAGTCGACGCCGTCCGGCATCACCAGGTCCGCCGTACCGAAGGCAAAGGCGTCCTTGTGATAGGCCAGCGACAGGCCGTAGTTCACCGACGCACCGCCCACCTTGGTGATAACAGCATTGTCCGCCGGCGAACCGGTGACGTTCTGCCGTCCCGTCGAGGTCACGATCGACGGACTGATGGCAAGCGAGGTTGCGCTTGCGCCGGAGTCTGCCGTCACGACGAACTGCTGCAGGATGCCGGTGTCCGCTTTGGTCTCCGGATGGACCCGGTTGACGCCGGCGATCGTGATGACATCGCCCTGGAGCAGGGTTCCCGTGCCGGTGTCGACAACCAGAGTAGCGCCGGTTTGTGAGGCGCCATCGACCAGGTAATCGCCGGTGCCGTCATCGGAGCCGGAATCGTGCGACGGCATGAAGGTCGACTCCATGAACTCGAAGCCGCCGGTCCGGCCGACATAGCCTTCGCGGTATTGCTTCGCCACCTGGGTGGAATCCTGGAACAGACCTTTCAGGGTATCGACCAGATCGACATTGTCCTGGGTGTTCAGGCAGACCGAGCGCTTGCTCGTCGGCGCCAGATTGTCGACCAGCTTCTTGCGGCCTTCCAGCACCTTGGCGAAGGTAATGGCCGAACCGACATTATCCACCTGGTTGTAGACGTCCTTGTACATTGACAGGGCGTCCGACTCCATCGTAGCCGCGAGCACGGCCATCGCAGGTTCAAGCACGCGATCGGTGAAATCGTCCAGGTCGAGGGTCAATTCTTCCGAAGTGAAGTTCACATCGACACCCTTCTGGGTGCTGATCGTCAGGTCGACACTGGACTCGGTAGTGTCCTGCGCCGACAGCGTGGCGCCGGTGCGCACCGTGTACTCGTTCGGCTGACGGATCTTCAGCGTGTTACCGATCTTGGCGCCGGTCTTGGCGAAGCTCGAATCATAGCCCCGATGGATGGAGCCGATGAAACCGAGCTTCTGGTGAAGGACGCGAAGCGCTTCGCGCGTCACGGCCGTTGGGGTGAGAATAGTATTAGCCATGGCTTCTTTCTTGTTTGGCCATCCCCACGCTCATGCGTTCGGTCCTGTGGGGGCTTAGGCCTGGTTTCGTTTCCGAAGCTGGGCGTTGCGCTTCTTCATCCAGGCGGCATCCGAGTCGCGATCGCTCGGTTGGGCCGATGCCGGTGGCCGCGATCTCTTGCCCGAGACCATCTCCAGCGGTTTGATCGTCCCTTTACCGCCGGTTCCGCGCCGGCCCTTCTTCCGTTTGTTGAGCAGCTGGTCGGCTTGGTACGCCTTGTGCAGCACCCTGATCGCCCGGGCATCCGTGTTCAGCGCAATCAGTTGCTGCTGAGTGAATCCTTGTGACAATCCGAAGTCGGTGAGCTTTTTGGCGAGGTCCGGCCCCCAGCCCTTGATATCGCGTTGGAGCACCTGCTGGGTTTCCTCGACGCGCTTGGCAGTCTCCTGCTGCGCCTTCCGGGCCCGTAGCTGCTCGCTCTGTGAAATCTTGTCGGCAAGCTGCTGCCGTTGACCCTTGAGGGTCTGGAACTGCCGCCAGTGGCCTTCCGCCGCTGTCGGGTCTTCCTGCTGATACTGGGCCCAGTCGACTTTCTGATACTGGGCAAGCGTCCCATCGATGTTGGTGATGGTGGCTTGGTCGGTGAGGCTTTCCTGGCGGGCCGCGATAGCTTGCTCAAAGGCTTGCTGGCGTTCCTCCAGTTCCTTCCGCGTTGTGGCGACTTCCTGGGTCTTCCTTGTGTAGTCGGCTTGCATCATGAAGCCGTCTTTGAGTTCTTTCGGGATGGCGTAGCGCTTGCCGGCGTACTCGATTTCGTCGAGCTCCGATTCAGCGTCGTCTCTGTCTTCGGACTCTTCGTCGTCCTGCTCGTCCCTGTCACCCAGGTCGATGTCGTCAATGGTCTCGTCCACATCAACATTGTCCGTTTCCGCGGTGTCGATAGCGCCGTCGATCAAATCCAGCGTCTCATCCTCGGCCAGGTCGCCGGGAAGGTCATCTGTTTCCATTTTGGGAGCTCACTCCGTTTTCCGGTTGGTGAAGAAGACCGCCGCATCGGGCGGTCGCGATCGCGGGCGAACAAAGGCCGCACAAAAAGAAAAAAAGCTCCGCACAGGCCCGCCGCGGGTGTACGGTGTCACCACGGTCGGATTCTCTTCTCGCGGAGGTGACGGATGCCGAAAGTCAGAGCCAGCGGCGCGCGCGGCTCGTGGTTTGCCAAGGTCGAGGGAGAAACCCTCCCTTGCGTTCACGCCCATTGGTTTCGTGGCGATCGCTATGATGATCCCCAGCTCAGGCCGGGCGACCCGAAGAGCGAGGAGTTGACCGCGGCGCTACGCGCCTCCGGCCGGGCCATCCTGACCAACGACGAACCCACCGATGGCGCCGACGGGATCGAGTTCAAGCGGACCGGCTACATCGCCGTCTTCAGCGTCGACGATATTGAGTTGGACCAGGCGGGCCTGCGCTTCCGCTTCGTCGAGCGCCTGACCAACCTGAACTGAGCGTCTGCATTGACAAGCACGACCACCGAAACGTCATGGCCGGACTCGTTCAGACTCGTTCCGGCCATCCACGACGTCACTCGCGATACGTCGAGCGCCGTAGGGCGGGTTGTCAGCCGCAGCCGCAAACCGCCTTTTGGGTAACCGATAATCGGCCCGGGCAACAAGGCGGATTACGCTTCGCTAATCCTCCCTACGGAGGTTACTGCCCCCGCAAACGTTCTCACCCGCTCGCTCCCGCGCAGGCGGGAGCCCAGACCAACAGTATGATGGGTTCAAATCCTAAACGCCGTTCGGCCCGCCCGACGGCATGTCGTTCGGAATCGCCCCATCCGACGGCAGCGTCGGCGCGCCACCCAAACCGGAACCCCCGTGCAGCGGAGGCGACATTCCCTGGTCCATAAGGACCGGCACGGACCCTTTCGCAATCGCCTTGTCCACGGCCGGGCGCGGCGATGTCGCAACATCCGGCGAATCGAGCACCTCCATCACCACCTTGAACACCAGCGCCTTGATCTGGTCCGGGCTCATCCGGCCGGCAAAGGCCGTCTTCGGATCGGCCACCACCTTCAGTCGGCCGGTTTCGGCCTCATATTCATCAACATTGACCTTACGCGTCTCTATCGACTTGTCGGCCTTCAGTTTCTCGTTTTCAGACTGAAGCCGCTCGATGTGTTCCTGCATCTCCCGGATGCCCTGTTCTATCTCGGTCGGCAGTCCGCCATCCGGCTGAATCTCGGCCGGCAGCATCGCCTTCAGCCGCTCGGCGATCTCGTCGGCGCCGGGCCAGTCGAGGTTCTTGGCCACCAGATCGCCCATGACAGGCGCCGCCTGCGGGAAGGCCTGAATCAGCTGCATCATCTGTTCAGCCGCTTCCTCGCGTCGCGTCGTGAAGGATGGGCCGGAGGAGACGGTCAGGTCGTATTTCCCTGCCGTCAGGTCGTGGATGCGCGACATGACATCGCCGTTGTCATCGGTCACCGTCCGGCCATTCTCGTCCAGTTCCGGGACATCCTGATTGATCGGCCTCACATCCGGTGTTCCGTCCTCGCCGAGCACCCGCACGATCCGCGGTTGGTCGTAGACGTGCGGGATCAGGTCGATGATGATCCGGCCGGCATGACGGATGGCGCGGGTCAGGTTGTCAATGAAATGGAAGGTGGCAACGTCACCTTCCCGCTGCCTGGCCAGAATAGCCTTGCCGGATGTTTCATTGCTCCTGGCGCCAAGTGAAGCGTCGTAAAGCCCGATGATGGCCTTCATGTCGTCGGAGGCGTTCAGCGCCTCCTGCAGAGCTGCAGCCGGCGGACCGGCAAAGGCCTGGCGTTGCGGCGGCACCGCGCCGTCATATTCGATGAACGGATGGGTCTGGGTGTTGGCGGTCACCCACTTGTTGATGTCGGTACTGAACGCGCCGGTCGGGCCGATGAACGGTGTCTTCGGCGCCAGCGCCACCAGCTCGGTCGAGGTGGTGCGCCAGTAGTTGAACATCCGCTGGGCGTCTTTGGCGTCATGGATCAGCGACTTGAAGTATCGCTTGCCGTTGATGTCGACCTCGTCGCCATAGACCGGCACGATCGGGATGTAGCGGCCAGGCCAGGTCTCCGTCTTCAGGACTTCGGCTCCGGTCAGCGTGCGTTGGGTCACCTTCCAGGTCTTGGTGATACGCCTCTCCTCCGGCGCAATGCCTTCGACGGCGAGGATCTCCTGCCGGCTGACTCCGAGTTCGGGATCGACCTCCGCCAGCTCGGCGGCGGAAACGACCACGCCGTTGCTCAGCCGCGCCACCTCATGGTCGACCTCGTCCCGGGTCCACCATTCCGCGACCAGCACCGTCTCGTCCTCGATCCATGGGCTTTCCAGGTCACCATAGTCCGAGCCATGCCAGTCGACTGGATCGGCGCCCTTGTACTGCGCTTCGAAGCGCTTCTTCGGCACCAGTTCGGTGACGAAGGCCGAGTCCCAGTCGGACGAGTCCGCGGCGGTCGAAAACGGGTCGCCATAGACCTGCAGCGGATTCGATATCCGGTCGATGGTGATATCGAGGTCAAAGGTGTCGTCATGGGCGTAGTCGAGCCCGATCCGGAAATACCCGAAGCCCATCGACGCGGCGCACTCGGCCGCGGTGTCATAGGCGACGTCGGCGTTCGAGGTGTATTCGATATTGCGGATCAGGCCGTTGATGATCTTTGCGGTTTCCGGGTCGGCGTTGGAGTCGGCCGGATGCACCTTGATCGACGGCTTGTTGAGGCGGGCATCGTTGACCACCTGGCGGATGAATGCCTGCATCCGGTTGATCGTGAGACACGGCCGTCCCTCGTCGGCGCGGCGCTGCTTGATCTCCTCCGGCCACTGATCGCCCATCCGGGCAAAGCGCAGATCGTCCTCGGCCCGCTCGCGGTTCTCGGTCTCCGCATCGACGGCGAGATCGAACGCCTCCTTGGCTTCCGCCAGGATGTCGGCGTCGCGGTCGGATTCATGATCGGGGATTGATTCATCGCCGGGCTTGTCCTGAGGCGGCGCATCGGACTCGGCGGCTGTCGCAGAGGGTTTGGCATGCGTCATCGGCTGGGGTCACCGGGTGTCAGGTGGGTTCAATTGGCGTCACGTCTCGCGCCAGTAGCCCCATCATGGCACTGGCTGATCTTGACGGACGGATGAATTACGAAGCAGGTGGAATGAGTTACGGCGGAGTCCTCACACAGCTGATCCGCTGGGCCGCTAGGACGGTTTGCCGAAGAGAGAACCGTCAGAGTTAGAGATGGTTCGGGACAGGCCGCCTGCCATAGCCCAACTCCACCGGCCAGCTACCAGACTAAGGCCTTGCCAACCGCACACAGATCGCCGCTGCGACCAGCGGGTACTCGCCGGCTTCATGGCCGATCAATTGCATCACATCGTCATTGGCAAGCGAGCCGGACACCGATCCGGTGTCGCCGACATCGACCATGACGAAATGCTGGTTGTCCCAGTCGATGACGCCTTGAAAGTCCACCTCGCCGCTGGTCGCCGGGCCGCCGCCGGAATGCTCCTGCACGTCAAGACCTTCGACAATGCTCCACCGGTAGGTCCCCTTGAAGAGGCGGTCTTCCTGCCATTCGATGTCGAATGTGAGCTCCCAGGCAATCCGCTCACCGCGGAGCAGCCCCTCGTCCCTGGGGCACGCTCAGCTTCCGGTCAGATCCGGCACGCCGTGCGCCCCGGCCTCGATGCTGGCGGCGAACAGAAGTGATAGTCCCCCGGCGAGAATACGGGTTGGTTTGTTGGTCATGTCGGCTCCCCCCATCGATCAACGAATGCGTTCACCCTCGGACAAGCACGATGAAAATGACCGCATTGGGGTTCGGCCTTACTTTTGGGATTCCCGAAAAAGAAGCTCACCCGACCGCCCCTCACCCCATCCATCCGCCGGAGCGCATCGGCGGCCGTGCCTGTGTCGGTTTCGGTTCTGTCTTGGCGTGTCGCAGCATCATCACGCCGTATCGCGTTGCGGCCATCAGGTCGTCGGCCTCTTTCACCACCTTGCCCTCCTTGCGGTGGTAGAGACGGAATTCTTCGAACCACTCGCTCAGGTGCCGAAAAACCTTGAGCCGGCCGGTCTGCATCCGGTCGAGCATCTCCATCAGACCCGCCTCGACCGACACGGACCCATCGTCGAACTGGGCGTGCGCGCCATGCATGGCGAGCCCCTGCGCTGAAAACTGGTCGGCCAGCGCCTTGCCGGCACCTTCCAGTGTCTCACGATGGCCGTCGCGCGGCCACATCCATGGCAGCCAATCGCCCCAGGGTTTGAGCGCCGCCGCATGGATCACCGGCGTCGCTTCGCGCCGGCGATAGGCCTTGGTGAGATAGATGGCATCGGCGTCGCGATCCCAGGCGAGTTCCACCGCGGCGAACGGATGATCCCAACCGAAGTCCATGGCGCCGAGCCTCGGCCAGTGATCAGGAATCTCGATCGAATCGCAGGCGATGTCCTCGTCCGCCACCGGGAAGATGCGGCCGGCGCCGAGCGTCGGCACCCCCTTGATCCGTGCTTCCCGTTCATGCGCCGGGTAGCTGGCGACGATCTTGGCCTGTTCCTCAGGCGGGATATGCTCCGCATCCTCGATCGTCATATTGGTGTCGTGGCGGTCGGGCGAGGCCTCCAACAGAAAGCGCCGCACCACCGACGACATGCCGAGCAGCGGCGTGAAGGTCAGCCAGACGATCCCGCCGGTGGCATTGGTTCGGGTCAGTCCCTCGAAATAGACGTCCTCCGGCGGCTCTTCATCGAACCACACCACATCGACGGTGTTCGCCTGCCATTTACGCCGGCCCTGGTCGTAGGATTTGAGCAGCAGCGTCGCGTTGCCGCCGGAGGCGTGGCGAACGACGATCGTGTCGACCGCATCGGTCACCCCGGAGCGGCGCGCCCGGTCGACAAGCGCCGCGGCGGGAATTGTGCCCGTCCCCCACTGGGCCTCGTCGGACGGCGGCCCAAGCAACAGCCGCTGCGCTCCGTCGCGGGTGAGCTCGGCGCTTTCCGATCCGGCCATGGCGGTGATCGGCCGCTCGAAGCGCCGGCCCACCCACCAGTCGGGATAGCGACCGGTGAGGTGCATCGCCATTTCGCTGGCGCCGGCCAGCGTCTTGCCGACCTGGTTGGCGGCCCGTAGCAGCCGTTCCCGGCGGGTCCGACCGGCGGCGTGGAAATCCTTTTGCTTGGCGTAGGGGCGATAGTGCGCCAGCCGGTTCGTGTCGAACCTACGCTTCAGTTCGCTCGCCAGATCCAGTCTCTCCCTGAGCAGCAAGGAGAGGGCGGATGGCGGCGTCGATCTGGCGGACCCGGTCGATGAGTTCATCGTCGCTCGCGTCGTCGAACCGGTTCACGGTCACATTCAGGTCCCTGGGCAGTAGCCCGGCGACAATCCGTAGATAGGCATCCGGCTTGTCCTCGCGACAGCGCACGATCGCCGCGTTGCCGTGCACCATCCAGTCAGCATGCAGGTCATCGAGAAACGCTTCGCCAAGCTTGTTGCGCGATCCAACCAGCCGGCCGGGACCGCCGCAATTGCCCACGACAAAGCGGCCGGTCTTGGGGTCCTGCTCCGGCTTGGGGCGCGGTTCGGTCATGGTTCAACTCTCAAGAACACGCACAAGCAGGCGAGGAGCCGAGCCACATCTGGTGCCGTTGGCTTCACCACTTCGGCGAGAGCCGCCGGCGTTGACGACCGGTCCTATTGTCGCGTGTAGGTCGCCCGGCCGACAAAGGCGTGCGGGCCGCCTTCGAAAGCGACCCCATCCAGGGTGCCATCCTCGTTCAGCCGCAACTGCCATATCGTCGTGTCGGGATGATCGACCACCGTGAAGGTCTCATTGTCCAGGTTGAGCACGCCCATGATCGTTTCTTCGGCGTGTGTTGTCAGCTCTTCACCGTCATGCAGATGCGCCTCGCCCTCGGCCAGATGCCAGCGCTTGACACCGCTAATGATCGGACCGTCCTGTTTGGTGATGACAATTGTCATCTTGTGATCCTCATGCAAGACGATGGGATCACCGCGATGTGTCTGACCCTTCATGGCGGCTAGCTCCCAGGTGCCGACCAGGTTGGGGATAGTATCCTGGGCGTTGCTCGCGCCACCCATCACAAGCGGAACTGTAAAACAGACGGCCGCGATAGAAGTCTTCATTCCTGAGGTCCCCGTAACATGTCTCATTGAAAAATGATGGTCTTGGAGAACCGATTCTCCCTGAACTCGGAAACACTGTGCCAGGCCCGCACCGCCGACCGGCACAGCGCACAATCAGTAGCGAGTTGCTACCATGATGCGGAATTCATGATCGAGCTTGAAGTCGAATTCGCCATTCTCACACAGGGCATCATCGACTTCATAGGTCGGTCGATTGTGCCGCTCCTTTTCCATCTCACCGCCTTCGCAATCCCACATCAACAGCGCCGCCTGGATCTCTTCAGCTTCATCGGGTGAAACCGGTTCGTCGGCCCACGCCACCGAGGCGCAGAGTCCGAGGGAGAGGCCAGCAATCACAAGAGTCTTCATGGTATATACCTTCATTGAAACGCCCCAGCACGTCGCCGACGATAGCACTGTGTCGTCCGCAGGACCACCGGACGACCCGGGCTTAGTGACTCTGCTGTTTTGCGTGATCGCTTGCTGCTTCGGTCCGGCCAGGCCGCATCAATCCACCATCCCGGCCTTCGGGTCTGGTCTGCTCGGCCAATTCCGTGTCAGAACCAATGACCTCAATTGGTCGAAGAGGACGCCCCCAATGAACGGAACCCGATCCACAGTTTTTGCTGTTGCAAGCCTCGCCACATCGGTCGCCGGTGCCGCTACGTACGGAACCGCCGACGGCGGCTGCAACCTGCGTAGTGGTGACGGGCCGATCAGCGACTTGTCTCTCCTCTATGATGGCGCCTCGCTCGAGGGCTATGGCTGGGGCTGCGACCTGGCTCCGGCGACCGACAACCAGCTTGCGGGCGAGTGTGTTGCCGAGGGCATGCCCTACTCTGCCTCGTTCGAGGTCTTCTACGCCGCGCCCGGCGACACCGACACCGACCGCATCGTCATCACGACGCCCCACAGCACTTGGTCCGAGGCTGAGGGCCGCGTCACCGATCCCCGCCTGCCGATCGAGGCCTGGATTCTGGAGCGCTGTGACAAGTGATGGCCTGAAGGCCCGCGCACCGACCAAACCCACCGCTCGTTCCCGCACCAGCTCCGTCAGGAAAAGTGTCAGCACTTTCCGCCCGGACAGATCGATGAGATGGGCGGGAATCCGGCGAAAGAGAAACCGAGTCTACCACTGAGCCGGCGGTTGTTGACGGCTTCGACCCAAGGAACAACCTTGAACCGACAACGGCAGCGCCGACTAACCCCGCTCGTTCAGCGTCACCACCTCCGCAAGTCCGGCCACGGGCGGATAGTCCTTGAACGAGACCGCGATCAGTTCCAAGCGGCTGAAACCACCTTCGAACAGTTCGTTGTCGGCGAACCAGCGGCAATGGACGCTTTCTCCTTCCGTCGAAACCACAGCCATCAGCGGGCCACCGGTGATGTGGCGCGCCAGCATGGTCATGACCGGATCTGCCCGGTTTCGCGCATCAGCTGAAAAGCCATTCGCGCCAGCCGATGTTCTTCCGCCGGCGAGTCGGCCAGGTCGGCGACAAGCTTGCGCACCTGGGCCACCACCGGATGATCGGGCGCCGGCGCCACATGGACATAACGTGATCGGGCCATCGGCAATCCCCACAACAAAAAACGCCGCACGGAGATTTCCGGGCGACGCTGGGTGGACGCAATTTCGTACTATGACTATATTCCTATCAGTTCTCCCCCGCCCCGTCAAGCAGCTTTTGAACAGGGCGCGCATTCTTCCCGAAACCGGATGCGCAGAAGAGGCGCACACTTCGCCCAAGGCCAGCGGGTTGCACCGTCACCTTGATCGTGACGCGAGCTGACTGGCGGACGGCTCCATGGCGCCCTAGGCTTTGACTTCGCTCAACAACCTCAAGTCTACACCCAACTATTCTCCCATCGTTGGCGGAGCCACGACCGTAGCGTCGACCGGCCGCAAGGCGGGCGGGCCACCGTCGATTGGTGTCCGACCTGGTTGGAACGGAGATGACCGGAGGCAGCTTCTCGCGCGTCTTGACGCGTGTCGTCAGAACGATCGTTGCTGCGGCGGCCTGGTTGGCCTGCACCGCATTACCGCTGGCAGCGGCAGACCCGGTCGTCATCCACTTCTTCTGGGGCGATGGCTGCCCACACTGCGCCGAGGCCAAGCCGTTTCTTGAGGACCTGACCCGTCGCACACCCCGGTCAGAACTGCGCGCCTATGAAATTTGGTACGACCCGGAGAATGCCGCCCTGTTTGAGGCGATGGCTGCGGCCAAGGGATTTGAGGCCGTCGCCGTTCCGACGATCGTTGTCGGCGACCGCCACTGGATCGGTTACAGCGCAGGCATCGCAACGCAGATCGATAGCGCGGTGCAAGCCTGCCTGCGGGATGGCTGTGCCGACGGCGAGGCCGAACCAGCCCAACCGGTGCCTGAGCCGCCGAGGGTGGAACCGGTCGATGTGCCCTTCATCGGGACGATCGACCTTGGTTCCATGTCGCTGTGGCTCAGCACCGCCGTGATCGCCTTTGTGGACGGCTTCAATCCCTGCTCGCTGTGGGTCTTGTCCATGCTGGTTGCGCTGACCCTTCACACCGGTTCGCGCAGGAAAGTGCTGCTCGTCGGCGTGACGTTCATCACCGTCACTGCCGGTGTCTACGCCCTGTTCATCGCCGGGCTGTTCACGGTTCTCAGCGTCGTCGGCTTTGCCGCCTGGGCGCGGATCGCGGTTGCCCTAGTCGCCCTGCTCTTCGGTGCCATCAACGTCAAGGACTACTTCTTTTTCAAACAGGGCGTATCACTGACAATCGCAGAGGGCGACAAGCAGCAGATCTACGCCGGCATGCGGCGGGTAACCACCGCGGGTGAGTCGACCTGGGGGTTGATCGGAGCAACCGTCATTCTTGCGGTCGGCGTCTCTCTCGTCGAGTTCTCCTGCACGGCAGGTTTCCCGGTGTTGTGGAGCAATCTCCTCGCGGCGGAAGCGGTGCCGCCCGTCACCTTCATTCTTCTGCTGTTGCTGTACCTGGTCATCTACCAGCTTGACGAACTCGCGATCTTCCTGGCCGCCGTGTTCACGCTCAGAGCAAATCGCTTCCAGGAAGCTCAGGGGCGCGTTCTCAAACTGATCGGTGGCGTGCTGATGCTCACGCTGGCGATGGTCATGATTGTCGATCCGGCACTGATGAACCGGATCGGCACCACCTTCTTCATCTTTATGGCTGCGTTTGCAGCCACCGGGCTTTTGATACTGGTGCACCGTGTGATCCTGCCTCGCTTCGGCATCTGGATCGGCAGCGAAAAAACCTCGGGGCGGCAGGTCCCACCCTCATCGTGAGCGGTTCGCGACGACCGCCTGGAGGGCATCCCGGGGGATCACTATGGTCCAGGCACGAATGCCAGGATATTATTCCTATACCGCTTTCCCCCGGACAGTCAAGAGACGGTGTGGCGCCGGGAGCCCGCATCAAACACGCCCGTTGCCCGCTCACGCCGATATTCGTGCCAGATCAGCCAGATGACCGTTGTGTCGAACACTGTCAGCCATGCCAGCAGCCACGAGAAGCCGAGGATCAGCTCGTAGCACTGATAAGCGACCAGCAGTGCCAGGGCCGCCATGAATAGCGGATAAGCCCAGGGCCGTTTGCGCCAGATTGCCACCACCAGGAAGAGTTCCACCACACCGTGGCTCAGCAGGTAGATCACCGCGGTATCCTGTCGATCAATGGAGAACGACTGCGCCAAATGCAGCAGGAGATTGGCGACGTGGTTGTCCGGGTCCCGCTCCAGCGCATGGCGGGTCACGGCTCGCGCCAATCGGAGAATCTCATCACTCGAGGCCAGTTGAAGCGCCAGCCCTGCCAACAGGAAAATCACGGCGTGCACCGCCTTGAGCACGAGGCTGAAACGGAACACCCGGCGAATGATCGTTTCGCGGGTGGTCTTTTCGGTTGCTGTCGCAGGCCTCGGCATCCGGTGGTCAATGAGTCTCGCGCCGGAGCAAAAGCCGCTCGCCTTGAACATTCACGAAGGCCATCCTCCGTCGCTCCACTTTGAACCGCAATGTCGGTCGCCGCCCCTTCCACCCTCTCCACCCGGTCTCCCGCGATTTGGCAAGATCGATCACGCCTGCGCCGGCGCGTCCGTGTGCACACGACTCAAGGCAAATACCGCGCATCGATGCAATCAAGCCGCGCCCGGCCGCCTGCGAAAGCCCCGCGGCGACACCCCGGTGACCGCTTCGAAGCTCCTTGAGAAGGCACTGCGGCTCGTAAACCCGACCATCTCGGCGATCCGTTTGACCGGAAGATCCGTTTCGCTAAGCAGCGAACACGCCAGCCGCATGCGCAGGTCGCGCAGCAGCTCCATCGGGCCGCTGCCATAGGCCTCGCCAAACCGCTTGGCGAAACCGCTGCGGCTCATCCCGGCGATCTGGGCCAGGCTCTCCACCGAGTGCGGCTCGCCGGGCGCATCGAGCATCCGCTGCAACGCCGGCCAGAGCCGTCCGTCCCCCAGCGCTGCCATCCACGACAACCCCGCGTCGCCGGAGGCCAGTCGCCGTCGCATCAGTTCGATCATCGCCTGCAACAGCAGGGCCCTGATCATCGCCCGGCTTCCCGGCCCCGGATTGGATATCTCCCGTAGTAGCTGGTGAACCGGTGCGGCCAGTGCGCTGTCGGCATGCACGGTCTCGACAACAGGAGTGCGGATCAGATCGATCAGGTTTTCGACCTTGCGCAGGCTGAGCGAGACATGGGCACACAGCGCAATCAGTCCATCCTCCGCCGTCCGTCCGTCCGCAGGGTGGATCACGTGCTCGATATCAAGACCGGCGGGGCGGCAGGTCGGCACCGGATCGTGCCGGGTTCCGTAACTCCGCAACGTATGCGAACGCTGGGCAGGGACCAGCACCAGCGAGCCGCGGGACAGGGGTATCGGTGCGGCTCCCGACAAGAGAATCTCACCCTGTCCGGCAAGCACGTAATGCAGCGTAGCCGAGGCATCGCGTCCCAGTCCGAGATCGCAGCGACCATTCAACTCGCACAGCGCGAACGGATCGACGGCGATCTCCATCTCATCGAGAATGAACTCGGTTTCCATGGCGCGGGTTAAAGCAGATGCTGGACGAAAAGACACCAATATCGACCAAATCAGACCCTCGACCGGTCATTTTCTGGACCAAAAGGCACACTCATTGGTCCACCGTGGCTTCATTGTGAACAAATGGAGAGACCCGATGTGCAACGACCATGACCATCCGACCCGCCGCACGGCTCTGAGCGGTGCTCTGGCGACCGGCGCCGCCGCCGCGGTCGCCGTGGCAGCCTCGACCGGCGCGGCCACAGCCCAGGATAATCCGTACGCCGACCCGGAATCTCCTGCCCTTCCCCCGAGCGACATGCAGCTCGACCTGTCCCGCACCGCTCTGGTCATCACCGACCCACAAATCGACTTTCTTCATCCCGACGGGGTGACCTGGGGGGTTGTCGGCGCGTCGGTGACCGAACACGGGACAGTCGACAACATCGAGCGATTGTTCAAGGCAGCCAAGGCGGCCGATATCACCGTCGCCGTATCGCCCCACTACTACTATCCCACCGATCACGGCTGGAAATTCGAAGGCGCGCTGGAGAAGCTGATGCACAAGATCGGCATGTTCGACCGCAAGGGAGCGTTGACCACGGACGGTTTCGACGGATCCGGCGCCGACTGGATGCCTCAGTACAAGCCCTACATCAACGACGGCAAGACCATCGTCACCTCGCCGCACAAGGTCTTCGGCAACGACACCAATGACCTGACCCTGCAGCTCCGCAAACGCGGTGTCGATCAGGTCATCCTCGCCGGAATGTCGGCTAATCTCTGCACCGAGAGCCACATGCGCGAACTGCTTGAACAGGGGTTCGAGGTTGGCGTGGTCAGGGACGCTACGGCCGCCGCCATGCTGCCTGAGGGTGACGGCTACCTCGCTGCCCTGACCAACTTCCGTTACATTGCCAACGCGCTCTGGACCACCGACGACGTCGTCGGGCAGCTCTCGGGCAGCTAGAACGTTTTCAGGAGAAGTGTGCGCACTTTTCCGCCCGGAAAGAACGGCCAACGATCCGCTTGAATCTGAGTGGATCGCGGTCTGGGTCCAACTCGGTGCGTGGGAGCTTCGTGTCTCGCGCACCGCTTACGAAAGATGGAGCTGCAGGAATCGGTTGCGCGAACTCTGCAGATAGTCGGAGAGCTCCAGCCCCAAACACGCCTCGATGGCGACCTCGATATTGGCGTCTTTGGCGATCAGCTTCTTCATTTCGGACCACGGCCAGACGATAGCCCGCACCGGTCCGGTGGCGGCAACGGTCACGATCGCGCCGAAGCCCGGGGTCCTGTCGAGAAATGCGGTGGCACCGATGAAATTGCCTTTGGTCAGCGTATCGACCTCCTTGCCATTCAGTTCGACGCTGACATTCCCCTCAGCGATCAGGCTGAGTGCGTCCACCGACTCGCCCTGAACCAGGAATTGCGTCCCGGTTGGCATGGAGGTCCAGTTACCGATGCTGAACAGCTTGAGCGCTTCCCGTTCCTTCAGACCGCGAAGCGCCGTCCGGTAGAGAAATCGTTCTTCATCGGTAAACTGAACCGGCCGGCGTTCGAGCAGAAGCTTGGTGATCCAGAAGATATTGATGGCCGTGAAGACCACATTCCAGGCGATCGCCGGCCACAGCGGATCGGGCTGGAGGTAGTAGTAGGGCAGCAGCATGGTTGCCCCGATAACGGTCAGGATGCGCAGCCACAGGATGTCGCGCACCGAGTATGAAAAGAGATAAATGACGTTTGCGACATTCACCAGGACGTCGAGGGTCATATCTTTCGTCTCCGCGTGTTCCGGAACGGACCGTGTCACCGGCCAGAGTGACCTGTCGTTACGCAAAGACCAAGGGTGTGGAACATGCGCCCTTTTTTCGCCGGCCCTGAACCTGTTCGCCGAACAGCGCAGCCACCTCCACCCGTCATTCTGCGACTCCACCTATGGCGGCATCAGCGGAGTCGTCTTTCTCGGGTCGATGATCGCCGGCATGCTGATTGCCGTCCCGGTCAGGCGCCGGCCGGTGGCAGCCGCGCCGACACGGCCACCCGCACAGCGGCCGGCCACGGTCAAGAAAGCTTGTACGCTGGAAGCCTCACCCGTGCCGTCCCAACCGCGCGCATCCCCACGAAGGTGGGGACCCGGACCAGCATTGTGGATTGGCGCTCTGCCCGCCGGTCACACCTTCGGCGCATACATCGCGAACACTTCGGCGCCCGTCAGCGTCTTCGTTTTGTTGGCGAAGCTGTAGTAGTCCGGTTTCTCGTCGATGAACACTTGAAGATCGAACTCCGCGCCACCTTCATCATCGAATAATCCCGCTAAAACATAGTGCTGTCCCGACTCTTTGATACGGTAGAACAGGTTCGATCCGCACACGCTGCAGAAGGCCCGCTCAGCCCATGGCGAAGAGTCGTAGACTGTTACGATCTCGGTACCGTGAACCACGACGTCGGCCCCTCCGTCGATTGCTATCAATGGCCCACCGCCCCACCGCCGACACATGCGGCAGTGACAGGCGCTCACCTCATTTCTGCCGGGTTTCAAGGTGACCCGAACGCCACCGCACAGGCAATGCCCGTGACGTTCGGTGGTGCCCTCTGCCTCGGTGGCACTGTCTCTCGCTTCGGTCATCTGACTCCTCCCGTTCGCTAAATCCGACTACCGTGTTGGGCGCCACGCTGGGACGCGCCTACGGGAAGCCGCAAGACCATTGGCACACGAACCTGGCCGTTGCTCATGTAGTACATCTTGGCCGCCTGATTGACGACCTGATCCATGGCGCAGAAGACGAAGTCGCCATACTGCATCTCGGCGACCGGGCGACTCCCGACCATCGCCGCACCGACAGCAGCGCCGACGATCGCCCCTTCCGATATCGGCGGTCGATGACCCGGTCGCGGCCGAACTCGTTGGAGAGACCAAGGGTCACCGTGAAGCCACCGCCGAAGCCGCCCGACACGCCGATGTCCTCGCCGAGCAGGAACACCGCCGGATCGGAAGTCATGGCGATCCGCATGGCATCGCGAAGGGCCTCGGCCATGCCCATCGGTCCGGTGGCAGGCGCCGAGAAAGAGCGAAGAACGGAAGTCGACGACCAGCGGTGCAATTCCAGATGAACGGATCACGACCTAGGTCCGCCCGGCCGGAAGCCTACCGGCCTTGAACGCCGCTGCCCGCGCCTCAATCGGTCGCTCGATCGCCATCCGCTCGATGCCGGAGCCGAGCTGAACCCCGTGGCAGCGGGTATGATCGAGCATGTACTGGGCACCCTCTGGGTCGACGATCGCGGCACCATGGGCGAGCAGGATGACCTCCGGCTGGACGGCCTGGGCGATGGCAAAGTGATGCTCGCTCCACGTCGCGGTGTCTTCGAGCGAGGCGGCCCCGGCGTCGCCGGTCGAGCCACCGGTGGTGATGCCGGCGTGAAAGATGAAGACGTCCGGCGCTGCCTCCGTCATCAGTTGCTCCGTATCCTCCGCGTTGAATGCATAGCCGACGGTCAGAATGTCGAGCGCACGGGCGGTCCGCAACATCTCCAGTTCGTGCGCATAGCCGAGACCGGTCGCCTCGAGTGATCGGCGGAAGCTGCCGTCGAACCAGGCGACGGTCGGGAAATTGTGAACCCCGGAAACCTTGATCCGCGCCAGACCCTCCAGGAAGCGCGACATGTCGCGCAAGGGATCGACCCCATTGACACCCACCACCACCGGTATCTCGGCGACCTGCGGCAGGACTTCACGCTCGGCGGTTCGCATTACCAGCTCATTGGCATCGAGGATCGGCAGCATGCCGGCCAGCGAACCGAGCCTCTGCACGCGGAAATAGCCGGTGTTGTAGACACCGATCAGATCGACGCCACCGCGTTCGATGAACTTCGCCGCGATGCCATTGCCGGCCCCGGTCATCACCAGTCCGCGCCCCGTGGCGATCTCGCCGCGTAAGCGATCGAGGCAGGCCTGACGAGGTTACCGTACCGCCACCGGATTAGCCCGCCGCGGCCCGGGCCTGCATGAGGCAGATCAAGGTCTCGGCCGCTTCGCTGGCAAAGGCCGGATCGTTGATATGGTAATCGCGCTCGACGATGCGGATGCTTGCGGGCACACCGTCGCGCAGCGCCACAACGAACCCAGCGTCGGCTTCCGGGTCGTGAAAGGCCTCCCCTGAAACCGCGTAGCTATCATAGCCACCCTTCGGGATTAGAAAAACGGTATCGTCCTTGGCCGATTGCAGGCGACGCGCCACCTCTCCTCCGACTTCGCTCATCTCGCTTCGATTGAGGCGAAGGTCGGTGATCTGGGGGCTGTGACGGACCAGCCAACGATCACGATAGCGCGCCGGCACAGTCTCCGGCTCATTGAACACCAGCGCCTCGATCGCGCCTGGACAGAGCACCTGCGGCAGACCGAGCGCCGGGCCACGTCAGGCAGAGTCCACACGGCCCCCCGTCGCCGCATCGAACAGGAAGCGCGGCCCGATTGTTTCCAGCCCCACCCGTTCGCCGGACTTGACATGGGTGTCCTTGCCAACCTTGGCGATCACCTGATGGTCCTCCGCCACCACCGTCACCAGGGTGGCGTCGCCAATCAGTTCCGATGCGTAGACGGTACCCACGATTCCGGCGTCGGACGGATCGCAAAGCCGTAGATCCTCGCACCGGATGCCGAGCGTTGCCTCGCCCGCATCTGCGGTACCTGGAACCGCGACGGCGATGTCACCCAGCCGGAACTGGGCCTCGTCGATCCGCCCGGATATCAGGTTCATTGATGGCGACCCGACGAACCTGGCAACGAATGTCGTGCGGGGATCGTCATAGATCTCACGCGGTGATCCGATCTGCTCGATCCGACCGGCATTCATCACCACCACCCGATCCGCCAGGGTCATGGCCTCCACCTGATCGTGGGTGACGTAAATAACCGTCGTGCCAAGCGTTTCATGAAGGTGCTTCAACTGGGCGCGCATGGACACGCGTAAGCGGGCGTCGAGATTGGACAGCGGCTCGTCCATCAGGAACACCTTCGGCGATCGCACAATCGCCCGCGCCAAGGCAACCCTCTGGCGCTGACCACCGGACAGCTCGCCCGGCTTGCGGTCCAGCAGACCGCCCAGCTCCACCAGTTCGGCCGCCTTGCGCACCCGCTTGTCATGCTCGCCGCGGGGCACCCGGCGCGCCCGCAGCGGAAAGCGGATGTTCTCGAACACAGACATCTGCGGGTAGAGGCTGTAGCTCTGGAATACCATCGCAACATCCCGCTCCTGCGGCTCCAGTCCGGTCACATCGGTATCGGATATCCGCACCATGCCAGCCGAGGGAACCTCGAGCCCGGCGACCATGCGCATCAGGGTGGTCTTGCCGCACCCCGATGGGCCGAGAAAGACCCAGAAGGCACCATCCGGGACCGTTAGCGAGACATCGTCGACCGCGACGACCGGATCCCATCGCTTGCTGATGCCGGAGAGTTCTACGGAGGCCATGGCGGTTTTCCGGTTTAGTCGTGGACGGGCGGTTCAGCGCAAAGCGACGACGGTATCCATCAGCCGCCGGACGCGATCGATGTTGGTCGTCGCCCACATCTCGCCGCTGTCCTTGAACGACACACCGACGATCGCCCCGTCGGCCACCGCCAGAATCTCGGCAGCGTTGTCCGGGTTCACGCCACTGCCAACGATGGTGGGAAGCCGGCTTCCTTCGCGCACCTGCTCGATCTCGGCGAGTTCGGCCGAATCGCCGGTTCTGAGCCCGGTTGCGACCGCCACGTCGGCCTGAAAGAAAGCAACATCACGTGCTTGCTCGACAATCGGCCGGTCGGCAACGATCGCATGCGCACCGTGTTTGACATGGGCATCGGCGAACACCACCACGTCGTCGGCATCGATTCGGGCCCGATAGCGCAGCGCATCGGCGGCAGCCCCCTCGATCAGCCCCTCATTGGCGACATAGGCGTTGGCCCATTGGTTGACGCGAACGAACCGGGCGCCGGCCGCCTTGGCACAGGCAATCGAGGCCATCGCCGCATTGGCGACGATATTGAACCCGACCGGCACCGCGACTGCCTCGAAGATCTTGCGGCCGAGCACGGCCATGACCGCGATGGTCTCGTGGCCGATCTTCTCCGGCCGCTGGAAAGGAACGTCTCCAGCGTTCTCAATCAGGATGCCGTCGACGCCGCCGTCGAGCAGCCTGCGGGCTTCCTCGACGCCGTGGTCGTAGACCGCGGCCACATCGCAGTGACGACCGCGCGGCGATCCCGGTGTCGGCATCGCGTGGATCATGCCGATGATCGGCTTCGCTACCGGGAACAACGCCCGCAAAGCATCGCCCCTGCCGGCCTTGGTGTCTTCGCTCATGGCCTCAGTCCTCAAAGCCCCAGATCCGTAGCGCATTCGACCGAAAGACCTTGCGCAGGTCGGCTTCGTCCAGGTCGATAACCCGAAGCTTTTCCTGCTCGACCCGGGTCGACTGATACGGCGCATCCGATCCGTAGGTCAGCCGGTCAGCGCCGACATTGGCGACAAACGTCTTGATGTCGAATGGAAAGGCCTGGGACATGTCGACGGTGATGTTTTGGTATTCCTGACAGGCGATAATCGCCTCCCAGAGGAACGCGTGCATGCCGATATGGGCGAGCACGAAGCGCACCTTTGGGTAGGCCTTCGCCGCCTGAGCCTGGAGATAGGGCAGGTCGCGGGACGCATCACCGGAGTGGAAAAGCACGGTCAGGTCGTACTCTTCACATTTGTCGAGCATCGGCCCCATCACCGACATGTCGTTCGGCCGATAGAAGTCATAGCCGGCCACGAGCTTGACCCCGCGGCATCCCCACTCGTCGACGTACCGGTCGATCAGCGTCTGGGTGTGCTCGCCGCCGAAGGTTGGATTGATCCGCGCTAGCCCGGCGATGCGATCAGGATAGCGCGTCGCCGCGACGCCGACCTGGGCGTTTGCCTTGTCGTAGTCGGCGTCCCAGGGAGGACTCATCACCCGGTCATGCGGAAAGAGCACCCCGTGCGAGGCGTTCTGCTCGTCAAGAAAGGCGATTACGCTCTCGGCGTCGCCGGTGATCAGATTGGGACAGCAAGTATGGGCGGCAACATTGCGGTCGGTCCCATAATGGATGTGGGTGTCGATCACCTTCATTCGGCTACCTCGCGATCGAAGAATGTACTCATGCGTTGCTCGACCCGTGCGGTACCGACCAGGTTCGTCTGGCAGCCCCATTTCTCCACGACGAAACTCGCCAGCGTCGCTGCGAACTGGGCGGCCTGTTGCGGCGGCGCGCCACGCAGCATCATTGCCGTCGCGGCTCCGGCAAAGACGTCGCCGGCGCCAGTTGCATCCTGGAGCTCCGCGGCGGGCACGGCGTCGCAGAAGAATTCGCCATCGGCCAGGATCCAGCGGCTACCCTCGGCGCCATGGGTCACCACGATCATCGCCGGCCCGACGCTCAGGAGATCCCGCGGCGCGGTCATGTCGAGTAGGTGCAACAACGCTTCCAGCTCACGCCGGGAGATGAACAGATGGTCGGCCGCAGCCAGGAAGTCGCGGGCGTTCTCGTTGGCGGTCGCCACCATGCCGTTGATCACGGTGGTGGCGCCGACCTCCTTGGCCCGCTGGACCGAGCGTAGCGTATACGAGCAGAACTTTTCGCTGATCGCGACCGCCCGCGCTCGTTCGATCTGTTCATAAGGTGGCTCCCAGCCGCTCTGGTCGGCAGCAAGCCCGAGATGGGAGTAGCAGACGCTGCGCCCGCGCCGGTCCGAGACATTGTAGCTGTAGCCGGAGTCCTCCCCGGCCCGCACATCGACACCGGAGAGATCGACGCCAAGTTCAAGCATGTGGGCCCGGTACCCGGAGGTGTTGAAGTCGTCGCCAACGACCATCCCGAGGCCGACCTTGACGCCCATCGAGGCGGCGGCCGCCGCCAGATTGGCCGAACAGTCGCCGAAGAAGCGCGTGTGTATCAGCTTGGACGGCATGTCGAGGGCGACGGTTTCACCCTCTTCCGGGTAGTGATCCGCTCTCAGGATATAGTCGAATATTGTCCACGAACCGATTGAAACTAAATCAAGATCCCTCACTTCACTGCTCCCAGTGTCAGGCCACGGGTAATGTGGCGCTGGAGGTAGAGCGCCGCAGCCATACCGGGCACGGCCGCGACCATTGCTGCGGCGGCCATCAGTCCCCATTTGATCTGATCGAACGTCATCGCCTGCAGAATGCCCATGGTCACTGGCCGGGTGTTGCCGCCGGCGAGCACCAGCCCGAAGATCAGGTTGTTCCAGCTGAAGATGCCGGCGATGATCGTCGCACTGGCGATGCCGGGCCGCGAGATCGGGATCACCACCGCCCGCAGCGTCAGGAACACGCCAGCGCCGTCGACCCGCGCCGCCTCCTCGATCCCGGCCGGGATATCGCGAAAGAAGCTCATCATGATCCAGATGACCAACGGCAGGCAGATCAGTTGGTGGGCCAGGATCATGCCGAGATACGTGTCATAGAGACCGATCTGGGTGTAGATCAGGAACATCGGCAGGATCACCATCAACTCGGGCGCGAAGCGGAACGAGAGGAACGTGAAGGCGATGTGCTTCTGGCCTCTGATATTGCCTTTCGCCAGGGCGTACGCCGCGGGGACACCGAGGATGATCGACAGGATGACGGCGCCACCGGTGATGACGATCGAGTTCAGGAGAAAGCGGACATAGTCCGGCAACTCGCCCCGCTGCAAGGTCCCTTCCGCTCCGAACAACGTTTCGCGATAGTTCTCCAGGGTCGGCGTAAACAGGAACCGGGGTGGATAGGCGATGATGTCGCGGAACTCCTTGAACGACATCATCAGGATCCAGAGGATCGGGAACACGAAGAACACCAGAAACAGGATCTGGGCGATGATCCGTCCCGTACGCGCAGCGAATCGGCGGCGGGATGGGGTCATGTCGGCGACCGCCTCTGCCAGAGGTTGATGAGGAACAGACTGACGAAATAGGACAGGAGCCAGAGGCAGAATACGATCGCCATGGCGCGGCCCACCGCGGACCAACGGAATGCTTCCTCGTAACCGCTGATATGGAGCGTACGGGTGGCATTGAGCGGCCCGCCCCGCGTGGTGGCATAGATCAGTTCGAACGACTTGAGGCTGTCGGAGATCCGGAACAGCGCGACCAGCACGACAAACGGAAACAGCCAGGGCAGTTGGATCGCCCGGAAGATCAGCGATGAACGAGCACCGTCGACACGCGCCGCTTCGATCAGGTCGTCCGGAATCGACTGCAGTCCGGCCAGCAGGATCAGTGCTGCAAACGGTGTAAACACCCAGGTATCGATCAAAACCACCGAGATGAGTGCGGTATCCACATGGGACAGCCAGTTGGATCCCGGCAATCCAATCGACTGCAGAAACCAGTTCAGAATGCCGGCCTGGGGCTGCATCATCGTCTTCCACATCAGCCCGGCAACGACCGGCGGGATCAGCAGCGGCAGCACCAGCGCTCCCCTCAGGATCGACTTGAGGCGGCCTTCCTGATTCAGCAGCAGGGCGATGAACAAGCCGAGCGGAATCTGGATCACCACAACGGCTACGGCATAGGCGAGCGTGCGGTAAAGGCTGGCGCGGAATTCGGCGTCCAAGAACAGCGTGATGAAGTTGTCGAGCCCGATGAAACTCGACGTCTCGAGGTAAAGTTTGCGGTCGGTGAGCGCGGTCGCGACACCGTCGACGAAAGGATAGAGCACCGCGAGGAGGAGGATCAGCGCCGGCGCGAACATCAGATAATAGGCCGTCCGCGTCGACACCGGGCGCCAAGAGATTGCGCTCATTCCCATGGGCTCTTCTTGTTGGATAGAGCGTTTTCAGGAAAAGCGTTCGCACTTTTCCGCCCGGAAGGAGCGACAAGGGAAGAAAGTGGTTTCAGGAGAAGTGTGTGCATTTTTCCGCCCGGAAGGAGCGAAGAATGAAAGCCGACGACCGGCAATCCATCTCAGTATGAACGGATCGTGGTCTGGGAGTGAGCCCGGCCTCCGCGGAGGCCGGGACTCAGGCTCGTGAGACTAGAGCATGCGCTCGATGTCGGCCTGCGCGGCGCACAGCGCTTCCTTGGTGTCGGTCCCGTTGAAGTAGACCTCCTGGACCGCCTGGGCCCAGCGATCAAGCATCCGGGTGAGCTCAGGATGCGGCGGGAAACGTACTGCGGCAACCTCGTTCATGATCCCGGTGACCTCGCGATACTGGCCTGGCGACGCGCCCCAGGAATCGACCATCGCGGCAACATCCGGATTTTCCCACGCTGACTGGCGTACCGGGTTCATGTTGCCCGCGAGATGGGTCTTCGCCATGACGTCCTTCGACGTCACCCAGGACAGGAACAGCCACGCGGCATTCTTGCTGGAAGAGGCTTCGTTCATCGACATCGACCAGATCCACGCGCCCGCCTTGCGCTCGCCATCCGGACCGAGCGGCGTTGGAGCATAGCCGACATCGTCGGATATCTCCGACTGCGACGGATCCTCATAGACGGCGGCGAACAGATCCGCCTCGTCGAGCGATAGCGCATACTGGCCGGCAGCAAATCCCTGCAGCGCCTCATACCAGGTGAAAGCCCCGGCACCCTCCGGCGACGCCGTCTTGATCAGCTGAACGAAGTCGTCGGTGGCGGCAATGCTCGCCTCGGAGCAGACCTGCAGGTTGCCGTCGGCGTCGAGCATCTCGACACCATAGGACTGCAACATGGTCCCGAAGGTCAGATACGGCAGGTCCCAGAACTTGTCGAACCGGGTGATCAGACCGAATTCCGCGCTACCGTCGTCAAGCTTGTCGGCGATCTCCAGCAGGTCGGCGTAGGTCTCCGGCACCTCGAGGCCGAGTTCCTCGAAGACGCTCGGGCGGTAGCTCAGAATGTAGGTCTCGGAATTGACCGGCAGCCCCCAAAGCGCCCCTTCACCGATTCCGGTCATCGGCTCGCGGGTCCAGCGGTTGGAGTTGAGCACGCCTTGGTAGAAATCATCGACGTCGTAGGAACCGTCAGTCAAGGCCGGATCGTTCAGGAACGGATCGAGGTCGGCGACCCAGTTGGCGGTCGCATATTGCCAGTTCTGCAGCGGCGACGTCATGAAGACATCGATGGTCCCTGCCTTGGACGACAGGTCCGCAAGCAGTTTCTCGTTTGCCGCCTGCTCGGCCAGAACTTCGAGATTGACATCGATACCGGTAAGCGCCTCGAACTCTGGCACCAACGGTTTGATCGACTCGACGAACGGATGAGAGACCAGCAGGGCGTTGATCGATGAACCGCTCTCCTGCTTCCAGTCGAAGTCCTGCGCCACTGATGCCGTTCCCGCTGCCGCAGCGATGACGATCGAACAGGCACCTGCCAGGACACCGATGTGCCCCCTGCTTCGCATAGCCATTGAGAAATCCCCTTGTTGTGACTCATTGGGCAGTTCAAGTCCGACGTCGAAGATATCATTCGCCGACTAGAGAACCCTGTATAAACATGACATGATCAAGAATGTTTCAGACATTTCTGTTGATGTGAGTCATGATGCCGGAGAAGCCACGGCGCCTCCATTGCGCCATTCTCATCCTCGATGATTTCCGGCTGACATCGCTGGCGTCGCTCGTCGATACCCTGGACGCGGCCACTCGTGCGTTTGGCCGCAACGTCTGCGCGACTCGGCTGACGACACCGACTGGTCAACCGGCGCGCTCCGACGGCGACATCGAGATACCGGTCATGGATTCCCTCGTCTGGCCGTCGGACCTCGACTACGTCATTGTTCTGGGAAGACTGACCGGGCGCCTGTGGCGTTGGTCGAACACGGTCAGCCGCTACCTGCGCACTGCCGACCGGCTGAACGTGACGATCGTCGGCGTTGAGACCGGGGTCGAGACCCTCGCCAGGATCGGATTGCTCGATGGGCACGCGGCCTGCGTCCCGGTCGACACCCAGGACCAGTTGCAGGAGCGCTTTCCCGAGGTCGACTTTTCATGCGCCAGCCTCATGCTGCACGACCGTCGGCGGATCACATCACTGGGCGGGGTCGCTGCATCCGATCTGGCCGCGGAGCTGATCGCCAACCATCTGTCGCCTGCCGACGCTCATCGCGCCGTGGTCACCTTGAACCGCGAGGGCGTCCGCCCACCCGCTACGCCGCCTCCCCTGGCGGCACCTGCCGGTCGTTACGCCGACGACCGGGTACGCCGGGCGGTGATTGCAATGGAGCAATCGCTCGATCGGCCACGCCCCATCGACGCCATCGCCGCCGATGTAGGTGTATCAAGGCGCCAGCTTGAGCGGCTGTTCCATGCCGAAGCCGAAGAGAGCGCCAAGGCCGTCTATCTGTCGCTTCGCCTGCAACAGGCCCGCCGGCTGCTCGAACAAAGCGGTGCCACAGTGTCGGCCGTTGCCTTGGCGACCGGCTTCGCCGACGGCGCCCATCTGGCGCGAACCATACGGCAGGAGCTGGGGCAGACGCCGACTGAGATCCGCAAACAGGTTGGCTGAATTCTGAGCAGCGACCGGCGGACGTAACGGAGGCGTTCCGCCGGCCAGGGTCGGAGGATCCGATCAGAAGATCGGCGCGGCGTGTGCCAAGTCACCTAGTGATGGAGTGTCCGACTGGTAATCCCCGATCAGATCGCGATCCAGTTGGCGATGACGGGGAAGGTGACGCCGCGGCACATCCCGCCAGTCAAGCGGCGCGCATACCGGTTCATTCGACCACGGCTCACGACTCGATCCCGTGTCTCATGAGCGTCCCGCCAAGTCGGCGCCGTGTCGCCTCGTTGACGAACGGGAACGAGCGGAAGAAATCCCCGGCGATTACATCCGAGCGCCGTGCAGGCACTCTGTTTGCCAAGTATCGCGCCATCGGTTCGTCGCCGTTCAGGCCGTGGGCGGCGACCGCAATGAGCTCGATCAGGTAGTGCGCGTAGGGTGAGCGAGCCGCCCGCTCCGCCCACGTCGCTGCCGACGGAAAATCACCGGCGATGACGTAGGTGAGCGCCTTTGTGGCGAGCATGGCATAGTGGAGCGGATCGAGCGGGCTGAGTCCGATCGCGGCGTTGACATGCAGCCTGCCTTCCGATCCCTGATCGCATACTGTCGCCGCCCACGGTTTGGCATCGATGCCTTGGGCGTAGCTTGGGTTCTGCTCGATGGATCGATCGAGCCAGGTCATACTGCCGGCCAGATCCTGCTCGAGCCAGTGCACGCGACCCAGGTTGAAATTGGCAAACGGATCGAATGGATCGAGTTCGAAGCCGCGTTCGGCAAATCGCCTTGCTTGTTCGACCTCCCGGTCCGGTTCGCGGGTGTATTTCAGAAATGCGTTCTGGAAGCTCGTAAAGGACAGGCCGGCATGGGCTCGGGCGAATCCCGGCTCGCAAGTGATCGCCTTCTGGAAGTGCTCGGCGGCAATGGCGTTGTCGGTCTTGTTGAACCGATACATGTGCTGCAGGCCGACATGGTAAAGCGACCAGGCGTCGAAATTCTCTGGCACGTTCGTGCGGGCCCAGTTGGCTTCATTGATCGGAACATGGATCTCCAGTGCCGACATCACGTTGGCAATGATCTCGGCGCGAATCCTATGGACGTCGTCGATCTGGGACGAAAACCGTTCGGTCCACACCACTTCGCCGTCAATCGTATCGGACAGCTCCACGGTCACCGTCAGAGAGGCCCGAACAGCTCCAGCACGCCGGACACGCAATATCGAACATTCAGGTACCCGCCGACATCCTGAGGCCGAGTTGCGTCCGACCTGAACCTGAACGACGATCCCCTGGCGATCACCCGCATCCAGCGCAGCCGCGACAGCGACGAGATCAGCTCCGCCGGGATCGCATCGGACAACGCCCGGTGGGGTCCT
>JAAEOR010001108.1 GCA_024222895.1 Hyphomicrobiales bacterium | reverse complement strand
TCCTCTTCGGTCAGGTCGGTCAGGGGAGAGCGGACAGGGCCGGTCTCGAAGCCGCGCAGCGCGACGCCTGCCTTGATGGCGGAGACGGCGTAGCCGGTTATGCGGTCACGGATTCTGGCGAACGGATAGTAGAAATCGCGCAGCAAGTCTTCGCAGGTCGCATCGTCTCCGGAAGCAAAGGCGGTGTAGAAAGCCAGCGCCGTTTCCGGAACGAAGTTGAACACCGCCGAGGAGTATGTGCCGATGCCGGCGCCGCGAATGGCTTGCGCAAAGAGCTCATGGGTCGGCATGCCGCCGATATAGGCGAGCCGCTCGCCGAGCCCGAGGGTGATCCGTCGGATCGTGTCGATATCGCCGGTGCCGTCCTTGAAGCCGACGAGGTTCGGACAGGCATCCGCCAGTCGCGCGATTGTCTCGGCCGAGCAGACCGACTGCCCGCGATTGTAGACGATCACGCCCATCGCTGTTGCATCGCAAACCGAACGGATGTGCGCCTCGATCCCCTCCTGCGGCGCGCCAATCAGGTAATGCGGCAATAGCAGGATGCCGTCGCCACCCGCTTCCTCAATCCCCTCGGCCATGTCGCAGGCAAGTCGGGTGCCGTAGCCGCAACCGGCGATGATCGGTTTGCCGGGCTGTGCGGCTTTCGCCGTCTTGACCACCTCGACCACTTCCGCCGGCGTCAGGGAAAACAATTCTCCGGTGCCGCCGGCAACGATAAGCGCTGCAATCGGATGCGGTGACAGCCATTCAAGATGGGCGGCGAACACAGCCTTGTTGAAGCGATCCCCGGCATTGAAGGGGGTCACGGGGAACGACAGCAGTCCGGACCGGATGATGTCTCGGAGGTCGTTGGGTGCGATCATTCAATTCTCCAAATGTCAGGGCTGCATCTCTGTGCCGTGCTTGACGCTAAAGAAGGTTATTGTCTTCGAGAAAGCTCGTGAGCCTGTTCGTCTGGTCGTCGGTCAAAGGCCAGGCCGATGGCGGCCGGGCAGGGCCGCAGTCTTCGCCCATCAATCTCAGCGCGGCTTTGACGCCGGTCACATTGGCGCCGCCCTGGTCCTCCGCGCGGATATCTTCAAAGACCTGCATTCCGGCGATCAGCCTCCGCGCGTCGCCATAGTCGCCGGCTTCGAGCGCCGCTGAGATCGCCATCGATCGCTCCGGCCAGACATTGATGAGGCCTGAGGTGAAGCCGCGGGCGCCGACGGCATAGAGCGCCGGTGCCCAGGTTTCGGCAAGCCCGCCCACCCAGATGACATCATCGGGCGACGCCTCAATGGCGGCCTTGAGCTTCATCGGATTGGGCGTAGCCCATTTCACGCCGATCACCGCAGGCAACGCGCAGAGAGCGGCGATCGCGGGAATTCCGATCGTGTCGTTCCGGATATAGAGAATGAGCGGAAGCCCCCCGCCCGACTCCGAAATCCGC
>JAAEOR010001107.1 GCA_024222895.1 Hyphomicrobiales bacterium | reverse complement strand
CGCCCGATCCCTGCCCGCGGGGGCACGAACGCTTTCGTTACCATCGGACTGTGCCCAAGCTGGCGCGCCTGCCAGTGCCACTACAATCGCTGTTGAGACTATCGAGAACCGGTTCACATGACCCTCCTTGTTTCTCTCGGTTGTCCGCGAGAAGCGCCCCCAAAGGTCGCATTTCGCCCACATGTTCGTCGCCGGCCGCCTGTCGGGGCGACGACAATGCCGAACGTAGCAGGGATAAACGCTGTTATGCAGGGGGAAAACACCGAAGCGGATATTCGGTGTCTTGTGCGCAAAGTGGCACTCACTCCGAGACTATCTGACCCCTCTGGAAAATCCTGATACCGACCGAACATGGCTGCATCAGGGTGGCATCCGCGCGTAATTTGGGCGATTTCGCGGGAGACGTTCCCCCGAGTGGTTGAACAAATCGGCACCACGACCCGGATTCGCGGGCATATCGCCGCGACCTACAGCCCTCGTCGGCACAATCTAAAATTCTATTCTGGATTTGAACAACTAAGAGGAGGGTTGTTTGGCGGCAAAAGCTGTCTCCTTGCCCAGCCCGCGACGACAAAGCGGATGCCGACCACGCATCAAACAACATACGGCCGTGTTTAGTGGCAGCAGGGAAATCCAGGCACGACAACCGCCGCAGGATCGTTAGTTCCGGCGATCAAGGCTGGGCGTGAAGCGCTGACAGGTCGCCTGCGACTGCTCTCGAACGAAAGCGGCCCCGGCAACGCCGGGACCGTTTCTGTTTACTTTCTGCGGCTTTGGCTAGTAGAGCCCGCCGGTACCGGAGACCACCGCACGATCGGTTTCCGGAGCGACAGTCAGCGGCTGCCCGTAGGAGTCGGTATAGCCGATAATCGAATAGGTGTCCGGCGGCCCGGTTCCGGGCTTGAACGCCTCCAGGAGCACCCCGGCACCGTTACCGTTGCTGTGGAGGCCGGTCTTTCGGTCGATCGGGATGAAGTTCATGCCCGGCGGCACACGGAAGGGAATCGCCGGCTTGTCGGCCAGCGCCTGCTTCATGAAGTCTACAAAGATCGGCGCCGCCAGTTGGCCACCGGTCGAGCTGCGGCCGAGGTTTCGGGGCCTGTCGTACCCCACGAACACACCCACGACCATATCCGGCGAGAAGCCGACAAACCAGGCGTCTCGGTAATCGTTGGTAGTACCGGTCTTGCCAGCCAGTGGCTTGTCGATCTCACGCGAAACGATCGTTGCCGTACCGCGCTGAACCACACCCTCAAGCATCGAGGTCATTTGATAAGCGGTCATCGGGTCAAGCACCTGATCGGCATCGTCAATGATGACCGGCTCGTCCTGCCCCTGCCATTCTGCCACCTCGCAAAGTTCGCAGATGCGCTGATCGTGACGGAATACGGTTTCGCCAAACCGGTTCTGAATGCGGTCTATCAGGGTCGGGCTGATTGAGCGGCCGCCATTGTCGATAACCGAATACGCGGCAACCATCCGCAGAACCGTGGTTTCGCCAGCCCCGAGCGCCATCGGTAGGTAGGTCGGCAGGTCGTCATACACACCAAAGCGGCGCGAATACTCAGATACCAACGGCATCCCCATATCCCGGGCAAGCCGAACCGTCATGACGTTGCGCGAGCGCTCGATACCCGTACGCAATGTCGCAGGGCCATAGAAGTCGTTGCTGTAGTTTGAGGGGCGCCAGATCGGCTGACCGGGCCCGGGATCGATCTCGATCGGTGCATCCATGACCACCGACGACGGGGTGTAACCGTTGTCCAGTGCTGCCGAATACACGAAGGGTTTGAAGGACGACCCGGGTTGCCGATACGCCTGCGTAGCGCGGTTAAACTCGCTTCCTGCGTAGGAGAAGCCGCCCACCATCGCCAGCACGCGGCCGGTGTGGGGGTCCATCGCGACGATGGCGCCCTCGATTTGCGGCACTTGTTCCAGCGCATAGGCACCGCTCTCGCTGCCCTCCACTTTCGACACGTATATGACGTCGCCGACCTTGGGCCGTTTGCCCGCCCATTTCATCTGTGCGGGGGGAACAACCACGGTCGTGCGGTCGTCGCCGACCTTGCCGTTGGGACGGCGACTCGGCTGCAGCCCCGCCTTGAGTCCATTGCCCGAGGATTCCAGAACGACGGCCAGTTTCCACTCGACCACGTCCGTCAGTGCCTCCACCTCGGAAAGAGCGACGCCCCAGTCGTCACCCATGTCGTCGATGTGCTTCACGGGACGGCGCCAGCCGCGGGCGCGATCGAACCTGACAAGCCCCCGCATCAGTGCACCACGCGCCATGAGTTGAAGTTCCGGGTCGAGGCTCGTCCGAACTGACAGCCCGCCCTCGTAGAGCGCCTTCTCACCGAACATCTCGGCCAACTGGCGGCGGACTTCCTCGGTGAAATAGTCGGCTGCAAAAAGATGTGGCGCGGTGACCCGGCGGTTGACACCAAGCGCCTGCGCCTTGGCGGCCTCGCCCTCCTGCTGGGTGACAAAATCGTTTTCAATCATGCGATCGATGACCCAATTGCGCCGATCGATCGCCTCCTCAGGCTTGCGGAAGGGGTGGTAATTGTTCGGCGCCTTCGGGAGCGCAGCGAGATACGCCGCCTCGGCAAGCGTCAGTTCGTGGACGGATTTGTCGAAATACTCCAGCGACGCGGCGGCCACTCCATAGGCGCCGAGTCCCAGAAATATCTCGTTCAGATAGAGTTCGAGGATCTTGTCCTTTGAGTAGGCTGCTTCGATACGTAGCGACAAGACCGCTTCCTTGATCTTGCGCTGATAGCTCTGCTCGTTGGTCAGCAGGAAGTTCTTGGCGACCTGTTGGGTGATCGTCGAAGCGCCGACCGGACGTTTTCCCGAGCCGTAGGACTGCAGGTTCTGGATGACCGCCCGCCCAATGGCGTAATAGTCGAGGCCCGAATGGTGGTAGAAGTTCTTGTCCTCGGCGGACAGAAACGCCGCCTTGATCCGGTCGGGGATGGCCTGGATCGGAAGATAGAGCCGCCGTTCCCGGGCGTACTCGGCAACCAACTTCCCGTCGGACGCGTGGATGCGCGTCATCACGGGCGGTTCGTATTTCGCCAAAACATCGTAGTCCGGAAGGTCCTGAGTGAGATCAGAGACGAACCAGGCGACACCAGTAGCAACGACCAAAAATAACACGGCACCAATCCCAAATAGGTAACCGAAGATCCGTAGTATCATAACGCGTTCGTTCCCTGGCCGCCTCGTCGCGGCCGCCGCGCATCGACGACGTCACCGATTCTAGTGCCGCCGCCGTTTCCGAGTCTTCGGGTGTTCGTCGAGTTTTGTGGAGAAACTAGGGCGCCGGCCGACCAATCGAATGTCGGGGCGACAGGGTGGCTTTCGTGCAACATGCCGTTCACTCCAACCCCCGCTGCGCTACCTTGGTCTCGAAGAAGCCTTCGATCGCCCGCACGATAGACACCGAAGTTTCACTGCGCCACGTATCGGAAAGCAGCAGTTTCTCGTCATCCGCATTCGAAACGAAGCCCAGCTCGATCAATGCCGAAGGCACGTCCGGCGCCTCGAGAACCCTGAAACTGGCCTGTTGATGCGGCACCTTGAACATCGGTGTAGTGGCCTTCAACTCCTTCACGAGGTTGCGGGCAAAAACCGTTCCAAAATTGTGGGTTTCCCGTCGGGTCAGATCGAGCAGGATATCCCGTACCTCATCGGAGTCATCCGCGTCGACGTCCAGCCCGGCCAGAACGTCGACCTGATTTTCCAGTTCGGCAATCTCCGCTGCCATCTTGTCTGAAGCCTCGTCCGAGATTGTATAGACGATCGCACCACGAATCGACCGGCCGCGGAACGAATTGGCATGAATCGATACGAACAGGTCGGCATTGTGATCCTGCGCGAATCCAACCCGATCGCTCAACGCGACAAAACTGTCGTCGGTTCTGGTAAACAAAACGTTATAGCGGCCTGTTTCCGTTAACTTCTCGCCAAGAATTTCGGCGAAGGCCAAAGTGACCTTCTTTTCGACCGCGCCCTGTCGCCCCTTTGCCCCGGTATCGATGCCACCATGGCCTGGATCAAGCACAATCGTTGGCAGATCATTGTCCGTCGG
>JAAEOR010001106.1 GCA_024222895.1 Hyphomicrobiales bacterium | reverse complement strand
CCATCAAACACATGGCTCACAACCTCATCCGAAAGGCACCAGGCAAACACAGTCTCCGCCTCAGGCGAAAGGTCGCCGCATGGGACGACGACTTCCTGGCAAGCCTCATCACCGAATGACTTCCTTCACCCGATTCCCCTGGGCACAAGCTCGCCGCGAATGCCAGGAACCCGATTCAGTGCCGACGAGCGCCAAGTGGCGAGCAACACGACGCGATCAGTATGCCGATTCCGTCAGAGCCGGCTGCATCCGGATCCCGAAGCCAAAGGGAGGGAACCGAAAGTTGACCTGCCGTGGGCACTGGATGACCATGACAGGCTCATGGGCGCCGCGTGCCCATTTCGCGCCCCGGCGCGCCTATTTCACGACGATCGCATAAGTATAGGTCGAGCCGTCGGCGCTGGTGGGGTCATCCAGGTTGCTCAGGAGGGCAAGCGTCGGACGGTACAGCCCGGGCGTATCCCCTCCGACAAACTCCAGCAGCATGATCGCCCCACCCATTGCCGTGCCAGGTCTTCGTTCGAAGGCGGCCGTCGACCGCGAAAGGGAAGCAACGCCGTCCCGGACGAGGCTGCGCAGTTCCTGTCCCTTGGCCCCCGCCGGGGCATGCCCGATGACCCCGCCGACGATGCGGTCGTCGTTCGGATCGAGGACACCGTCGCCCGATGTGTCCTGAACGATAAGACCGCCGGTGTAACGGCTGAGCGCCTCCGGCTTTTCATATTCCATCTCGGCCAGTTGCTGCGTCGACAACATACCGACGCCGATCAGGCCAGCCTTTCCGCCAATGGGCTGGTCATCATACAGCATCAGGGCGATCGGGACCGTCCCTTTCGTGTGTCCGAGCCGCTCGCCTGGCGCTATCCCCTGCCAGTTATGGTTTGTCGGCCGTGAGCGAAGTTCGTGGGGAAGATCTGGGCAGAAGGGTCCTTCATGAACTCGATCGTGCCAGTGCCGCTTTCGACGACATCCCCGTTGCCATCGACGATCCGGACAGCCACCTCGCCGCGATCGCCGCGATTGATAAACGCCTTCTTGAGGCCGACATGGACCACCTTGATTCCACGCTGTCGAACAGGATCGGCGGCAGCACCCTTGGCCGGGCTCATGATTTCTTCGGCGACCAGCCCGTCTGCTCCGGTGGGCGTTATGACGAAGATTGTCGCTGTGTCTCCCTCCGACACCCCATACCCGATCGCCTTCCCGCTCATGCCCTGCTGAGGTGCTCCGGTCACCATCATGATCGATGGTTGGGCGAGTTCGATCGACGGGTCACGCTCGAAGCCGCTG
>JAAEOR010001105.1 GCA_024222895.1 Hyphomicrobiales bacterium | reverse complement strand
GAGCACCAATACGACCTCGTCGAAGCTGGTGACAAAGGCGAACAGCGCCCCGGAAATCACTCCCGGCCGAATCAACGGCAGAACGATGTCCCTGAAGGTCCGAAATGGATTGGCACCGAGGCCGAGGCCGGCATTGTACAACGACCGGTCGAATCCGGAGAGGGTTGCGGTAACAGTGACGATCACGAAAGGCACCCCGAGTGCCGCGTGGGCGATGATGAGGCCGGGATAGGTGCCGACCAGATTGAAGCGCGTGTAGAAGAAGAACATGCCGGCCGCGATGATGATCAGCGGTACGATCATCGGAGATAGCATCAATGCCATCACCAGGCGCCTGAAAGGCATGTCGGAGCTGGCCAGGCCAACGGCGGCGACGGTTCCGAGAACCGTCGCCACGATCGTGGCGAAGAAACCGATGATGAAACTGTTCTTGATCGCCAGGAGCCAGTTGGGATTTTCCAGAATCTCATCATACCAGCGCAGCGAGTAAGCCTCCGGCTGAAAGGTAAGCATCCCTTTGGTAAAGCTGAAAAACGGCTCCGCGTTGAACGACAACGGGATGATGATCAGGATCGGCAGAATCAGAAAAAACAGAACCGCGACGGCATAGGCGCGGATCGCATAAATGCCGGCCCGGTGCCAGAAGCCGAAATAGAGTTGAGTCGGTCCCGACACCTGACTACCCCAGCTTCAGATTGTCGGCACCGACCAGCCGGTCGTAAACCCAGTAGAGGGCGATAATCAACACCAGAAGCAATGCCCCCAGGGCAGCTGCCAGCTCCCAGTTATTGGATTGCTGCATGTGGAAGGCGATGATGTTGGAGATCATCTGACCATCGGTGCCGCCGACCAGGGCAGGGGTGATGTAGTAGCCGACCGAAATGATGAAGACCAGCAGCGCCCCGGCGGACAGGCCTGGCACCGTCATCGGAAAATAGACCCGAATAAAGGCCGGGACCGGTGGCGACCCCAGCGAAATGGCGGCCCGCATATAGCTCGGGTCGATTCCCTTCATGACGCTGTAGAGCGGCAGGACCATGAATGGCAGGAGAATGTGGGTCATCGCAACAATGGTGGCGAACTCGGTGTAGAGCATCTCGAAAGGTTCGCCGGTAACGCCGATCGCTATTAGCACGGAGTTGACCACCCCGTTGGTTTGGAGCAGCACGATCCACGCGGTCGTCCGAACCAGCAACGATGTCCAGAACGGCAACAGCACGAGGATCATCAGAAGGTTGGCTGTCATCGGCGGCGCGAGAGCGAGATAATACGCCAATGGGTAGCCGAGCAGCAGGCAGAGTACAGTGATGACCAGAGCAATACGCAGGGTCTTGGTGTAGAGCGCCACGTAGATTTGGGCTGACTCCCGCGTTCGGATGGAGCCATCGGCGGTCCGCTCAAGGTCGAGGGCCGTCAGGAAATTGGTGACGGTGTGAACTTGGCCGACCTGCCGGACCGTGGCCCAAAGCTCCGGCGCGGCCCATTTCTCGTTGATGTCGAGGAGCAGCGCGGCGCCATTGTCAGCAAGTTCGCTGTCTTCCACCCGGCCGAGGCGGCGCGCCGTGGACTTGACGAGGCTTGAGGTGCCCGGCAGGGCCCGATTGAGCACCTCGCCGAGTTTGCCGGCGGTTCGGTCGGCCTGCAACCGTTTCAGGTCTATAGCCATCGTCGTGAGGACAGTGGCGTCTGGCGTGCCTTCGCCGCTCCAACCGACAAGACTGGCGAGCGTATCTGGAATGAGTTGGACAACGATGGGGTTGTAGACGCTCCTGTGCAGCATCGTCGCAATCGGTGCAAAGAATGCGAAGATGATGAACAGGAATAGCGGAAAAACGAGTAGGACAGCGGAAAGCTTACGGCGCCTGAGGTCCCGGCGAGCAACGCTGACCTCGGCGGGTGTCAACCCGGCCTCACGGTCAGGCGCATATCGACCCGGGTGGCCGGCACTGGCAACGGCGTCAGACATTCGCTTGCGCTGTGGACTGCAAATGAAAGCGATGGCGTCGGAACGTCACCGACGCCATCACGGTCACGGCGCTATTGGAGAAGCCACTCGTTGAACTTCTCGCCCAGCGACTCCCCGAAGTCGGCCCAGAAGATACCGTCGACCTTGATGCCTTCGTCGACATGGGCCGTCGGCAGTTCATCCGCGATGCCGGGCGAGAGCAGCGGTTGGCTTGAGCGCCGGGTTGGGCCATAGGCGACGTCCTCCATGCCTACAAGCGGCTTGGTGCTGGTAGCGAAAGCCACGAATTCGAACGCAGCCTCCTTGTTGGGTGCACCTTTGACCACAGACCAGACGTCGAGGTCGTAGAGGTTGCTGTCCCAGACCTGAACGAATGGTCGTCCGTCGTCTTTAATGGCGCCGAAAATCCGGCCGTTGGCCGACTGGACCATCACCGCGCCGCCGTCATTCAAGAGCTGCGGTGCCTGGGACCAGGAGTCGTACCAGACAATGTCGTCCTTGATGGTCGCCAGCTTGGCGAAGGCCCGATCCTGTCCCTCATCGGTCGACAGCACATCGTACACATCGCCTGGTGCAACGCCATCGGCGAGCAACGCCCATTCGAGATTGACCTGGGGCCGTTTCCGCAACGCCCGTTTACCCGGAAACTTTTTGGTGTCGAATAAATCGTTGATGGTGGTCGGGTTTCCACCCTCGATGGTTTCAGTGTTGTAGGCAAAGATAACCGCCCAGAAGATCACACCGACACCACATTCGCTCTCGATAGCGGCCGGATAGAAGTCTTCCTCCGCCGGAGTTCCGTCATCGCCGGGTGGGAGAATGTCGCGCGGGATGACCTCGAGAAGGCCTTCCGAGCACGCTCGCTCAAGGTCGATGACCTCGATGTCGACGGCGTCCCACTGGACGTTTCCGGCTTCGACCTGCGCTTTGATCTCGGCGACACCGCCGGAGTAATCCTCGAAGAGCACGTTGATGCCGGTCTCTTCGATGAACGGGTCGACCATATGCTCCTTCTGGGCCGCGCCATAGGCGCCACCGAAGGATACCGCGGTCATTTCTTGCGACGAGACCGGCGTGGCGGCTATCGCGACCAGGGCCAGGGCGCTGGTCGCCGTGATTATGAGTTTCATACTTTCTCCTTCCTTGCTGCGTTGACGTATTGGCTCGGCATCGGTGCCGAGCCGGTAGGGATCAAATGGTCCGGAAAGCATAGCAGTCATTGGACTGCCAGATGAGCTGAGCGTTTTCGCCATCGGCAAACGTCGGTGCGGCCAGATCGTTGAGGACCTTGACCGTGATTTCGGGTCCATCGGCGAGCTTGAAGTAGTAACGCACGAAGTCTCCCACGTAGTGCCGAATGACAAACTTGGCCGTGACCTCGTCGTCGTAGGGCTGTCCGCTCGACTTGAAAAACATCTTTTCGGGCCGAACGGACACGATGCATTCGGCGCCCGGTTCCGTCACGTCAGCGGCCAAGGCGTTAACTTCCTGACCATTGTGGAACCTGACGCGAACCGTATCGGCTTGGGCATTCACGATCTGGCCGGGGATGAAATTGTTCTCTCCGATGAAGTCCGCCACGAACGCGTTCCGCGGACGCTCATACAAAACGTCGGGTGTTGCGCACTGCTGGACCACCCCTTCGTTGAAGACAGCGATCCGGTCCGACATCGTCAGCGCTTCCGTCTGGTCGTGGGTTACGTAGATGACCGTGAACCCCAGCTTCTTGTGCAGTTGAGTGATCTCGAACTGCATCTGCTCCCGCAGCTTTTTGTCCAGGGCGCCGAGCGGTTCGTCCATTAATACCAGCGACGGCTCGAAAATCAGTGCCCGGGCCAAGGCGACGCGCTGGCGCTGACCGCCGGACAACTGGCCTGGATGCCGGGTTCCGTAACCCTTGAGTTCAACAAGCTCCAGATATTCCTCGACATGGTTGGCGACATCCTGCCTGCTCTTTTTGCGGACCTTCAGGGGATAGGCAAGGTTTTCGGCGACGGTCATGTGCGGGAAGAGGGCATAGTTCTGGAACACCATGCCAATATTGCGCTTGTAAGGCGCCGTGCGGGTAATCGGTACGCCGTTGATCTGGATGTCCCCGCCTGTGACGCCCTCGAATCCGGCAAGCATCATCAGAATTGTGGTTTTGCCGGAGCCCGACGGGCCGAGCAGGGTGATGAATTCGCCCCTTGCAACATCAAGGTTGAAGCCCTTCACGACCAGTTGCCTCTGGTCGTAGCTCTTTTTCACCTCGATGAACCGGAGAAACTGGCTTGAGGATGCACCATCCGGGCCGCCAACCCCGCTCAATGGACTGTTTGCGCCGCTGGAAGCGGCGTCCGTGCTGATGACCGTTGTCCGACTCCCCCGCGCAACCAATACTATCCATTGTCTCGTTTCACGGCCCAAGCCGCCAATTTGTTGGCGATTACGGCACACAATCCGCCCGAAGTGCAAGGGCTATTCGCGAGAGAAGTTGCCTTGGGGATGGCGAGGTACCCAACGGTGACGTCTGTGGACAATACACGACCTCAGGATACGCCCGTAGTGCTGCCATCCGGTGCGCCGGAAGCCGTTTCGTCGGCTTCTATATCGGCTACCGTTTCGCCCGCGTCCGGTGGTGCGGCCCTTGGATCCAGCGCGGCGCTCTCCGGTGTCACGGCCTTGATGGGCACGCCGTGGAAGGGATCGCGCGCCGTCGCCTCCCGACGCGACATTCGATAGATAATATAGAGCGCGAGTAGGAGATGGATCGAGGCCGAAAATGCGAAAAGTCCCTCTGGCGCTACCAGATCCATGGCAAGAGATGCAGCCACGGGTCCCAGCATCATTCCGAGGCCGAGGAGCAGGAGCAGTCCGCCGGCGACCCTGACGAATTCGTCGGGCGCCGCGAAATCGTTGGCGTGGGCGACCGTGATCCCGTACATCGGATAAATCGACGCGCCAAAGAGAATAACCAGACCGGTGACGAGCGACGGTTGCCGGGGCTGGATCACAAACAGCAGCGTGGCGACGATAATCGCGGCGATCGCCACGCCAACCAGAACGCGTCGACGGTCCATGCTGTCGGACAGGCGGCCGAGAGGGAACTGGACGAGCGAGCCGCCAAGCATTGCACCGGCCATCAGAATGGCGACGTCGGCGATCGGGAGGCCGATCCTGCGGGCATACACCGCTCCTAACGCACCGAAGGCGCCGTTGACCGTGCCGATCATGAAACAGCCGATCGCGGCGACCGGGGAGTTTTTATAGAGGGCGCGGAGATCGAGCCGGGCTGCCTTGAGCGGCTGCGGATGCGCTGCGATGGACAGGGCTGTCGGGAGGATGGCGAGGCAGTAGAGGATAGCGCCGACAACAAAGAAGAAGAACTGTGAGGGCGGAGTGATCACCAGCAGCAATTGGCCGGCCGTGGCACTGCCGAAGACCACCATCTGATAGATGGAGAACACGGTTCCGCGGTTTTCCCTGGACGATCGTTCATTCAGCCATGACTCGACAATCATCGCCGCGCCGGCAAAGCAAAAGCCGGATAGTGCCCGAAGCACGATCCATGGGCCCGGCGCGACAATGAGGACGTTGAGCAGGATCGCGACCGCGGCCAGCGACGCCATCGTGCTGTAGCCCCGGACATGGCCGACGCGCCGGACAATCACGGGAACAAGCAGGCATCCCGACATGAAGCCAACCGACCAGCCCGTGCCGATCAGGCCGAGCTCAAGGGTCGAAAATCCCTCAAGTGTTCCCTGGACCGGCAAAAGCAGCCCGTGAAGGCCGCCGGCCATGAGCAGGAAAGACGAACCCAGAAGCAGCGCTGCGATGGGAATCAGCGTGGACGCCATTGATAGACCTTCGGGATTGGCAAGCGGTGCGTATTTGACATTTGAGTATCGTTCGCGGCCAGGCTCTCGCTCAAATAGCGAATTCAAAAAGCTCCACCAGGATCAATGGTTGCCAGTGGTTCCTGATGACTCCGACATTTGCCGGGCGGATGCCGCAGGAGGGCAGCAAATGTCGGAATCGGATCACCGACGCTGAACGAAACGACTGTCCGAAGAGTCTCGGCCAGACTACATGATGCCGGTCTTGGCGAAGATGTCCTCGGTCGATTCGCCCGCCTCGATCATGCGACGGACGTTGTCTTCGCCATCCACCTTGGCCAACGCCGCCGCAACGACCTCTTCGACCGAGTCCGAGGGGATTACGACGACGCCATCAACATCGGCGACGACGACATCGCCTGGGGCGACACGCGTACCGTTGCTGAGCGACACCGAACAGCGAAAATCGACAATGGAGCCGCGATCTTTCTGGTCCTGGGCAAAGGCGCCGCGGGAAAAGACCGGGAAACCGAGCTGCCGAATTTCGCGGGTGTCGCGGTGATACCCGTCGATCACGGCGCCCTTGGCATCCAGGTGCATGGCGCGAACGCTCATCAGGCCGCCCCACAGGGCGTAGTCCGGTGTGCCGCCGGCCGCGACATACACCTCCCCCGCCTGGAGATTGTCGAGGGCACGGAAGAGAAGGCCGTAGGGGTCGCCATGCTCTCCCTCAACCACGTCGTTGACCTGGACCGGCATGGCTCGACCGACAACCATTGTTTCCTGGATGGCGCGGATCGATGCCGGCAGAAACTGATGGTTGTGACCGGCGGTGTCCATCACATCTCCGATCACCGCAGTAAACAGGCGATCGCGAACAGTGGCGAAGAGTTCTCTGTCTTTCATTGAGCATTCTCCGTGACGCACTTGTCGGATTCGGCAGCCGGCGAATGTCCAAGTCCGTGAGCAACGGCTCGGCGCTTGTCGACATCTCCAACGGCGTTAGGCCGAACCGTCTAATGCTTCCCGGAGGGAAAGGAAATCCCGCCAGGCAAAGCGCTTGTGGAGGGGTTGGCGCAGCAGATACGCCGGATGCAGGGTTGGCAAGGCCCGGATTTGTCGGCGGGCGGTTTCATAGCTGCGCCAGCGGCCACGCAGCTTCAGTATTCCCTCGCGACTGTCGAGAAGTTCGCTCGCGGCTGCCCCACCGAGCAGGATCAGAAAGTCCGGGTCGGCCAGCTCTATCTGCCTCTCGATGAACGGCCGACAGACCGCGGTTTCCTGAGGTGTCGGGCGGCGATTTCCCGGCGGTCGCCAGGGCACGATGTTGGCAATGTAGACGGCGTCACGATCGAGCCCGATCGCCCCGAGCATGCGGTCGAGCAATTGCCCCGAGCGACCGACAAACGGTAACCCCTGGATATCTTCGTCGCGTCCCGGGCCCTCGCCCACCAGCATCACCCGACCATCGGGGCTGCCGTCGGAAAAAACCATCCTTGTCGCGGTGAGCCTCAGGTTGCATCCCTCGAATGCCTCGAGGGCCCCCCGCAGTTCATCAAGCGTCTGAGCGGTGGCGGCGATGTCGCGGGCCTGCCTTGCTGTGTCATCGCTGGTTGGCACGATCGCCTGCGGCCGCCGAACCGATGGCGCCGTCGGCGCTGGTGTCGGCGAGACCTCGGCGGGCTTGAATCGGTCGACTGGTTCTTCGGAAAGCGCCACGTCAACACCCATCTCGGCGTACCACTCAAGCAATTCGCCAACGTTGGCCGTGGTCGGGGCACTCATCAAAGCATAACCATCAGGCTGTGGCGGTCGGGTGGTAATGCCCCCGGAGGCTACCTCGCGGTACAGGGACCGCATAATGTCGGTGATCGCGTCGAGTAAGAGTACAGGCGGCAATCGGCAGGCGGACAGACATCGACGATCGCCGTGGACTTAGGGCTAGTGTCGAAAAATCCATATAGGATGGCGTGTAATCATGCAAAGGCCGGGTGATCGCCGAGCTGGTATGGCCGCCTCGGGATTCCTTCGACAACGACGTCCCCGCAGGTCCCGTCCGTCGGCGGATTGTGTAGGGTAGCGGTGGCGTCGTGCAATGGCCGCGCCTAACGGCCTTGCCAAAAAAGGGCCCAGAGCGTACTTGGCCTGATCGTCGACGTCACCGCATATCGACGATTGGTTCCTCCTTACAGTTCCGTCGCCATGCAATCGATTATTTCGATTTCCCAATTGTCCAAGACTTATGAGTCAGGCTTCAAAGCCCTGTCGGATATCAACCTTGATATCCGCCGCGGCGAGATTTTTGCACTTCTCGGTCCGAATGGTGCGGGAAAGACAACGCTGATTTCGATCATCTGCGGCATTGTCACGCCCAGTTCCGGCACCGTCATCGCGGACGGTCATGACATCCAGACCGACTATCGCGCGGCGCGTTCCAAGATCGGTCTCGTTCCACAAGAACTGACAACTGAGGTGTTTGAAACGGTCCAGGCGACCGTCACATATAGTCGTGGGTTGTTTGGCAAGCCGCGTGACGACGCGAAGGTCGAGGCGGTTATGAAAGACCTGTCCCTGTTTGACAAGAAGGACGACAAGATCGTCACGCTGTCGGGCGGCATGAAGCGACGGGTGATGATTGCCAAGGCGCTGGTTCACGAGCCGGAGATTCTATTTCTTGACGAGCCGACCGCTGGCGTCGACGTCGAGTTGCGGCGCGGTATGTGGGAAGTGGTTCGTGGTCTCCGTGAGGCCGGAGTGACGGTGATCCTCACTACTCACTACATCGGCGAAGCCGAAGAAATGGCCGATCGGGTCGGGGTGATCAGCAAAGGTGAGATCATCCTGGTCGAAGATACTTCCGAACTCATGCGGAAGCTCGGCAAGAAGCAACTAACGTTGATTCTTCAGGAGCCATTGGACGCGATTCCCGATTCGCTCGTTGCCTATGGTCTGGATCGTAGTGAGGACGGCACCGAGTTGGTGTACACCTACGACACTCAGGCGGAGCGGACGGGTATCACGCGACTCCTGGCTGATCTCTCCGCCGCCGAAATTCGCTTCCGCGACCTGCAGACCGAGCAGAGTTCGCTGGAAGACATCTTCGTCAGCCTGGTGAGTGACAAGCGATGAACTGGCGCGCGGTCTGGGCGATCTACTACTTCGAGATGTCGCGCACGGCGCGGACAGTGATGCAGAGCATCCTGTCGCCGGTGATTTCCACGTCGCTTTATTTTGTCGTTTTTGGCGCCGCCATCGGTTCACGTATCACCGATATTGACGGCGTCAGCTATGGCGCTTTCATCGTTCCCGGCCTGATCATGCTCATGCTGCTCATGCAGAGCACCTCCAATGCATCCTTCGGCATCTATTTTCCGAAGTTCACCGGAACGATTTACGAACTGCTGTCGGCGCCGATTTCATTCGTCGAGATCGTCATTGGGTATGTCGGGGCGGCGGCGACCAAATCGATTGTGCTTGGGCTCATCATCCTGGCAACCGCAGGATTTTTCGTTCCGCTCGAGATCCAGCACCCGTTCTTTATGGTTCTCTTTCTGCTCCTGACCTCGGTGACCTTCAGCCTGCTCGGCTTCATCATCGGCATCTGGGCCGACGGTTTCGAAAAGCTGCAGATCGTTCCGCTGCTGATCATAACCCCGCTGACTTTCCTCGGGGGCAGTTTCTATTCTTTGTCGATGCTGCCGCCTTTCTGGCAGACCGTGACGTTGTTCAATCCGGTCGTCTACCTGATCAGCGGTTTTCGCTGGAGCTTTTATGGCATTGCCGACGTGACCGTGGGGATGAGTCTGGCTGCCACTGCTTTTTTTCTGGCCGTCTGCCTTGCCATCGTCTGGTGGATCTTCAGGACGGGCTACAAGCTGAAGAGCTGAGCCGGAGCCTAGGGCGCTCCGCTCTTTGTCAGAATCGCAGGGGCGATCGATTCGCGCCGTTGTTCGCGCGACGATGCAACGGCAATCCTCCCCCTATTTCTCGGGGGAGAGCCGGTCCTTGCTCACGTCGATTCCGACGCTAAACTTCGTCGTGGTCTCTTGTTCGGACGCTTCCTTGCCTTGCATACGGGACGTGCTCCCTTTCATCTGTTGAGGACAAG
>JAAEOR010001104.1 GCA_024222895.1 Hyphomicrobiales bacterium | reverse complement strand
TCGGTTCAACCCGGCGTCGCGGAGAGCTGGGAATCCTCGGCCGACGCCGCTACCTGGTCCTTGAAGCTGCGCAAAGGCATCACCTTCCACAACGGCAAGCCAGTGACTCCAGCTGACGTTATCGCATCGCTCAATTTCCATCGCGGCGAAGGCTCGACTTCCGCCGCCGGTCCGCTGGTGGCCGAGGTTAAGGATATCAAGGCCGACGGCGCGAATACGGTGGTCATCTCGCTAGAGGGTGGCAACGCCGACTTCCCGTTCACGCTTTCGGACTACCACATGCCCGTCATGCCGGCCAAGGGCGACAGCATCGACTGGGAATCGGGTATCGGTTGTGGCGCCTACCGTCTCGATGAGTTCAAGCCGGGTATCGGCACAAAACTGTCGCGCAATCCCAACCACTGGGCAAACGACCGCGGCTTCTTCGATACGATCGAAATGCTGGCGCTGACCGACCCCAATGCGCGCACCACCGCATTGCTGACCGACGATGTCGACGCCATCGACCGCGTCGACCTGAAGACCGTCGCCATGCTGAAACG
>JAAEOR010001103.1 GCA_024222895.1 Hyphomicrobiales bacterium | reverse complement strand
CGCCGGAATCCGCCGTCCGCGCCAGCGCCCCCGCTCACCGATGGTGGATCCTCGGCGCGATGGGTGCAATCCTCGGCGTCATCCTGCTGGACGAGACCGTCGTCGGCGTTGCCTTGCCGACGATCCAGACTGACCTGGCGATGTCGGAATTGATGTCCCACTGGGTCGTCAACATCTATCTGCTGACCCTCGCCGGGCTGGCAGCCGCGGCGGGCAAGTTTGGAGACATCATCGGTCACAAGGCCCTGATGATCACGGGTCTCCTGATCTTCGGGCTGGCTTCGCTCGCCTGCGGATTTGCCAACTCGGACTGGTGGATCATACTTGCCCGCGGCATCCAGGGCGTTGGCGGAGCCATCATCTTTCCCTCGTCTCTGGCCATGGTGACACTTGCCTTTCCGGTCGCCCAGCGCGGCATGGCGCTGGGGGTCTACGGAGCCGTGGGAACAACCTTTCTCGCGCTCGGCCCCTTCGTCGGAGGGCTTCTGACCGATATCGCGTCCTGGCGATGGATCTTCTGGATCAACCCGCCGATTGTTCTGGCGATCGCGGCCATCGTTCTGGCACGGTGGCGGGACCCACCCGGCTCGGTATCCGGCGGCCGGGTCGACACGGTCGGGCTTGTCCTGCTCGTCAGCGGCCTGTCAGCCATCGTCTTCGCAATCATGCAGGCGTCGGCCTGGGGCTGGACCGACCCGGCGATTCTCGCATTGCTCGCCGCAGGCGCAGTCGTCCTGTTGGCTTTCACCCTGTTCGAGCTCAACAAGCGGGCGCCGCTCATCGACGTCCAGCTTCTTGCCCATCCAACCTTTACCGGATGCAATCTGGCGATCTTTTCGGCCCAGTACAGCAAGATGGCGGTGTTCATCTTCACGGCCCTCTATCTGCAGGACGTACTCGGACTGAACCCGCTGATCACCGGTCTGGCCCTGCTACCGACTGTCGCTCCGCAGGTCGTCACGGCGCCGCTCGCCGGCATGGCCGCCGACCGGTTTGGCGCCCGGTGGCCAACCCTGCTTGCCCTGGCTGGCATGGGCGTCGGCTTCATCCTGATCGCAATCGCCACCGATCGAGGCGCCAGCTACATCTGGATGTTCCCCGGCTTGCTACTGTTGGGACTGGCGACCGCGTTCCTGTTCGTCCCGCCACAGCGTGCGGTGATGAACGCGGTGCCCCCCGACAAGCAGGGGCAGGCGGGGGGCATTGTCATGACCGCTCAGCTGCTCGGCGGCACGCTTGGCATGGCGGTGTCGAGCGCGCTCTTCGGTGCGACCGATGACTTCGCCGCGGTCTTCTGGAGTACCGCCGGTGTCAATCTGGTCGTGGTGGTCATCGGCTGGTTGACGATTGAACGAACGCCCTCCCAGACCGCGCCCGCCTGAAACGACTGGACCGAGCTACCAGCCGCCGCCACCACCGCCGCCACCGCCGCCGCCGGAAGAGCCGCCGCCGCCGGAAAAACCTGAAGACGAGGATTTCGGCGCCGGGATCGAGCTCACAAACGACGACTGGGCCGAGGAAACGGTCGAGGCGATCGAACTGGCGATCGACCGGCCGCCCCACCCATGGCCGCCACGCCAGGCAGGCCGATAGCCGCTCCGTCCCGAATCAGTGGACTGGGCTCGGCTGAAGGCTGCTTCAAAAGCCTCCGACCAGGGCTTTTCCGCGTCGAGAGCGACGGCATAGGGCAACAGACGCTCGAACTGGGTCGCGTCGAGATCGGGTGCCCCGACAAGATTCATTCGGTTCGATTCGGCGGTTCGGATATAGAGCTCAAGCCCCTCGATGTGATCCATGACCACGCGCCCGGCCGCAGTCGGCGCCCGTAGCAGGTAGTAGAAGACGCCATTCATTGCCGCGAAACCGACGACCAACATCAGCGGGAATCCATTGGCGGCGATCGCCCGCAAGAGGCTGGTCCCGTACCCGTCCGGCAGGACTGCGCCCACCCCACCGATCGTGGAAACAAACCCGGCGCCAATCACCACCAGGACAATGAGGTTGAAACCGACCGCAACCGTGGTCCCGACCGATCGTGATCCCAGCAGGGCCCGAACAAGCGGGATCACGAACACACCGAGGAAGACACCGATGACCACGGACGCGATCAGAAGGCCGATCTCGGCTTCCGGCAAGTCGCCAAATACCAGGACCAGGAAGATCACCAATGCTGTCAGCGCCAAGCCAAGAATCAGGTAGCCGGTATTGCGTTTGAAAAAGCGACCACGGTTCTCGTTTTCGACCGCGCTCTTGAACCCCTTGAAGGCCGACGACAGGCTTTTGCCGCTGGATTTGTTGATGGTTACCTTGCCGCCGCGTCCCTTGACCCAGCGGTAGATTGCGCTCTCGCCCGGAGGCAGACCCTTGGCGGGCAAGTCGGCTTCGGTCCGGGACAGGACGATGTCCTCGCCTGAATCATCGAAAACCATCAGCCCCTTCACGGCCAGGGACAAAGCCGCGGCAGTGAACTCGCGCCAGCCGCCGCGCCAGCCAAAGTCGCGGACATAGCCGGCCAGCGCCGGCGAAATCCCGTCTGGTGGATGGAACAAGGGGATAATTGTGCCTTTGGGTGGATCACGACCGACAGCGCGCCAGATGAAAACATAGAAAATCAGGACGCCGATCAAACCGACGCCACCCAGGACAAAGCGACGGTTGTCGAGGAACCAGTACCCGAACGCTTGCGCTCCGCTTGGCGAGGCGATCAGGCCCGGCGGTATCTCGATGGCAACCGACAGCCCCTCTCTCGGCGCCAGCGGTGCCGTTGTTGTAACCGTCAGTTGGCCATCCCCGGCGACCGATCCGGTGAAAGCGTCGCCGGGATCGCCGAAGCGCCCGGTAAACGCGGTCCATCGCACCGGCGGCTGATCGTCGGGTAACGCAAACCGTGCGGTCACAGCATCAATCGGAAACGCCCAGTCATTGCCCGTGACGTTCCAGAACAACTCCGTCTCGGTGTCGCGAAAGCGAATTTGCCGACCGGTCTCGTAACGGATGCTGTAGGCGTAGGTCCCGGCCGGGATGAGGACGTCTTCCTCGCCGATATAGATGCGAATGCCGTTGGCGTTGCTGGCGGTGTGATACGGCTCCGCTGCACCGTCGCGGGTGATGTCCTGGATCGAGAAACTGACACGCCGGGTGATGCCGTCATCGTCGACAAAAGTCAGCGGAAAGTCGCGGAAGATGCCTCGCTTGATCCGATCTTCCTCGGCAACAACAGTAATCGTTTCGGTTACGTCGAGAACGCCGTCGGCCATGACCACGACGTCCGACTCGAAGCTGACGATTCTCTCTTCGGCGACCGCCAAACCTGCGGCGACCGCGATCATCACCACAGCAGCGGCAAGGACCTTCACGAGGCACCTCCGTCAAAATCAACAGCGGGTACGTCCCGGTCGCTGGCGCCGACCTCGAAGAAGTCACGCTGCCGGAAGCCAAACAGGCCGGCGACCAGGTTGCTCGGGAATGATTCGACCAGAACGTTGAGATTGCGGGCGGCGCCGTTGTAGTAGCGCCGCGCCATCTGGATATCGTCCTCGACCGCGCTCAACGCCTGCTGAAGTTCGAGAAAAATGTCGCTTGCTTTCAGATCAGGATACGCCTCGGCCAGGGCCATCAACCGCCCGATCGCGACCGACAGGCGGCTTTCGATGCGACCGCGCCCGGAAACGTCATCCTCCGGCAATTCCGCCGCCTGGGTTCGAAGCGCCGCAACGCGCTCAAGCACCTGTTTCTCGTGGGCGGCATAGCCCTTGACGGCAGAGACAAGGTTGGGAAGCAGGTCGGCCCGCCGCTTGAGCTGGACGTCAATACCGCTCCACCCCTCGTCGACCATTTGCCGGCTGCGGACCAGGCGATTGTAGAGCACGATCAGGGCGACAACGATGAGCGCCGCAACGGCAAGGGCGATCCAGGATATCATCCTGCCGACCTACCGCGACAAAACCCGGTTGTCGACCGCCTTGAAGCGCCGGGTGGATTTGCAGACCGGAGCCTTCCCGGTAGAATCTCCATTGTGGGAAGCGATTCCAGGAGATTTCGGTCACACTCGTTGCTGTGATTCCTTCGGCGACCGAAGACTGCGACAGAAACGTCACACACGGACACTAAGGGTCCGTGGCGAAATAACTGCTGCGCAAACGGCACCGAGCTTGACTGAATAGGTGTTTTTTTCGGGTGATCGGAGATTCATTTATTTGTCCGCGGACACTAAGCGTATGGTCAGTCGCAACGGTGCGACTACCGACCAACCGCCCCGGCTGAGAAGGACCCTGCCATGTCGGGCACGATTATCACCCTTGCCCAACAAAAAGGCGGCTCAGGCAAAACCACGGTTGCTGCCCATTTGGCTGTCGCCCTGGCCCGTGGCGGTCAGTCGGTGGCTGTCATCGATGTCGATCCGCAAGGGAGCCTTGGACAATGGTTCGAGCGCCGCGAGGATCGGCTCGGAGACGATGCCATCGATCTCGCCTTCCGCACGGCCAGCGGCTGGGGCGTCCGCCGCGAGGCGCGGCACCTTGTCCGTGACCATGATGCCGTCGTCATCGACACGCCACCGAAAACCGATACCGAGATGCGACCGGCCATCGAGATCGCCAATCTGGTGGTGGTGCCCCTCCAGCCCACGCCGGTCGATCTCTGGGCAACCGATCCAACGCTGCAAATGATTGCCAAGGAAGGCAATCCGGCGCTTCTGGTGCTGAACCGGGTCGTTCGGCGGGCGCTGCTCAGCGGCGAAATGGCTGCGGCGGCCCGCGGCCTTGGGTATCAGGTCGCTGACACCCAGATCGGCAACCGGGTCGCCTTTCCCGCGAGCATGGGGACCGGGCGAACCGTCATGGAAACCGAGCCCCGCGGTGTCGCGACGGAGGAAGTGACCGCGCTTGCAAGGGAAGTGGGCAGGGCAATGCGCCGCTAGCCCGCTTCTCTCATGGCGTAAGCCGATGCCCACGCGCCAAAACAAAGCCCGTTGGTAACCGAGAGGAGCAGTGTTCCGATGCGTTTTCCGAGGATTCTCATCGCCGCCATTGCCGTCAGCCTGTCGGGAGCTTGGGGACATGCCGGCGACGCTGCCCTTCAGGCAGAACTCGATGCGGCAAAGGACACGTTGAACGCTGCTTTCGAAACTCACGATCGGGCGACGATCGTCAGCATGATGACCGCCGACCATTTGAGCATAACGACCTACTATGGCCGCGCCCTGCAGGCGAGCGATCAGCTGGACGGGCTGGACGGATTTGCCGTCGAGGAGGCGGCGTTCTCGCCCTCAACAGTCACCCTGCTTGCGCCGACGGTCGCTCTCATCACCTATGAGAACACCTACAAAGGTACCTACGCGGGCAAGCCCCTGCCGCCGAAAGTGTTCGTCTCCGAAATCTGGCTGAAGCGAGACGGCGAGTGGCTTCAGGGGCTCTATCAGGAGACCCCCATCGCTCCCGAGTGATCGGCAACAACACCTGTGTGATGCCAGTATGGCGCTGTTATGGGCCGGGCGCGATCCGGAGCGCGATCAACCGATAGGGCTTCACCACGAGCCCCTCGGCCTCGCGGTACAGGGTTTCCTCGCTGGCAATGTCGGTCCATGGACCGACGCCGATCAGGTCGGACAAGAAGCCGTCGGCCAAAGCCTGATCGCGTTCCGTCATGTTGGCGACGATCAGCAGTCGCTCACCATCGGCGTGTCCGCGCAGGAAAGCCAGTATGTGGGTGTTTTGCAGGCCCACGATTTCCATCTCCTGACCGGCCAGGACCGGCTCGGCCTTGCGCAAGGCGATCAGGCGCAGCAGTCCCGCATAAACGCGATGAGCCGGGCTGTCCGGATCGGCAAGCAGGTCGCTCTGCGACTGCCAATCGGTTGGCGGACGATGGGCCCAGCGATTGTCGGCCTTTTTGTCCGGGTCAGCCAGATAGCCGGTGTCGTTGGTCATCGCGACCTCGTCGCCCAGATAGATCAGCGGCAGGCCGCCAATCGTCAAAATCAGCCCGTGCAGCATGATCAGGCGTGCGATTGCGAGATCGGCTTCCTCTCCGCCCCTACCCAGACCGCACAAGCTGGCCGCCGTGCCGGAGACGCGGGCGTCGCCGGTGCGCGGATCTTCCTGGAAAGCCAGCCCCTCGGCAAAGCTGCCGGGAAAGCACCCGGTGAAAAAATCGTTCAGGAAGCGGCGGTGGTCGGTACCGTTGATACCAACCTCGGCGGCGTCCTCGTCAGCGAAGCCCCAGCCAATATCGTCGTGACAGCGCAGATAAGTGACCCACGCGGTGCCCGGCGGGAGCCGGAACCGCTTGGCCAGGCCATGGCGCAGCAACCTCGTGTCCCGGGTTGCCAGCGTCTCCCACAACAGCACCATCAGCATCGGAAAGTAGCTGAGTTGGGACTCGTGCGTGCCGACATAGCGCGCCACCTCGTCCGGATGGACGATCGCCTCGGACTTGAACACCAGGGACGGCGCCGCAATGCAGGCCAACGCATTGAAGGCCTGAATGAGGGTGTGGGTCTGGGGCAGGTTTTCGCAATTGGTACCGATCTCCTTCCACAGAAACGGCACCGCGTCGAGGCGCAGCACCTCAACCCCCCGATTGGCCAGAAACAACATTTCTTCCAGCATCTGTCGGAACAGGGCCGGATTGGCGAAGTTCAGATCCCACTGATAAGGATAGAAAGTCGACCAGACGAACTTTCCGAACGTCGGATTCCAGCGGAAGTTTTCGCCGCCGCGATCAGGGAAGATCGCGCGCAATGTCGGCTGATAGGCGTCGGGTATCGTCCGGTCGTCATACATCCGGTAGTAACCCTGATACCAGGGGTCGCCCTGTCTCGCCTTCTGCGCCCAGTCATGATCGTCGGCGGTATGGTTGACGACAAAATCGAGGCACAATCGAATGCCTTCGCCGCGCAGCGTGTCGGCCAGGCTGGTCAAGTCCTCCATCGTTCCGAGCTTCGGCTCGACCTCGCGATAGCTGGATACCGCGTAGCCGCCATCGTTCTCGCCCTGACGTGCCTTCAGCAGGGGCATCAGATGCAGATAGGTGACGCCCAGCTTCTTGAGATAGGGGATGCGTATCTCGATATCGGCGAGCGTCCCGGCCCAGCGGTCGACATAGGCGGCCGCCCCGACCTGGTCATTGCTGATGAACCAGGGTCGGCCGGCCGCAGCCTCGGTTTCGGCTTCGATATCACGCGCACGCAATCCGTCGGACCGTTCGGCCAGGCCGGACAGAGCTGTCGCCACGATCTCTTCAAGGTGCCAAAAGAAATCATACTGGTCGCCGTAGAGCTGACGCAGCCCACTGAACAAACGGGGAAAGTGCCGCTGCAGCCGGGTTTCCGCGACAAGCCACAAATCCGGTCCCAGCCGGCTGGCAAACCGGTCTTTCAACCGCGCCATGAGACGGTCGAGCGTCCAAGCCGCGTCTGGCTGCGGCAATTCCGGATTGTCTGCGATCACGGTGGCGTGGCTCGGCTGAAAAAGGGCAATCGGCGTAGCATAGTCGCAGATCTGCGCAAGAAAAATGACGAGCCTGTGCGGCAAGACAAGTGCGGCCGATGGAGAGACTACACAGCGATCATCCGAATCGGCGAACTCGCGCTGCGGTCAGCAGTTCATTGGCGCCGGACCGACGTGGGCTGTCTGTCGGTTTCTGCAATTCGTCCGGCTGCTGTTTTCAGGGGTTCGATGACAACTCGCATGTGATGACCGCTTGCGTGCACGATACGCTCGGCGTCGACCATGATCGCGACATGGCCTGGCCAGAAAACCAGATCGCCGCGGGCCAGATCCGCCTCGGCTCCAACAGCAACTGGCTGGCCGACACTTTGCTCCTGAAGGTCCGTGTCGCGTGGCACGGCAATACCGGCGGTCATCAGAGACAATTGCACCAGTGCCGAACAATCCAGGCCAAGGCTGGTGCGCCCACCCCAAAGATACGGCGTTTCGACAAACCGCTCTGCGACCGCAACAAAATCGGGTTCGTGTCTTCCCTTCAGCGGGGCCAGATGAGAGGCGACAACCGCCCCCTCCCCGCTGGTCAAGAGCCTGAACCGGGTGCCGCGAGTCTCGACTTCGCCATCCTCCAGCGCAACCGCGCTGCCAAGCGTGAGCCAACCATGCGGTGGATGCTTCATGTCCGCATCGGGGTAGATGAACGTCCGTATCACGGCGACACGATCGGTGGGGTCAGGTTTCAGTTGGCCGAGGGCATCGTCGGCGCAATAACCGACATATCCGTCGCGCTCATTGCGCACCCAGGCCCGGCCAGCAGTGTCCACGTCATAGACGCGCACCGTCTCCCCCCGGAGCAATTCGCTTCCCCATTCGGCGGTGGGCTCCGACGAATTCTGCAATGGTGCTGACGTGACCGCGACGCGGCGCAGCGTCCCTTCGACAAAGCGAGCAGCGGCGACCTGACCCTCGAGCCGCGTGTCGGCAAGGCTGGCCCGGAAAGCGTTCAGACGCGGATCGAGGGTTTGCCGCTCCATCGCTTTTTCTACAAGGGCAATTCGCGATAACGGGCAACAATCGCATCGCCCAAATGCTCGATCGCCAACGCACCCTCAAGGGTCCGCTGGATGAGCACGTTGCGGCGGTCCGCCTCGTCACGCCGCCGGGAAAGCAGTCCGAGCCGCCCCATGGTATCGAGCGCTCGGGTAACCACCGGCTTGGTCACCCCTAGCCGGCCGGCCAGTCCGCGTACCGTATGGGGCGGTGGCTCAAGATAGACCGTCAGGAGAATGGCCATCTGACGGGCGGACAGATCGGCCCGGCCGTCGCGGACCAGATCGAATGTCACGTCATGCCAAAGCTGAAGCGCCTGGCTGGGTCTGATCTCGGCCGGCATAGCTCGCGACACAATTCGTTACGGGACCGAACCTACTTATGCCACGGGCGGCGGTTGGTTCAAGGGCGATACCGCTCAGACAGCATTGCATAGATCGCTCGGATGGCCTGGGCTTCGCCGCCAACCGGCCGGGCCGGCTTGGCGATGGGATTCCATGCAAAGATATCGGCGTGGAGCCAAACTATCTCTTCGGGGAGGAACCGCGACAGAAAAAGAGCAGCGGTGATCGAACCGGCAAATGGCGATGCTCCGGCATTGTTGATATCGGCGACCTTGGAGTCGAGCATCGACCGGTAGCCCGGCCACAGCGGCATCCGCCACACCGGATCGGCTACCCTGTCGCCGTGGCGGGCAATATCTCCGGCCAGCGTGTCGTCGGTTGTGTAGACGGGCACAATATCCGGCCCCAGAGCCGCCCGCGCCGCGCCGGTGAGCGTCGCCATGTCGATGACCAGATCCGGCGAATCCTCCGACGCCAGGGTCAAAGCATCGGCAAGGACCAGCCGCCCCTCGGCATCGGTGTTGCCGATCTCCACATTGAGGCCGTTTCGGGCCCGGAACACATCTCCGGGACGAAATGCGCGGTCCGAGACAGCGTTCTCGACCGCCGGCACCAGAACCCGCAAGCGAACCGGCAGGCCCGTCGCCATGATCAGGTGGGCGAGGCCGATGACATTGCCAGCGCCACCCATATCCTTTTTCATCATCAGCATATTGGCGGCGGGCTTCAGGTCCAGACCACCGGTGTCGAAACAAACTCCCTTGCCAACCAGGGTAACCTTGGGATTGGCCGCGTCGCCCCACTGCATATCGATGAGTCGCGGGGCACGATGGGGGGAAGCACCGGCGCCGACGATGTGAATCAGCGGAAACCCGTTCGCCAGAGCCTCGCCGTCGATAACCGACAGGGACGCCCCATGCCGGCCGGCCAACTCCGAGACCGCGTCGGCCAGTTCCGCCGGACCAAGATCATTCGCCGGTGTATTGACCAGGTCGCGGGTAAGCGCGACGCCGTCCGCAATCCGGCTGACCTGCTCGGCATCGACGCCGGGGGGAATCACCAGGCGGGCGCCCGGCTCGCCCGCCCGGTAGCGTATGAAACGATAGGCGCCCATGGCAAAAGCCAGAGTCGCCTGGGCCGGATCGTCGAAGCCGGATTCGAGCCCGTAGACGCCGGCCGGCAAGCGTGTCGCCAGAAATCCGGCGAGCAATGGCGGCCGGTCGGCTTGTGGCCCCAAGCCGAACAGGAAGCCGGAGAGGCGCCCCTCGGGACCGGGGAGCGCCAGAATTGATCCAGCAGCAGCCTTGAAGCCCGCGGCTGCCACCCATTCTGCCGCGCCCGCACCTGGACCTGCCAGGAAAGGCTCCAGGGTTTCGGGCGAAACCGCATGGACGGGCAGAGAAGAGGTGGAAGGGTCGGCGACGAGACAATCGGGCACACAGATCTCCGTTTGAGGGTTCGAGGCGTAATCAAAGCGGCCGGCGATCGGCAGGACGCATGGGTGTTCTCCCGGCCCGGTGCATTGAATCCGTCAGCAGGTCGACTCTCAACCGGCTGATAGCTTCATCCAGATCGTATCCGGATAAACCGCCAGGGCTCCAACGGCCAGAGCCACACCATAGGGAATTCCGGCCTTATCCTGATGCAATCGCTGTACCCATGGCTGGCGGAGTACGACCTGCGGCAGCACGGATCCGCGAAACGACAGGATTGCCAGCGCCATCAGCCCCCCGAATGACGCGGAAAGGCCGATAAATGACAATGTATGGTCCCAGCCGAGCCACAAGGCGATGACGGCAGCCAGCTTGGCGTCGCCCCCACCGACCCAGCCCTGGGCGAACAGTAAAAAGCCCGCCGCAAGGACGGCGGCACCTGCTGCAAAGTGCATCGCAAACGCGATCCAATCCATGCCCGTCAAGGGCGCCAATAACACAAAGCCGGCGGCGAGAAGCAGAGCAATCCTGTTTGACAGGGTCATGGTGAGCACATCGGCGGCGGCCGAATAGACCATCGCGACCGGGAAAAGAACAAGCAGGCCCTGATAGATGACAGTAAGAACCATGCCGGACGATCTCTTAAACCTATGCGATGCGACGTGCCGGCCGGGGCACCGGTGCCGCGCTGGCCGGCGATCGCGTCAGGATTACTGCCCCTTTGTTTGGGCCGACAGGTCGGCGAGGGCGCTGTTGAGGTTGGTGCCAAGAGCGGTTGCACCGAGGATAATGGCGACGCCGATCAGCGACGCGATCAGGCCGTACTCGATCGCGGCGTTGCCGGACTCATCCGTGACAAAGCGCAAAACAAGCTTCTTCATTTTTGACTCCTCACTCACAATTCCAACTCTGGAAATCGGGCGCTTTCTTCTTGATTTGCCGCCGACGAAAACCAATGACAAATTGCCTAGAATTCGCTGAAATTAAGTTAATCCCTGGGTTTATTGTTATGCAATATTGTAATCACTTATTAACTTTAAAAAAATCCTAAGTATTGTATCGCCCGCAAGCGTGCGATTTCGGGGATTGTTGGTGAGCCGCTTCAGGGTTCATTTACTACCCGCTGAAACCGCTGGTTTACCACTCGAGAGCTTCGGTAACCGCGAGGCTCCGAACCAGATACGGCCGCCGCCAGGGAATCGCGCGTCAAGGTTTGTGGCAAACGCCCGTTTCGGAGCGTGTGCAATTATCGCCCGCTGCGAGACGCATCACAGCGAGGAAGGAGCACGGGCCAGCTGGCGGTGGCCGACTACTGGCTGGAACCGTCTTCCGGCCGGACCAGATCCATTACGATCTCATAGAGACTGGAATCAGGTGTGGTGAAACCACCACCCCCGAAGCCGTAGCTATCGACTGCATCAAGAGCTTCCGGCGCACTTACGGCAATCGCGGTCATTGCTCGCGCAATCGCCTGCTTGAGCTCGGGCGGCAGGTCAGCGCTGATCGCGTGGGGGCCGAAGGGGATCAGCGGCGACCGCCAGATGATCCGAACCTGCCCCATGTTCAGCTCACCATCGGCGACCATCCGCGTCAGCACGCCAAAATCATAGCCGGTCAGTGTCGTACCGGTGAAGCTCGACCAGCCGACCGCCACGTCGACCTCCCGGGCGAGAAGCGCCATGATCGCTGCCCGGGGATCTGCTTCGACGACAATGCGGGTGAAATACTGGCGCGGAACGATTCCCTCCGCGGCGAGCGCCTGCATCGGTATCAGGTTCCCGGCGACTGACCCGGCTCCGGTCAGCGCCAAGCTCTTCCCCTCCGCTTCAGCGAGGGTTCTGATCCCGCTTCCCTTTCTTGCCAGAAGGACGGAATAAAAGCCGAGCGCGCCATTGGCAGCGACCGGGGCAGCCACTGCCTCCACGCAGTCACAGGTCTCTACGGCGGTGGCAAAGCTCGTTGCGCTGTAAATACCATAGTTAACCTGACCGCTGACCTGAGCGTCGATCAGCTCCGGATACCCGCCTACCGCTACGATCTCGACGGGCACGCCGGTGGCCCCTTGAAGGTAGGCACGAAACGGTTCGAGTATCGCGATTTCGTAGGACGCATTCGGTGCAAGGGGAACACCCACGCGCAACCCGTCGAATCCGTCACGCCAATCCGCGGCCGAACCGACCATGCCACCCATCGACAGGGCGACGGCCATTATGATCGTTCTTATCCATCGCTGTTCGGCTCGCATCACAACTCCAGTCCTACGCCCGATGCTCTCGATTCGCGGCAATCTTGCACGAAGGCGCGAACTCGCAAAGTTTGGAACAACGCAGGCAATAGATGATTCCGGCCTACCCCCACGCCTCGCAAACATACCAGTCGTCGAATCGGGTTGCCTCCGGATACCAGCGTCGAAAGCCGTTGCTCTCCATCAGCCGGAGGATGTCCTGTCGTTTCGCATCGTCGCGATTGTGCTCGACGGTGAGGAAATTGATTTGCCGTTTGGAGAAATCGAAAGCTTCGAGGATCAGGAACTCCGATCCCTCGGTATCAATCGAGACATAGTCGACGACAGTCGGCGCATCGTGCCTGTCGAGCAGATCGTTGAGGCTTATCGTCGGGACGCGAACACGCCTGGCGACCTCCCGTTCATGACTGTCGGCCGGCGTCAGGTCGGTCATCGTAGAGAGAGCTGGGTCGACCACACAATCGAACGAAATCTCACTACCCGAGTGCGCGGCAACACATTCGTGGGAGATCGAACAGCGGCGGTTTTTACCAAGATCAGCGTGCCAATCGGGATTGGGTTCAGCGACGATGCCGCGCCAGCCAAAATCGCGCTCGAGGAGAAGCGTGTTGGAGTTGACACGCCCATCGCAGGCGCCGAATTCGACAAAATAACCAGCTTGCATTTCGCTGGTCATGAAGAGAATCCAAAGATCCTGACCGATTTGCGAAACGGATTTTTCTCTGAAGAGAAAAGAATATGAAAGAAATTCGAAAAGACTTTTAAATGACACCTTTTCCGTATCTATGTATTTAAACAGTCTTGACAAAAAAGCTATTTCGTCTTTTTCGAAATCACCGTCACTTTTCTTTTTTAGAACCTGCAATGCCCTGCGAAAAACAGGGTCTATGAGCCACGGCTGATCAAATAGACTGTTCATATTCCAGTCCCTCACGCTCTGACAAGCGATCGCTTGGGCAAGTGTTGCCGCCATCATAGCGCTGCATGGAAGTGAAGGCGATACGCGTTCGGACCGGTCGCGCGCCGGCTGTGGCTGACAAAACCGGCGACTGACGAGATCAGCTTCGGGTGAACGCAAACTCCGTGATCTGGCGGTAGGTTTCCCCGGGCGACAGCAATGTCGTCGGGAAGTCAGGCTGGTTCGGCGCATCGGGGAACAGCTGCGGTTCAAAGCACACGCCGGAACAGACGTCATAGCGCCGCCCACCGAGACCCGGCACTTTCACATCCATCATGTTGCCGTCGTAGAACTGGACCCCTGGTTCAGTGGAGTGAACGGCCAGTTCGACCCCGTTGACCGGTGAACGCAGCCGCGCCAGGGGTCTCGGGTCTTCGGCTTTCGACCGGTCGATCACCATATTGATATCATAGGCAAAACGCTGCCCATCATGCGCCCACCGTATCGGTCTAGGCTTGCGGAAATCATACGGTGTTCCGGCCACGGGTTGGATTTCACCGGTGGGAATCCGCTGGTCATCCACCGGAGTATAGGCGTCGGCGAAAATCTGAACCTCATGATCGAGGATCGAGGCTGCCGCATCCAGATTGAAGTATGAGTGCTGCGCCAAGTTGACGGCGGTCGGTGCATCGGTCACTGCGATCGCCTCGAGGATTAAGGACCCCGGCGCCTTGATGGCGTATCGGCAGGTGACCTCGACGCGGCCGGGATAACCCTGGTGGCCGTCCTCGCTGACGAGACCGAGGGTGACACTTGCACCATCGTGCTCGACCAGCCGCCAGTTCTGCCTGCCGAAGCCTTCCGCCCCACCGTGCAGGTGGGTTCGACCCGCTTCGTTGAGATGCAGCTGATGGACTTTGTCGCCGATCTCCAATCGGCCGCCGGCCGTCCGGTTGGCGGTCCTGCCGACCAGGGCGCCGAAGAAAGGCGAATGGTGATAGTAGCTGTCCAAATCATCAAAACCGAGCACCAGCGGATGATCAATATCGGCCAGCCTGATGTCCCTGATCACTCCGCCGAAGGTGATGATGCTGGCAGTCAGCTCACCGTCGGCGATCTGCACTTCAAGGACATCGCTGCCGTCAGGCAACTGCCCAAACCGTGTGGCGGTCATTCTCGGCGGGCCTTAGATTGTCTGGTTGTAGGCGCCGACCTGGGGATGCTCCCGCAGAGCCGCGTCGACCACGCCGAACATATCGCGCATCCGCGTCTCGGAGACCGGGCTTTCAACCACAACCACAAGCTCCGGCTTGTTGGACGAAGCGCGAACCAGTCCCCAGGTCCCGTCATCGGTCACGACGCGGACGCCGTTAACGGTGATCAAGTCGGTGATCGCGTGCCCACCGACGGCCTCACCTGCTTTGTGTTTCGCCTCGAACGTGTCCTTGACCGCATCGGCGACCGCGTATTTGACCTCATCGTCACAATGCGCCGCCATCGTTGGCGACCCCCACGTCTTCGGCAGCGCCCGCTTGAGATCGGCCATCGACTTTTCCGGATTGCGGTCAAGCATATCGAGAATGGCGAGTGCCGAGACAAGGCCGTCGTCATATCCGCGGCCAATCGGTTGGTTGAAGAAATAGTGGCCGGACTTTTCGAACCCGGCCAGGGCCCCCAATTCGTTCACCCTGCGCTTGATATAGGAGTGACCTGTCTTCCAGTAGTCGGTGCCCGCCTCGTTTTCCTTAAGCACCGGGTCGGTGGCATAAAGCCCGGTCGACTTGACGTCGACAACGAAAGTGCAACCGCGGTGCAACTTTGATAGATCGCGGGCCAGCATGACGCCGACCTTGTCCGCGAAGATTTCCTCACCCTCATTGTCGATCACCCCGCAACGGTCGCCGTCGCCGTCAAATCCCAGGCCAATGTCGGCGCCGCTCTCTTTGACCGCCGCGGCGATGGCATGGAGCATCTCCATGTCTTCCGGGTTGGGGTTGTATCGCGGAAAGGTATAGTCGAGCTCGGTGTCGAGGGGGATGACTTCGGCGCCAATCGCCTCGAGGACGCCCGGCACAAAGGCGCCGGCAGTCCCGTTGCCGCAGGCGGCGACGACCTTGATCCGGCGTTTGAGTTTGGGCCGCGCAGTGAGGTCGACGGCGTAGCGGTCGGCAAAGTTTTCCACGTAGACATACGAGCCTTCGTGTCGAAGATCGAAATCGGCGTCGAGGACAATCGTCTTCAACTTGCCCATCTCGTCAGGGCCAAAGGTAATCGGCCGCTGTGCGCCCATCTTGACACCGGTCCACCCGTTCTCGTTGTGCGACGCCGTCACCATTGCAACGGCGGGTACATCAAGCGCGAACTGGCCATAATAGGCCATCGGCGTCATCGCCATGCCGATGTCGTAGACGCGGCAGCCGGAGGCCATCAGGCCGGTCGTCAAAGCGGTCTTGATAGCCGACGAGTAGGCCCGGTAGTCGTGGCCGACGACGATCTCGCGGCGCACGTCCATCCGTCCGAGCAGCGTCCCGATTCCCATACCCAGGGCCGTGACACCCATCAGGTTGAGTTCCGGCGGCTTCTCGTCGCCGGCGATCCCATACCACCATCGGGCATCGTATTCGCGAAACCCCGTCGGTCTGACCAGTGGCGTGTTCTCGAAGGCAAGCGTGTTGGGACGCAGGTCTGAACGAGGCTTGGGAAACATGGGGCGGTTCCTGTGAACGAGGGCGAAGGGTCATAACAGAGGGTCGGCTCGTGCGAAAGCCAAGGGATCTGTATGGCCAATCCGACTCGGCCGGGGCTAGCCGGGGCTAGAGCCAACCACCGTCGAAAACCACACTCTGGTTGGTAACGGCCGAGGCCTCGTCGGAAGCGTAGAAGAGCACTGCCCTGGCAATATCGGCCGGGTCGAGGGTCCGTTGCAGACATTGATCCTTCATCAGCTGCTCAATTGCCTCCGGCGTGACCCAGAGCTCCTTCTGGCGGTCGGTCATGATCCACCCCGGAGCGATCGAATTGATGCGAATATTGTGCTCGCCAAGCTCTTGGGCGAGGCCACGGGTCATCCCGACAATGCCCGCTTTTGCCGCCGTATACACAGGCATTCCGCCAAATGCGACCATCCACGATGACGATCCCATGTTGACGATCGCCCCGTTCTTGGCCTTTTTCATATCGTCCACGACGGCCTGAATGGCGAAGAACTGGTGTTTCAGGTTCACCCGGATCCGCTCGTCGAAATACTCCGATGTGACCTCCTGCAATGTATGCCGCTCGTCGTGCGCGGCGTTGTTGATGAGCACGGCGATCGGCCCGAGAGCCTTCCGAATCGCCTTGATCGCCGCGCGCAAGGCATCGATGTCCGCCAGGTCAGCCTGCTCAAAATGCGCTTTCTGTTTGCGCCGTTTGAGCCGGGCAACCAGCGCCTTCGATTCCTTGGCCTTGATGTCAATGAAGCCAACCTTGGCGCCCTGTGCAGCGAAATGTTCGACAATCGACCGGCCAATGCCGCTGCCGCCGCCTGTCACCAGGACCGTGCGGCCCTTGAGGCTCGGGTAGGTGGCTCCATACTTCATTCTTTCCTCCGCGACTGGTTTCGACTGGCTTTCGTCGGTTGCCGAAGGCAATATGGACTGATGATCCGTTTTTTCGCGCGTGCTTCGGCGGGAAATGGCGTATAGCATTTAATAACTTTGAGTACCCACAATCGCGTTTGTTCCGACCGGGAGAGACTATTGACCAAGCGCCGCTCACGCATTCTCGCCGTCCTGGCGGCCGCTGGCCTGGCGCTTGCCGGCGGCGAAGCGATGGCCGAGGACCCGCTGCTTGGCGGCGATCCGCAGTTTCTAGCCAATCTCGGCGTGGGGGTGATTGCCAAACCCAAATACCCCGGCGCGGACAAATATATCGCGGTGCCATTCCCGATCGCCGAGTTCAGCCGGTTCTTTCTTCCGGTTTTGGGCCAGCAAGAGACCCGGAACGCCAACGGTTTCTTTATCGCACCGTCTTTTGGATACTACGGCGAGCGTAAGCCCTCCGATGACAACAGCCTCAAGGGAACCAAGAAGATCGACGCTTCGCTTGAGCTCGGGCTGGCTGCGGGAGCCCGCCAGGGCATGTTTCGCGGCTTTGCCTCCGTCCGACAGGGCTTCGGTGGCCATGACGGCCAGGTTGGTGATCTCGGCCTCGACATTGCAACGCCGTTGACGTCGCGTCTTCTGCTGGTGGCCGGGCCCCGGGCCAGCTGGGGCACCAGCGACTACATGCAGACCTATTATGGTGTGACCGCCAAAGAAGCCGCAGCGGGAAACCTGGCCCAGTACAAGACGAGCGGGGGCTTTGAATCGGTCGGCGTGGCGGCGCGGCTGTCCTATGCGGTCAACGATCGGACACGTTTACATCTTCGCGGCAGCTGGGACCGGCTGATCGGCGACGCGGGCGACAGCCCGATCGTCAAGGCCGGGAGCAAGGATCAGTGGACAGCGGGCATCGGCATCAGCCGTCGTATCGGCTTCGACTTGTTCCGCTGAGTGGCGCGTTCCCGGTTCCGTCGAAGTTATTTCGTTCCGTATAGCCGATCGCCGGCATCGCCTAATCCCGGTACGATATATCCGTGATCGTTGAGGTATTCGTCGATCGCACCGGTGTAGATTGGAATGCCGGGCTGGGCGCGCTGAAACCGTTCGATCCCTTCCGGTGCCGCCAGCAGGCAGACGAAGCGGATATCACGGGCTCCCCGCTCCTTCAGTTTCTCGATCGCGGCGCTGGCCGAGTTGGCGGTGGCCAACATCGGGTCGACCACGATCACCAGCCGGTCGGCCAGATCGTCAGGTGCCTTGAAATAGTATTCGATCGGTTCAAGCGTCTCGGGATCGCGATAGATTCCGACATGGGCGACGCGGGCCGAGGGCACCAGGTCGAGCATGCCCTCCAGCAGTCCGTTGCCGGCCCGCAGGATCGAGGCGAAGACCGGCTTCTTGCCTTCAAGGATCGGGGAGTCCATCGGCGCTAAAGGCGTTTCGATCCGCGTATTGGTGAGTTGGAGGTCCCGCGTGACCTCATAGGTCAGCAGAAGAGCGATTTCACGCAGCAACTGGCGGAAGCTCGCCGTCGACGTATTCTTCTCCCGCATGAGCGTCAGTTTGTGCTGGACCAGCGGATGATCGACGACCGTGACGTCTTGCATGGAACCCTTCCCGATTGCACCAGTGGTCCGATCCCGACGTTTGCCACCCCCCGCAGCACCCGGAATCATGAGGACCACCAGCAACTACATGATCCTGATGGCGCTAACCTAACCGGCATCCACAGCCTGCTACAACGCGTAGCAGTCGCTGAAGCGTGGTTGTCCCCTGTTCGTCGCCGGAACCCGTGCCCTATCCACAATCCGGTGCTCCTCCTATGCTTGGGCGCAAGCGATCTCGGAGACCAACATGGGACGTGCCGTCCTTCTTGTTCTTGACTCGGTGGGAATCGGTGGCGCCGAGGATGCCGGCGCGTTTGGCGATATGGGCGCCAATACCCTCGGCCATATCGCTGAAGCCTGTGCCGGCGGCGAGGCCAATCGGGCCGGATTGCGGGACGGTCCGCTTCACCTGCCGAATCTCGACCGGATCGGCCTTGGTCCGGCCTGCGCTGCCTCCATCGACACACCGATCCCGTCGCTGGGGCATGGCGGACCACCAACAGGGCGCTGGGGCTACGGCGTCGAGGTGTCGAAGGGCAAGGACACCCCCTCGGGCCATTGGGAGCTTGCCGGGGTACCGGTCCTGTTTGACTGGGGCTACTTTCCGCAAACGGTCCCGACGTTTCCCGTTGCACTCACTGACGCCATGACCAGGGAAGCCGCACTCCCCGGTATTCTGGGCAACAAGCACGCTTCCGGGACCGAGATCATCGCGGAACTCGGGGAGGAGCACCTCCGGAGTGGCAAGCCAATCTGTTACACCTCTGCCGACTCGGTCTTTCAGATTGCCGCCCACGAAGACAGCTTCGGCCTGGATCGACTCTACGAGCTGTGCCTGATCACCCGGCGGCTGGTCGATCCCCTCAATATCGGACGAGTCATCGCCCGACCCTTCGTCGGCAACAGTCGCGACAACTTCGTACGCACCCCAAACCGCCGCGACTATGCTGTGCCTCCGCCAGAACCGACGCTGTGTGACCGGTGTGTCGACGTGGGACGCCAGGTGATCGGAGTCGGCAAGATCGGCGATATTTTCGCCCATCGCGGCATCACCACGGTTCTCAAGGCGCCCAACGACGACGGTCTGTTCACCGAGACGCTCACGGCGCTGGACGGATTGGGAAACGGAGATCTCATCTTCACCAACCTGGTGGAGTTCGATTCGCTTTACGGACATCGCCGTGACGTGGCTGGCTATGCGGCGGCACTGGAAGCCATCGACCGCCGCCTGCCGGAACTCGAGGACCGCCTGCGACCCGGCGATCTCCTCATCGTTACCGCCGACCACGGCAACGATCCGACCTGGATGGGGACCGACCACACCCGTGAGCATGTGCCGATCCTCGCCTTCGGTCCGGACCTGGGCGACGGGCCGATTGGCCGGCGCGAGACCTTCGCCGACGTCGGCGAAACTGTCGCCGCTCATCTGGGCCTGGCGCCCGGACCGCACGGCACGTCGTTTCTGTGAGGTCAGCATTTCCCAAGGCCGAGCTTCACTGCCACATCGAAGGAGCGGCAAATCCGGCCCTGGTGCAGCGGCTTGCGACCCGGTACCGCGTCGATCTTGACGGACTCCTCGACCGGCGCGGTGGCTACGCGTGGCACGACTTCGCCAGCTTTCTCGATGCCTATGGCCGAGTATCGTCGGTGTTCCGGACACGCGACGACTTCAGAGCTCTGGCCCTGGACCACTTCACATCGCTTGCTGCCGCCGGCGCCATCTATGGCGAGATCTTCATCGCTCCCGATATCGCCGCCGAATACGGGGTAGCCATCGACGACTATGTCGCCGGTCTGGACGACGGGATCGCAGAAGCCGAGGCGGCGACCGGTATCGTCGGCCGGATGATCGTTACCGGCATCCGTCATCTGGGACCGGAACCCGTTCGTGCCCTGGCGGGCTGGGCGGCGGCAAACCCGCATCCGCGGATCACCGGCTTCGGACTCGCCGGCGACGAATCGCAACACCACGCGGGCGACTTCGCCGAAGCCTTTCGGATTGCCCGGGAGGCCGGTCTCGGCCTGACAGCCCATGCCGGCGAACTCGAGGGGCCCGAAAGCGTTCGTGCAGCCCTCGATCATTTCGCGGTTGCGCGGATCGGGCACGGTGTGCGGGCGATCGAGGACCGAGCACTGGTCCACCGGCTAGTGGAAGAGGGCGTCGTACTGGAACTCTGCCCGAGTTCGAATGTCGCCCTGGGGCTCTATCCCGATCTTGCGGCGCACCCGTTCCGGCGGCTGATGGACGCCGGTGTCCGGGTGACCGTCAACTCGGATGATCCACCCTTCTTCCACACCTCCCTCGGTCACGAATATGAGGTGGTGAGCGATGTGCAGACACTCGGCCAATCGGCGCTCGGACGGATCACCCGCACTGCAATCGAGGCTGCCTTCGTCGATCCGGTGACGCGGGGAGAGCTTCTCGGCAGGCTGCCGGCCGCCTGAACCTATCTCCCTGCTTCTCCTTTTGCCGAGCCCGGATGTGACCGTTGTCACTCCGGAACCCTGTCTTTGTGACACCCGTCACTGCGCATCGGACAACCCTCGCCCATATTCAGGTCATCGAACGACACGGGCAGCGCCCGACAAGTTCAGGGGAATGAAAATGAAGACCTTCGCCAAGATCATCGCAGCCGCCACTTTCGCCATCGCCGCGATCGGCTTTGCGACACCAAGCCAAGCTGGTCTCTTTTCCGCCTTCAAGCCCAAGTCCAAAGTTGTCGCAACGGTGTCGCTCTCGCAGCAGATGATGTTCGTCGAGGTCACCGACAAGCGCGGCAAGCGCCACACTGCCACGTGGACTGTCTCCACCGGCAAGTCCGGTTTTGAGACCCCGACCGGCGCCTGGCGCGCCAAGTGGCTCTCCAAGGACCACAAGTCCAGCCAGTACAACGACGCGCCGATGCCCCACTCGGTTTTCTTCGTCGGCGGATATGCGGTTCATGGGACCAACGCCGTCTCGAAGCTCGGCCAGCCGGCCTCCCACGGCTGCGTCCGCCTTGCTCAGGGCAACGCCGAGACCTTCTTCGAGCTGGTTGAGACCTACGGCAAGTGGAACACCCGGATCGTTGTTACGGACTGAGCGAGCCCCCACTCGTCGGGCGCCGCGACCCAGCCAACCCCGCTAGCAGCGCCCTTCAGTCCTACACCACCGCCGCCCGGCTCCCCTCCGGGCGGCGGTTGGCTTTTGGGAACTATTCAGCGGCGTCAAGATGCGGGCCGAAACGAGGTTCCGGAATCGGATGGCCCTGCTCACGAGCCACCTCCAGCCAGCCCGCGATTGCGACCTGCGCCTCCGCAAGCGCTTCCTCCGCTGTTTCGCCATGGGTCGAACAGGATTTCAGGTCGGGCGCGTCGGCGATCCAGGCCCCGTCTTCTTCGGACCAGAAAACAACAATGGCATATCGCGGGACCATGCTCAGTCGTCCAGAAGGTGAAACTGCTCGATCATATCCGCGAAGCTGGTTGAGCTGATACCTCTTCGCTTCACGACCTTTCGGCTGAACACTCAGCGGTCGGGGAACCCGGGGGTGTCGTGCCATTGGTAAGTTTCCTGTGGGAATCATCCCGTCGACAATAGTCCGAACTCATCGGCACTCGGATTCGCACTGATTCTCAGCCGGTTCGCACAGATTTCCACTCTCATCCACAGGCGATATGCCGTTTGTGGAGCATACAGTTGACAACTGCATCCCAAGGCAGATGGGAATTCGCAAGCAAGGTTTTCTGACCGTCTCCATGCTATCCGTGTAAAATAGCATCCAACTTTGAGGAGTGAGCACTGAGAAACCTACTTACCAACACGTCAATCCGAATCGGTTCGATCTGCGTCTCCTACAAAAATGTGGATACCGTCTTGGCGGCCTCCATTCGCCCCCTGCATTTCTTGGAGCCGAGGATGGGTCCGGATACTACTCAAAGAGGGGAAGTTGTACTTTAGTTAACTCTGGGACTGAGACGTTTGCGTTTTTCTGTGGGAATCAGACGCAAGGTTTTACGCCATCCTCGATCCTCATTCCGATAAACGCACTGGGGGATTACCTATTTCGGCTGAATGAAATCCGGTTCGAAAACTCAGGATTAGATTCGAAGGAGGGAAGGCAAACGTGAAGTTCCTGGTCACGGGCGGCACGGGGTTCATCGGTGCGTCGGTCGTCGACAACCTCTTGGCACGCGGCATTCCCGTCGTGATCGGAGAGGTCGACGCCGACATGGGCGTCGCTTCGCGGCTGCAAGGCACCGCCGTCGAGGCGATGGACGTCGCCGATGCTGGCGCCGTCGAAGCCGTTTTCGACAAGCACCCCGACATCACCCACTGTGTCCATCTCGCCTACCTCATGAGCGCGGAGGTCGAAGCTGACCCGCCACTCGGGGTCCGGGTGAACGTGCTCGGCATGACGCACATGTTTGAGGCGGCGGTGCGCCACAAACTAAAACGCCTCGTGTTTACGAGCAGCGAAACGGTCTATGGCCGTTCGCAGAAGCCGTATGGCAACCGGCCTGTCACCGAGGACGATTTCTGCGCGCCCTCCGACCTGCACTTCACCTACGGCGCGATGAAGATCCTGAACGAGTTCATGGCGGACAAGTACGCTCAAAAGCATGGCGTCAGCTTCGCCTGCGTCCGGCCGGCGATCGTGTTCGGCCATGGTCGCAAGCGCGGCTCCCTTCTCTGGGCCGAAGCGTTTGCTTCAAACCCGGCGGTGGGGCGACCCGCCGAACTGCCGTTTCCGGCCGACACGCGCGACACCTGGATCTACAAGGATGACTGCGCCGAGCAAATCATCCGGCTGTCCCTGAAGCCCGAACTCGCCCATTTCGCATACAACAACGGCGGCACCTGCGCGTCCGCCCACGAACTGGTTGCCGCCGTCCGCCAGTGGATTCCGGATGCGGACATCGCATTTGATGAATCCCGCCCGACGACGCCGCTCATCGACTGGCAGCACGGCCAGCGATTGATCGACGAGGTTGACTTCACCCCGCGTTCGCTCGCCGACGGCGTTCGCGCCCACATCAACCAAGCCCGCGCCGAGGCGGGGCTGAACCCGGTCTGACATGATGCCATACAGAAACACAGTCGTGGGCAGCTATCCGCGCCCGCACAAGGTTACCGACACCATGAAAAAGCCGACCCTGTCGCCGCAAGAAGTCGACGACATGGTGCGCTGGGCGGCAAAGGACCAAGCCGACCTTGGTCTCGACGTCATCACCGATGGCGAGGCCTACCGCGAGAACATGTACTACTTCTATCAAAAGCGGGTCGATGGCATCTCCTTCGAGGATATGCCCCGGCTCACCTTCGGCACCGGAGAGTTCTCCATCGAATGTGCGCGGGTGGTCGACGAGATCGTGAACCCGCGCTTCAATCTGGCGCACAATTGGAAGCTCGCCCGCGAAGTCGCCCCCGACCACGTGCGGGTGAAGCAAACGGTCACCAGCCCATACATGCTGGCGCGATTCAGCTCCAATGAACGCAAGGACCTCTACCCGGACGACGAAGCGCTGGCCCGCACCTGGGCGAAGGTTCTCCTTGAAGAGCTGAACGACGTGGCCGCGGCCGGTTGCACCGAGATTCAGTTCGACGAGCCTGGCTGGACCGAGTCACCGGAAAACGCCGAGTGGAGCGCCGATATCCTCAACGAGATGATCGACGCGTTGCCGGACCACGTCCGTGTCGGGGTGCACGTGTGTGGCGGCAATCCACGACGCAAGCGCGTCTATTTCACAAAATACATGGATCTGGCACCGGCGTTCCGGAAGCTCAAGATCGACGAGGTGTCCCTCGAGCATTGCACGTTGGACTACGACATGATGGAGCTCTGGGATATCTGGGCGTTTGAGGGCGACCTTGCGCTTGGCGTCATCGACCAGAGACGGGACGAGATCGAGACCATCGACGTCATCCGCCATCGGGTTGATCCGGCCCTGAAGCACTTCCCCCCTGAACGCCTCATCCTCACCAGTGAATGCGGCTTTGGGCACGTGCCACTCGACATCACGCGCAGCAAGCTGCGCGCGTTGGTCGAGGCGTCCCACACGCTCTGATCACGTGGCCTGACGCCAACTCCCTTTGGTCCTTTCGGGGGAAAACTCCAAACGCTTGATCAGGATGGCAAATCGCGTCGACACTATTCCGTGTCGATCCGTCACCCTTTTGCAAGACCGTGTCTCGAGACAATCGGCCCATTGGCACGTTTCCTGCGGGAATCACTACGTCGAGAATAGATCCTGAACACATCGACAATCCGGATTTGCATCTGGCTTTCAGTCGGTTCGCACAAATCCACCCTCGTCCACAGGCAAGACGCCGCTTGTGGAGCATACAGTCGACAACTGCATGCCCGCTGCCGCCGGTCAGAGGTCCTGATTCTGTGGCAGCAGCACCAGGTCACGGACCGTTGCGTTGGGCGGCCGCGTCAACATGAAGAGCAAGGCATCCGCCACATCCTCGCAGCGCAGACCGGAGTGGGCCGCGACCCGCGCTTCGATCTCCGCCGGGTCGGTCAGACCCCACAGTTCATTGAGAACCATCCCCGGGGCGAGCGATCCGATCCGTAGATTGTGCGGTGCTATCTGACGGCGCACGCCGTAGACAAAGCTCTGAACGGCATGCTTGGTAGCGCTGTAGACCGGTTCCCAGTGAATCGCCTGATGGCCGGAAATCGAACTTGTGACGACGATGTCGCCGCTGCGCCGTTCGATCATCTGCGGCAGCACGGCGCGAACCGCGCGAAAGACGCTGTTGACGTTGAGTTGAATGGTAGCGTCCCAGTGGTCCGGATGACCGTCGACAACATCACCGGCGACATAGGTACCGGCATTGGCGAAGAGAATATCCACCCGCCCGAAACGGTCGAGTGTGCCGGCGACCATCGCGTCCACTTCGGCCGGCTGCGTCATATCGGCAGAAACCACCAACGGTTCGCCGCCGAGTTCCTCCGCCAGCGCCATGAGTTTTTCGGTGCTGCGCGCCGTGAGCACCAGTTGCGCACCCTTGGCGGCGAACAGCCTCGCGACGGCGCGACCGATCCCGGAACTTGCACCGGTGACGATCATCACCTTGTCGCTGAAGTCATTGGTCATTTCAGTCCCCTTTTATCATGGCAACTCACCGAAGACGTGGACTGCCGTTGATCGTCAAAACGGCCCGTTTTGCGAAGCCTGAAACCTCAGTCCGGCACCCCGATGCGCTCATGCACCGCCGGCGAGGCATCAACCGGCCCGTCGCCGATCGTAAAGGCGGCACGGATCGCCACCGCGGCGCGATCGGCATGGGCTTCATTGCGGGCGTGTATGACGGCAAGGGGCGCGTCGCCGGGCCCGACCCTGGCGCCAAGGCCGGCGAGATCGGTCATGCCGACCGCATGATCGATGGTATCTTCCTCGCGCATCCGGCCGCCGCCGAGTTCCACCACGGCGATCCCCAGGGCGCGGGTATCGACGGACGCGACGACGCCGTGGCTCTCGGCCTCCACCGCACGGACCAGCGGAGCCTCCCGCAGGTAGGTCTCCGGGCGCTCCATGAAGTCGGCCGGCCCGCCGAGCGCGGTGACCATGCGCGCAAAAATCTCGGCGGCACGACCGGACTCATAGGCCGCTTCGATCCGGGTGCGGCCTTCCTCGGGATCGGCCACAAGACCGCCCAGCGCCAGCAACTCCGCACCGAGACCGATCGTTACGGCTTCGAGCCGCGGATCGCGGTGGCTGCCGGTTAGGAAATCGACGGCGTTCTTGACTTCGACCGCATTGCCGGCGGCAGTGGCCAGCGGCTCGTCCATGCCCGTGATCAGAGCGCTGGTCTTCATCCCGGCCCCGTTGGCGACCGAAACCAGGCTTTCGGCCAATTCACGGGCGTCTTCCAGCGTTGCCATGAACGCCCCGCTGCCGGTCTTCACGTCGAGAACCAGCGCATCGAGACCGGCGGCAAGCTTTTTCGACAATATCGAGGCGGTGATCAACGGCACCGATTCCACCGTCGCCGTCACATCGCGGATGCCATAAAAGCGCTTGTCCGCCGGTGCAAGGTCTGCCGTCTGGCCGATGATGGCACATCCGACGGCCTCCACCACCTGGCGTAATGTCTCGACATCCGGCTGCGTTTGGTAGCCCGGGATTGAATCGAGCTTGTCAAGCGTGCCCCCGGTGTGTCCGAGGCCCCGCCCGGAGATCATTGGCACGAAACCACCACAAGCAGCGACGGCCGGGGCCAGCATCAGCGAGACATTGTCTCCGACACCGCCCGTGGAGTGCTTGTCGAGGACCGGACCTTCAAGCCCAGTCCAGTCAAGCACAGCACCCGAATCCCGCATCGCCATCGTCAGCGCAACAGCTTCATCCCGTTCCATTCCCTGAAAAAACACGGCCATGGCGAAGGCAGCGACCTGACCCTCCGTGACGCTGCCGTGCGTCAGTCCCTCGATCAGAAAGGCGATCTCGGCGGGATCAACGGCGTGTCCCTCACGCTTCTTGCGGATAATTTCCTGGGGCAGCATGACAGACTTCACTTCTTTCGGTGTCGCAGTCGCCGACAGGCTGGTGTCGGAGCTAACGCAGGCCGCGATCGCGAAGAAACCGGCGCAGGATACGCTCCAGTTTGACCGCGCCCAACGGCCCGATCTGCTTGGTCTCCTCGTGCGACAGTTCGGCCCCGGTCATTCCCGCCGCCAGATTGGTGATGGTCGAGACCGCTGCAACCCGCAAGCCGAAGAAACGGCCCAGAATGACCTCAGGCACCGTCGACATCCCGACCGCATCGGCTCCGACGGTTCGGGCGAGCCTGATCTCCGCCGGCGTTTCAAAGGAAGGACCGGAAAACCACATATAGACCCCTGACGCGAGCGCGATACCCTCGCGCTCGGCTGCGCCGAACAAGGCAGCCCGCAGGCTCTCGTCATAGGCGCCGGTCATGCCAACGAAACGCGCTTCGCCTGGTTCGCCGATCAACGGATCGGCGCCGGCGAAGTTGATATGATCGGTGATCAGCATTAAGTCGCCGGGTCCGACATGTGTCCGGAGTGACCCGGCCGCGTTCGTCGCGATCAGCGTGTCGCACCCAAGCGCCTTCAAGGTCGCGACGGGAACGCGCATCGCAGCCGCGTTGCCGCTCTCATAATAGTGAGACCGTCCGGCAAGGACGACCACCGGAACGCCTTCGAGGCGGCCGGCGATCAACTCGCCGCGGTGGGAGGAAACCCCAGACGCCGGAAAACCGGCCAGATCCTCATACGGTATCCGCAGCGGATCGCTGACAGCCTCCGCCAATGCACCAAGACCGGAGCCGAGAATGAGCCCGACCGAGTAAGGCAAGTCGTTGGCGGCGCGGATCGCCGCAGCGGCTGCTTCAGCTTCTGGCCCGATCATTTCGGCTCTCCCATGGCAAAACCCTCCGGCAACAGGTCGCCAAGGCGATAAGTCTCCCCTAGATCGCCGCCAGGACTGGCGACATGGACCACCGTGTCGGGTGACCCGAACTCCGCCAGACGCTGGCGGCACCCACCGCACGGAGTCGTCAAACGGCCCTCAACGGGTTCTGCCACAACCTGTACCGCCGCGATGCGGCGGCCTGCCGGGGCGTCGGAGGCGGCAACCATCGCCGCAATTGCCGAAGTCTCGGAGCACCATCCCTCTGGAAAGGAGGCGTTCTCGACGTTGCAACCGACGTGGACGCTGCCGGCTTCGTTGCGCAACGCGGTCCCCACCGCAAAGCCTGAATAGGGCGCATGCGCTTTGTGGCGAACCGATCGCGCGGCCTCGAACAACTCAGGATCCGACATCCAATCTCCTTCAGCCGCGACGACGCGACGAAAATCGCGTCAGTCCGGGGCTTCCTATCACGAAGTCGAAAAATCCGTTACAGGCAAACCCACCAAAACGGGCTGCGATCGCACCTCCCAATTGGCCTCGACGCTGGGCGGTGAAAATGCAAAGCTTGCCTATACACGGCATTGCTGCCGAAGGGACGCGGTATCGGCTGCGTTCCTATGAAACAATGCAAGGGAGGATCAAGTTGAAGTCCAGGACCATTAATACCGCGCTCGCCGCTTTCGCCGCTGCTGCAATGCTCGCTGGAGCAGCCACGCCGGCCAGCGCCTTCAAGGCATGTCAGGTGACCGATACCGGTGGCGTCGACGACAAGGGTTTCAATGAAACCGCATGGAAAGGCGTGCAGGACGCCGAGAAAACACTTGAGGTCGAGGGCAAGCTGCTCGAATCGTCCGCCGAAACCGACTATGTACCGAACATCAACTCGTTCATCGAGCAGGGCTGTGACATCATCCTGACCGTCGGTTTCCTTCTCGGCGATGCCACCAAGGAAGCCGCCGAAAACAACCCCGATCAGAAATTCTCGATCGTTGATTTCGCTTACGAACCGGCGATTCCAAACGTACTCGGCCAAGTCTACGCAACCGACGAAGCAGCGTTTCTGGCTGGCTATCTTGCCGCCGGCATGAGCAAGACCGGGATCGTCGGCACCTTCGGCGGCATCAATATTCCGCCGGTGACGATCTTCATGGACGGCTTCGTGCGTGGCGTGAACTATCATAATGGCCAGAAGGGAACCAGCGTTGCGGTACTCGGATGGGACCCGGAATCCCGGGAAGGGCTGTTCACCAACAATTTCGACTCGCTGGATGATGGTCGGGCCTTTGCCCAGAACCTGTACGAGGAAGGCGCCGACATCGTCATGCCGGTCGCGGGACCGGTCGGCCTTGGTTCCGCTGCGCTCGCCGACGAGCTTGGCACGGACGAACTGAAGATCATTGGGGTTGACGCTGACCAGTATCTCACCGATCCGGAAAAGGGCCACGTCTATCTGACCTCGGTTCTGAAACGGATGGATGCAACGGTGATCCAGGCGATCAAAGCGGCAATGGCCGGCCCATTTGAGGCACCCGTCATCGTCGGTACGCTGGAGAATGGTGGCGTCGGCCTCGCGCCCTATCACGACCTCGCGGACGCCGTGCCGGACAGCCTGAAGCAGGAGATCGATTCCGTCACCCAGGGTATCCTTGAGGGAACGATCTCGGTCGCGAACTGAACGGAGCACTCCGTTCGCATTCTGAAGCTAACACTTGCGCGCCTGTCGGCGCGCGAGTGACGACACAAGCCGGTCTGGGGCGCCCAATCCGTGGATATCGAGCTACGCGGCATTACCAAACGCTTCGGCGAAGTCGTCGCCAACTCGGACGTCAATCTGTCCATAAAGGCGGGAGAGATCCTCGCCCTGCTGGGCGAAAACGGGGCCGGCAAGACCACGTTGATGAACGTGCTCTCCGGCATCTACCGGCCGGACGAAGGCGAAATACGCATCGACGGCAAGGCGGTTCAATTCGACGGTGCCGGCGACGCAATCGAGGCCGGTATCGGCATGGTGCACCAGCATTTCATGCTGGTGCCGGTGTTCACCGTCGCCGAAAATGTCGTGCTCGGCGTGGAGCCGACCAAGGCATTGAACCGCCTCGACATCAAGCGGGCCCGCGAACAGGTTCGCGCGATCAGCGCCGAACACGGGCTGCATGTTGATCCCGAAGCGATCGTCGAGGAAATTCCGGTCGGCATCCAGCAGCGGGTCGAGATCATCAAGGTCCTGTTCCGCTCGGCCGATGTGCTGATTTTCGACGAGCCGACCGCTGTGCTGACGCCGCAGGAAGTGACCGACTTTTTCGGTATCGTCAAATCGCTGCGGGACGCCGGCAAGGCGCTGGTCTTCATCACTCACAAGCTCGGCGAAGTGCTCGAGATTGCCGACCGGATCAGCGTTCTTCGCGGCGGCAAGATCGTTGGCGAGGGCGACCCGAAGACTGCCACGGAAGCCGAACTCGCCGAGATGATGGTCGGCCGACCCGTCCAGTTCTCCGTCGACAAGGCCCCCCGTGAGGCGGGGGCACCATTGCTGGAGGCACGCTACCTCAAGGTCCTCAATGACCGCGACGAAGTCGCCGTCAACGATGTCAGCCTGACCGTGCATTCCGGCGAGGTCGTGGGAATCGCCGGTGTCCAGGGCAACGGCCAGACCGAGTTGGTCGAGGCGCTCACCGGGCTCAGGCACCTGGTGGGCGGCACAGTTCATTTTGACGGGCAGAACATTGCCAAGTCTTCCACCCGCGAGCGGCACCGGCTCGGCATCGCCCATGTCCCCGAGGATCGTCAGCGATCCGGACTGATCGAGTCGTTCACCGTCGCGGAAAACATGGTCCTGGATACCTATTATGACGACCGGTATTCGTCCGGCATAAGCATGCGCTGGCCGGACGTCTACAAGTCCGCCGCCGAGGATGTCGAAGCCTTTGACGTGCGCACGCCGTCGATCTTCGCGCTTGCCGACCACCTGTCCGGCGGCAATCAACAAAAACTGGTCGTTGCCCGGGAGATGTCGCGAGACATCAAGCTGCTCATCGCCTCACAGCCGACGCGCGGGGTCGATGTCGGGTCGATCGAATATATCCACAAGCGGATCATTGACGCCCGCGACAGCGGTGTCGGAGTCCTTATCGTCTCCACCGAACTGGAAGAGATTCGCGCTCTGTCGGATCGCGTCCTGGTGATGTTCCGGGGCCGTGTCGTCGCCGAGTTCGAGGGTGATAAAGCCAGCATCACCGAACTGGGCCTGGCCATGGCTGGAGTTGCCGCGTGAGCACAGACGACAAGACGGACAAGAAAGAATCCGCTACCGACGAAATCCTGCGGCGCGCCGTTGCGAGGCGGTTCAGCGTCGAGGAAGTCCTACTCGTTCCCGTCCTGTCGGTGATCCTGGCACTTATTCTCGGCGCGCTGACGATGCTGGCCACCGGCGTCAGCTTCTCGTCTATCGGTCTTTCTTACATCGCGCTGTTTGATGGCTCCGTCGGCTCGGTTGCCGCCGTGTCAGAGACGTTGACGGCCGCCGCGCCGCTGACGCTTGCCGGGCTCGGCATTGCGCTCGCCTTCCGGGCCGGGCTGTTCAACATCGGCGCCGAGGGACAGCTCCTGATCGGCGGCATGGCGGCCGTCGGCGTCGGTTTCGCGTTCACCGGACTCCCTGTCATCATCCATTTGCCCTTGGCGCTGCTCGCCGGCGTGCTGGCGGGCGCGATCTGGGCTTCGATAGCCGGCTGGCTCAAGGCCGCGACCGGCGCCCATGAGGTGATCACCACGATCATGCTCAACCTGACCGCTTTCAGACTTGTCGACTATCTGCTGCGCAATCCGCCCTTCCAGAAAGCCGGCCGCGCAGACCCGATTTCCGAATCGGTGCTGGAGTCGGCGGAACTGCCGCGCCTCCTCTTCGCGTTTGACCCCAATCTCAGGCTGCATGCCGGCGTCCTGATCGCCATTGCCGCGGTGGCCTTCATCTACTGGCTCCTCTACCGCACCACGATCGGTTTCGAGTTCCGCTCCGCCGGCGCCAATCCGGATGCGGCGCGCTACGCCGGTATGAAGTCCGGGCTGATCATCGTTCTGGTGATGGCGGTTGCCGGGGGACTTGCGGGACTCGCCGGTGCCAATCAGGTGTTGGGGGTGCTGGGGCGCGCCTCTCCCGGATTCTCCGGCGGCATCGGCTTCGATGCCATTGCCGTCGCACTGCTCGGTCGCTCGCACCCGGTCGGCGTCTTGCTGGCCGGGCTGCTGTTTGGCGCGCTGGAGGCCGGCGGCCGCCAGATGCAGGTGGACGCCGGCGTCAGTATTGATCTCATCTCGATCATCCAGGCGCTGATCATCATCTTCATGGCTGCCCCGATGCTGGTCCGCCGCATCGTACCCTGGGTATTTCGATCCGGCGACGCGGGCAGTGCGCCAGGGATAGGTGGCTAGATGTCCTTAGCGCACGATACGCCGCTGGTGACGCCGGATCTTGAACTCAGCCGGCGCCGTCAGAAGAAGGTGAACGGCGTTATCCTCTTCCTGCTGGCCGCGCTGGTGGTGGGTGTGTTCGCCGTGCAATCGGACGGTACCGCGGTGTTCCGACTGTCGCTGCCACGCGATCTCATACCGATCCCCAACCTCGCCGTTCCGGCCGCGCCATACTGCTACATCATTGCCGCGGTGCTTGCTTTCTTCGGTGCCCGGCAATTCATGCGCGGCGGAGCACGCTGGTCGAACGTACTGCTTGGAATAGGGCTGTTCCTGGCGGTAACCGCATTTCTCGTCTGGGCGACCTCCGGCAAATCGTTTTCGTTGACCGGCATGCTGGAGGCAACGCTGATAGCGGCCGTGCCGATCGCTCTGGGCGGCCTGTCCGGCGTCCTGTGCGAGCGTGTGGCGGTGGTCAATATCGGCATCGAGGGGATGTTGCTTGCCGGCGCCTTTACCGGGGCGATTATCGGCTCGGTCGTCAACGGTGTGGTCGGAATCATTGCTGCGGTGGCAGTTGGCGGGGTGTTTGGACTCATCCTGGCAGCCCTGGTTGTGACATACCGGGTCGACCAGATCATTGCCGGCGTCGCGATCAACCTCTTCGTTCTTGGCATGACAAGCTACGTCAGCAGCCAGGTTCTGACCGAATACACCGAACTGAATTCAGCTCCGGTTTTCCGCGTCATCCCGATACCGTTGCTGAGCGACATTCCGGTAATCGGGCCGATCCTGTTCGAGCAGAATATCTTTGTTTATGGCGCTCTGGCGATGGTAGCGGTGGCCACCTACTACCTGTTCTATACCGGTGCCGGCCTGCGGGCTCGATCGGTCGGTGAGCATCCGGAAGCCGCCGATTCACTCGGCATTGACGTCTACCGCACCCGGTACATCAACGTCATGCTGGGCGGCATGGTCGCCGGGTTCGGCGGCGCATGGTTTACGCTCGGCTCGGTCGGCCGGTTCGACGAGGGCATGACCGGCGGACGGGGCTTTATCGGGTTGGCGGCGATGATCTTCGGGCGCTGGCATCCCGTCGGCGCGCTGTTGGCGGCATTGGTTTTTGGCTTCGCCGATTCACTGCAACGCAAGCTCGCCATACTGCAGACACCGATCCCGTCGGAGTTTCTGGCGATGGCGCCTTACATCGCGACCATTGTCCTGGTCGCCGGCCTGATCGGACGCGCGCGGCCGCCCGCCGCCGACGGCCAGCCCTTCATCAAGGAATAGCTCGCACGCGAACCGAGGATACCGACGAGAATGGCAGACCGGCCAGGACTGGCGTTGGTTGCGCACGACCGGCAAAAGGACGAGATCGTCGCTTTTGCCCGCCAGTATGAGGAACAACTTGGAGCGTTTGACCTGTTTGCCACTGGAACTACAGGCGGGCGTATCAACGCCGCGCTACCGACCCTCAATGTGACGGCCCTCAAGAGCGGTCCGCTCGGCGGCGACCAGCAGATCGGCGCCAAGATTGCGGAGGGCACGCTGTCTGCCTTGATCTTCTTCATGGACCCTTTGACCCCCATGCCCCACGATGTCGACGTCAAGGCGCTGACGCGGCTGGCAGTCGTCTATGACATACCTCTTGCGCTCAACCTGGCGACCGCGGAATTGTTGATGGACCACCACGCCGGTCTGGGCAGCCCGCCACGCAAACCGGGGGCCGCGTGATGTCAGCGGAGCCACAGCCTTTCGCATTTCCGGTCCTGGTCGGTGACATCGGCGGAACCAATGCCCGATTTGCCGTGATCCCCGACGCCGGGAGCGCCGTGGAGCGAATTCCCAACCTCGGTACGGCCGATTTTGATTCCATAACCGATGCGATGGAGGCCGGCCTCGCCGGACGCGATGGCCCGCCGCCGAGAACCGCGATCCTTGCTCTTGCCGGTCCAATTGTCGGCGATCGGGTGCCGCTGACCAATTGTGACTGGGTGGTCGAGCCGCTGGTTCTGATGGACAGATTCGGCTTCGGCGAAGTCCTTCTCCTCAACGATTTCGAGGCGCAATCTTTGGCATTGCCGGGCCTCGAGCCGGCCGACCTCGATCCGATCGGGACGGGCACGGCGACACCAACCGGCGCCCGGGTCGTGGTCGGTCCGGGGACCGGTCTTGGTGCTGGCGCCCTCATCCATATCCGGGATATGTGGGTGCCGATCCCCGGCGAGGGCGGCCACATCGATCTCGGCCCGGTGAGCGCGCGCGATTTCGAATTGTGGCCACATCTCGAATTCACCTTCGGGCGCATGAGCGCCGAGACGCTCTTGAGTGGCCCCGGACTGCTGCGCCTTTACAAGGCTGTCTGTTCTTCCAATGGGGTGCCCGCTCCCCACGACGACGAGGCCCATGTGACGGCCGCCGGCCTTTCCGGCAACGACCCGGCCGCCGCCGAGGCGCTCCAGCTGTTTGCAACCTATCTGGGCCGCTTCGCCGGCGATCTGGCGATGGTCTTCGCCGCTCATGGCGGCGTCTATCTTGCCGGTGGAATCCCGGTGCGGATCACTCCGGCGTTGAAATCCGGTGCCTTCCGCCAGGCCTTCCTGGCCAAGCAGCCCCATGACGATCTGCTCGAGGGCATCGCCACCGCGATTATCGTCAAGCGCGACGCGGCTCTCGGTGGCATCGGTGACTATGCCCGCCGGCCGCAGGATTTTGGCGTCGAACTGGCCGGGCGGCGCTGGTCCGCCTAGGTCTGGACTCATGAACACGCAGCCATAGACGGAATGCAGGCGAAATCGATCCCAGCGAGATCGTCATAGCGTGTGGCGACTCAACGGCAGTGCTTGATCATGCCGATGCACCACTCAACCGGATCGCGATCCTATGGTATGGAGGCAAGGGCTTGGCGGGCGTCGGATCACTGGATGCCGAAGCTCCGGTTACGTTCGTTGGCAGGTTACCGGACTGCCTAGAAACGCGATCGACAAGGTCCCCAACACCGCATCGCCCTGTCCCGCCGGATCAGACGGCGGTCACGGAGGACTCGGCAGCTTCCAGCTCCTCAATACGGTCAAGCAGCGGGCTGAGATTATGCAGTCCGCGCTGCCTTCGTCCTCGTTCGATGTCGTGGGCGAACTCGATGAGCGCCCGATTGACCGGTGCGCCCAACCCGTGTCGCTCCAGACCCTCGACAACCGAGCCGTTGATTTGGTCCACCTCGCAGGGCCGACCCTTAACCCAGTCCTGGAGGAAAGTCGAACGAGAGTGCGGCTTGACGTAGTGCGCGACCAGCTCGTCGAGGATGGTCTCCATGAAGGTGTCCGGGCTCGCTGCGGCGGCTCCTTCCATGCCGAAAATGGGCCGGACCTCCAGGCCCTCTTCCCTGGCGAAGCGTATGGCTTCGTTGCCGGCGCGGATCATGATGGGCCGCATGGTGTTGATGCGGGCGCAGTCGGCGATCGACAGGTCCAGAATCGCCGAGGGCACCAGTTCGCCGGCGTTAAGGACGAGCTTCATCCACTTGGCCGAGCGGATGTCGTCGACCTCCTCTACGGTTCCGGCATGCCGAAGGAGCGCTGCCGCTGCGGGCACATGTCTCCGGCCCGCCGGCCTTGGCGCGCCCACCGCAAACCAGGAGCGTTCAAACGTCGAGTGCCGCTCAACGAGGCCAGGCTCGTACATGGCGGAGGTGATCTCGATAACCGCGTCGAGGCCACGATCCTCACCCATGACGTCCACCACTGTCTCGCCGGCCATGCCGTTCTGCACGCCAACGACGAAGCCGGTCGGAGCGACATGCGGCTTAATGAGTTGGCAGGCCCAGCGCGTGTCGTAAGGACATCTGCACCTAAAACTGAATCTGGTGGGCTTTGACGGCCGTGGGGCACTATGACTCGGTGTTGGGGGATCCGCAGCGATTATCGTTGCAGATGTCCTAAGCCTTCACCAGGACGAGGACTGCATCGAACGGCTCAACCAAGGTTGCAACATCACAGAGATGAAGCGCTCGCACCGGCGTGACCACCAGCTCGCCGCCCACTTCGACACGAATTCCGTGCCTTCGAATCGCCTCTACGTTGGCGGGCCACTGATCGATGAAGGTGACATCGAGCCCGGCTCGAACAATATCGGCGCCAATGCCGGCACCGTTGGCGCCCGTGCCGAGGACGGCAATTTTCATGTGCTTGAGATCGGTCGGCGTGGTCATGTTTCTTCAGTTCCGGATTTTGGCCGCTTCGGCCAGCGGGGCGTCAAGCTGAGACTCCCGCCCTATAGACCGATTCAATCGACAAGCCGATAGCCAATTCCGTTGCCCTTACGGTAGTGAAGTCGACGGTCGGACCGTCTGCCGATGGGAAGCCAAGCGTCGGAGCCAGGCGCGTCACGGGTGATGACCTGGCCCCTGGGCGGTGATCCGGTCCGGATGTTGGTTCATTGATCGGTGATCACGGATACCGTCGATCATGTCCGGCGGTGACCGACCCGGAGCGAACCCCGTGCCTTGCGATCCCAGGCTGTTTTCTTTCGCCACATCCGATGCCGGAAACTTCGTCTCGACCTCTCGGGAGTAGCCAGCTACATTGCACTGCAGCATTGTTCCTGGGTCCCCAAGATCAGGTGTTCCAATTGCCGATTTCAGGCATCGCCGCTGTAGGCTGGCGACGAATAGCGATCTGGCTTGTTGCGTCGATCGCGAGTACAGGCGCAGCCGCACTCGAAGCCATTGCAGATTTCGGCGAGAACCCCGGTGAGCTCGATATGTTCATCTATCGGCCGTCGGACCAGATCGCTGGATTCCCGCTTGTGGTCGCCTTGCATGGATGTGAGCAGCAGGCGGAAGATTTCGACGAGGAGACCGGGCTGGTTGCGCTCGCAAACGACGCGCTATTCGTCCTGCTTCTGCCGCAACAGCGCAGTTCGAACAATCCTGGGCGATGCTTCAACTGGTTCCGGGAAGACGACAACCGCCCCGGCCGGGGCGAGAGCTCTTCCCTCAAGAACATGATCGAAACGGCGCTGACCAGGTACCAACTGGATCGCAACCGGGTCTTTGTTCTCGGTCTGTCGGCAGGAGGTTCGATGAGCGCAGTGATGCTCGCCAATTATCCGGACCTCTTTGCAGGCGGAGGGATCATCGCCGGCACACCATTTGACTGTAACCGCGGCAGCGGATTCGCGTGGGGCTTATGGCTCTGGTACCGCACGTTTTTTGGCGATGCCGCCAGCGCCACATATGCATGCGGTTTACTCGGGTATATGGCGACGAATCGGACCGCGGCAGAGTGGGGAGACTATGTGCGTGCGGTTACCGATACTTCACCGAACCGCTGGCCACGTGTGTCGATCTGGACTGGCACGGCTGATCGAACTGTTCATCCGGCGAACCGGCAGGAACTGATCGAGCAGTGGACGAACGTACACGGGATTGATACGCACCCCGACCTTGAGGTCAGCATCGGCGATACCACACGCATGGTCTTTGAAGACCCCGCCGGGGCCGAGCTTGTCGAGTCTTGGCAGGCAAACGGATTTCCCCACGCTTTTCCAATCGATCCCGAACTTGGCCCGGAAGCGTGCGGCCATCCCGGCCCATTTATTGTCGACGCAAACATATGTGCCGCGCGCCGCATTGCGGAGTTCTGGGGCCTCCTGGAATAGGCGTGTCCTCGATTTGGAATCGGATGGAGTCAGTCTGACGCAGGTACTCGACCAGTCCGACGTTCACCGGCACCCCGTTCGGATTGAGGAGTGTGGGCCGGTGCAGGTGATAGAGCGCAAACAGTACCACGCCAGCCGCCCAATCCCATCTGCCGAAGACGCAGAACCAGGACATAGGCAAGGGTAGCGATGTGACCCGGTGGCTCGGGCGCCACAGCGTCGGATCGCTGATCATCGGCTGTGGCAATCGGTTGGCCCGAGGCAACTGCAACCAACCGACAGGGAAACAGGCAGCGCTCTCGCTGCTACTCCGCCTCGTCCGCGGACGCGGCCTGAAGCAGTCCGTAGCGTTCCGCCCCGATGTCGCCAAGGAGGCTGAGCTGGGTTTCGAGAAAGTCGATATGGCCTTCCTCGTCGGCCAGCAGGTCTTCAAACAGCTTCATGGAAACGATATCACCGGACGCCCGGCAGACTTCCCGGGCCTCGTTGTAAAGCGTGCGAGCCTCATACTCGCCGCCAAGATCCGCTTCGAGCACTTCCTTGATGTTCTGCCCGATGTTCAACGGATTCAGCTGCTGCATGTTGGGGAAGCCCTCGAGAAAGAGGATGCGTTCGGCCAGCTTGTCGGCATGCTGCATCTCCTCGATCGACTCGGCCCGCTCCTTTTTGGCAAGCTTGGCATAGCCCCAGTCCTCAAGCAGTCGGAAGTGGAGCCAGTACTGATTGACCGCGGTCAGCTCGTGTCTCAGAGACTGATTGAGATAGTCGATGACTTTTGGGTCGCCCTTCATGAGTCGCTCCGTAGATTACAATGGTTCCAAACTAAGGCACGTTCCTCTGACCGTCAAACGGCGCGTCCAAGTCGACCAGCGACATTCCGCCGGCGCCTTCGGCGGCCGAGGCGAGTGGTTCGGGGCAGGTGAAAGCAATCCCTGCGTCCGCTACGATCCGCCGCAGATTGGCGGAGCATGCCCCGCACTGCGGGCGCACCCCAAGCAACAGAAACAGGCGCCCCGGGGTTACCGGTCGTCCCGGATGTTCAAGCGTGAGCACCCTCGCGGCGGAGGCGATCTTCTTGTCAGCGAGGACATTGCACGAACAGACGATCATCCACCATCACATGGCACTTGCAGCGGACGACCGCAACGGCCATGGACGTCACTATGCGGCTGCAACGGCTCGCCTTGCCATCACCTTGACCAGATTGGCCCGATACGCGGCTGATCCGAGGATGTCGGAGAGCATGCCCTCCGCACTCACCGTGACCGCGTCAATCGCCTCCGGACTCCATGAATCGAGCGGCGCTCGCTCTTCCTGCATCGGATGCAGCCGATCGCCCTTTGCGACGCCCTCGATCGTCAGTATCTCCGCACCGTCGACCTGGACCGCCAGGATCGAACAGGCTTTGACCGCCGCCTCAACGAAAGATCACGATCAGAACGATCACCGCCAGAAGGGCGATCAAACCCCATACGTAAGGGCCGCCAAGAACACCGCGCCCGGCCGCAATCTCCAGACGTTCCTCGATGGCCTCGGCGGTGACTTCGGGATCCCCGATGACATCGTCAATGACCGCCTCCTCGCCCTTGTCATCCGCTGAGGCTCCCACACCCAGGCGCTCTGCGAACGCCGAAAAGAACTGATCGGCCATCCGCTTGGCGGTGGCGTCGACCAACCGGCCTCCGATCTGAGCCAGCTTTCCGCCAACCTGGGCCTTTGCCGTATAGGTCAGCACGGTAGCCTCGGGGCCCTCCTCCGCCAGCTTGACGTCGGCGCTGCCCTTGGCAAACCCCGCCGGCCCGCCCTTGCTCTCGCCGGTGATCGTATAGCCGTTGGGCGGATCGATATCCGAGAGCGCAACGTGGCCGGTGAAGGCAGCCTTGACCGGCCCGACCTTGACCTGCACCGTTGCCTTCATTTCCGTATCGGAAACCTGGTCGAGGGACTTCGCCCCCGGTATGCACTCCTTGAGCACTTCGGGATCGTTCAACGCATCCCACACCCGCTCCCGGCTGGCCGGGATCTTGTACTCACCTGACATTTCCATCGTTGGGCAGCCCCTGGAGACGGCGTTCCGGTTTGTTCGTGTTGCCTCAGTCCGATCGCGATAATGGTTTCGGTCGGTCCCGATGGCCGCTGCGGATCCCGCAGCTTTGATCGATTCCACAATATGGTTGCATGGCCCGGTCGGGCTCGGCAAGTGTTGGATTTGCCCGCCGCAGGTGGGTACAAGAGCGCACCGCCCAGCAACGGCCGACACCGGAAGTTCCATGGTCTCAAAGACTGCCCGCCGCAGGCAAGCGCCCGCCGCCAAGCGCCGTGTCAGGCCCCGCCCGGACATGCGTGCGCCGGTGATGCTCGAAACCGCGGGCTGGAAGGACTACGCCCTCCTGGATTCGGGTGATGGCCGTAAACTCGAGCGCTTCGGCGCCGTGACAACCATCCGGCCGGAGGAGCAGGCCCTTTGGACTCCGCGATTGAATTCGGACGCATGGGCCGCGGCTGATGCCACTTTTGTGGGCATTGCCGAGGACGAGACCGCAGGCCGCTGGCGCTTCCATTCGCCACTCGGCGAGACCTGGCCGATGCGCTATGAGGGGATAGGGTTTCTTGGCCGGTTCACTTCGTTCCGCCATGTTGGCCTGTTTCCCGAGCAGGCGACCCACTGGCAGTGGCTGGCAGAACGAATCGGCCAGGCGCGCCGGCCCGCCCGTGTCCTGAACCTGTTCGGCTATACGGGAATCGCGTCGCTCGTCGCGGCCCGCGCCGGCGCCGAGGTCGTCCATATCGACGCCTCCAGGAAGGCGATCGGATGGGCCAGGGAAAACCAAGCCGCGGCGAAATTACCCGACCTGCCGATCCGCTGGATCTGCGAGGATGCCGTCAAGTTCGTTGCCCGGGAGATCCGCCGCGGCAATCGCTATGACGGCATTGTCCTCGATCCGCCGAAGTTCGGCCGTGGTCCGAAAGGTGAGGTCTGGGAGATCTTCGAAAGCCTTCCGGAGCTTTTGCGCGCCTGTGTGAGCCTGCTGTCCGGCAATCCCGCCTTTCTGATCCTGACCGCCTACTCTATCCGCGCCTCGTTCCTGTCGATGCATGAATTGGCCGCAGAATGCCTGGAAGGCAAAGGCGGCGTCCTGGAATCCGGAGAATTGGTGATCCGCGAAGAAAACAACGGCCGGGCGCTATCCACCTCACTGTTCTCCCGTTGGTCGCCCGATGGGTGAACGCGAGCTACGGCGTCCGGCGGGTAGGGTGCTCCGTATCACCAGCCTTACCAACCCGATCGTCAAGGAAGTGCGCGGACTGGCGCTGGCAAAAAACCGCCGGGCCAGTGGCCGCTTCCTTGCCGAGGGACTGAAACTGGTCACGGACGCAGTCGACTCTGGTTGGCCGGTTCGCACATTGATTCACACTGGCACGGTCGCCGACGAAGACCGGGTTGCCGCGCTCGCCGCGACGACCCGGGCACGGGGCGGCGACATCGTCATCGTCAATCAGGCAGTGCTTGCCAAGATCACCCGGCGGGATAACCCGCAGACCGTCGTCGGCGTCTTTGATCAGCGCTTGCTGCCGTTGAAGGAGATCAGTCCGACTGGCGGCGCGGTTTGGGTCGCCCTGGAGCGAGTCCGCGATCCGGGGAATCTCGGTACGATCATACGTACCATCGACGCGGTCGGTGCGAATGGCGTAATCCTGGTCGGGGAAACAGTGGACCCGTTCTCCATCGAGGCCGTCCGCGCAACGATGGGGTCCATCTTCCACGTGCCCCTGGCTCGGGCGCCCGCCGAAGATTTTGCTGCGTGGATGAGCCGATGGCCCGGCGCCACGGTCGGTACTCATCTCGCCGCAACGAGTGACTATCGGCAGGCCGCGTATCGCGACCCGGTTCTGCTGGTTATGGGACCGGAGCAGGCCGGACTCTCGCCGACGCTTGCCGCCGCCTGCAATACGCTGGTCAAGATTCCGATGGCGGGGCGCGCCGATTCGCTCAACCTGGCGGTCGCCACAGGCGTGATGTTGTTTGAAATTCGCCGCAAAAACCTGGCAATCGATGGCTGAGGCGGTCTCTCCGGATGGCCCTTTGTCGCGGCTTGGCGTGGCGGTCATCGTGCTGACGATCGGCGTCGACCAGATCAGCAAGGCCATATCGGAGGCGACCCTGCCCTTCGGAGCAACCTTCGACCTTGTTCCCTTGCTTGCCCTCCACAGGGTCCACAATCCCGGCATCGCCCTCAGCTTCCTCACCGGTTTCGGCGCCTGGCCGCTGGTAGCGCTCACCGCGACCATCACAATTCTGGTTCTCGGCATCTGGTCTCGCGCAACCGAGGGCGGTCGATGGGCAACGGTCGGCTATGCGCTGATTGTCGGTGGCGCAGTCGGCAATCTGATCGATCGTATCCTCCACGGCTACGTCATCGACTTCCTGCTGCTCCACATCGGTGAGCATACCCTGTTCGTGTTCAACCTGGCGGACGTTGCGCTGACGATCGGCCCGCTCCTGTTGATCATCGTCTACCTTTGGCCGCTGCGATCGCGCTCCTGATTGCGGGGCGGCGGCGCTATCGTCGTCGCTTCCCGACCAGGCGTTGCTCGAGCTTGTTCGCCGGGATGCCGGTGTAGTCCTTGTCGATCTCGGCGATCAACCCCTCGCGCACCGCCTGCGAATAGACCTTTCTGATCATGCCGAGTGCGCGCGGTGGTGCGACAACGACCAGACCCTTCGCTTCCTCGTCGAGCATTGCCTTGTCGAGGCGGGTGGCCAGATCCCGGAGGAAGGCTTCCTCCTCACGGTCGTGCCAATCGGTCTGCTCGACGGCGCTTCGGGCCGCCCCAAAGCGCTGGTGGACCCGCCCGGGCGAATCCGTGCCAAGCGCACTGGTCGGTGGGGCGTCGTGGGTTTCGGATTCCCTGACCCGCAGGTCGGGGTACGCCGCATCACCCACATTCTCCAGGATCAAGGCCTTGCGTCCATCGCAAACGACAACCCAGGCGCCCTGCGGAATCTTCATTTCGGTCATTTTCTCAATCCCTTTCAGCCCGCTGCCGAAACAGGTGTCGTCCTCGCCGGTCCCTCGGCATGGCCAACATCGGCTTCTCATAGTCCACCACGGACGTCATGGCCAACATCGCCCTTGAAGCGCCTTGGCAAACCGGCCGCCGGTCTACAACCGGGGGCATAAGCTCAATATTGGCTTGTTCGCGCGATCTTCAACTTGGCGCGCCGTATGGTTTCTTGCACGGAGGCGGCCGATGCGCATAAGGGATCCGTGAGAGTCTCGGGAAGCCTCGAGTCCCTCGAATCAACACCAGCAGAAACCCTCGCGAGACCGGCTGTGGCAATGCCGTCGCCATTAGGGTCGCACGAATCGCGTCAAACAGTTGGCGATGAAGCTCTCATCCGCTAAATTCGCTGCCACATTTTCGCACAATCTAACGGGCATGGGTCGCGTCGCCGACCCGTCCGGGCGGATTCTTCCCGTCAACACGGAGATCCTGATGCCGACGATCGCCCTTGTCGATGACGACCGCAACATTCTCGCTTCAGTTTCCATAGCACTCGAATCGGAAGGTTACCGGGTCCAGACGTATACCGACGGCGCTTCCGCCCTCGATGGATTCCAGGCTTCGCTGCCGGACCTGGCGATCCTGGACATCAAGATGCCGCGGATGGACGGCATGGAACTCCTGCGCCGGCTTCGGCAGAAAACCGACCTGCCGGTCATCTTCCTGACCTCCAAGGACGACGAGATTGATGAACTGTTCGGCCTCAAGATGGGCGCCGACGATTTCATCAAGAAACCGTTCTCGCAGCGCCTGCTGGTCGAGCGCGTCAAGGCCGTGTTGCGCCGCTTTCAACCGCGCGATGCCAGCCAGCCGAAACAGGCCGAGGCTGCCCAGGTGCTCGACAGGGGTGCCTTGTCCATGGACCAGGAGCGCCATACCTGTACGTGGAAGGGGCAACCAGTGACGCTGACCGTCACGGAGTTTCTTATTCTTTATTCCCTTGCCCACCGGCCGGGCGTGGTAAAGAGCCGGAACGCACTGATGGATGCGGCCTATGACGATCAGGTCTATGTTGATGATCGCACGATCGACAGCCACATCAAGCGGTTGCGCAAGAAGTTCAAAGTGGTCGATGTTGATTTCGATATGATCGAGACGCTTTACGGCGTCGGCTACCGTTTCAAGGAGGTCTGACCGAGACTCGTTCTGCTGCACAGTGACTATGACGCTTTGAACGTTCGAAGTTTGAGGATTAGCCGGAGACGAAAACTGAAACAGTCAAAATCTCTGTGCCAGGACACCAAAACGGTCCGACGCTGGATATGGCGGTCAGAGCCGAGAATCAGCCACTAGCCAGTCCGGCAGCAAAAACGCGAGGATCCGGCCGCGCAAGCCGTGCCTTCGGTGACGTCAGGCGATTCGTGGGCCTTCGCGCTTTTTCGAGCCTGACCCGCCGGATTGTCGTTCTGAACCTTGTTGCCCTCGTGCTGCTGGTCTCCGGTATTCTCTATCTGAACCAGTTTCGTGCCGGTTTGACCGAGGCGCGCGTCCAGAGCCTGCTCACCCAGGGAGAGATCATCGCGGGAGCGATCGCCACATCGGCTACCCGCGATGCCGACACCATCAGCATCGACCCGGAGCAATTGCTCGACCTCGAGGCGGGGCAGAGCCTGTCACCGATTGACCAGGTCTTCGACGCGCATGAGTTTGCCATCAACCCCGAGCGGGTCGCGCCGATCCTGCGCCGCCTTGTATCGCCAACCAACACCCGGGCACGCATCTACGACCGGGATGGCACGCTCGTCGTCGATTCGCGCCATCTCTATTCCCGCGGTCAGATCCTGCGCTTTGATCTGCCGCCGCCGGCCGACGAAGCCCCATCCCTCTTCGATCGAGGCTGGAAATGGATCAACGCCCTGCTGCAACGCACCGATCTGCCGGTTTACAAGGAGCTCGGCGGCGCCAATGGCAAGGGCTATCCGGAAGTCGTAAGAGCATTGGACCGGGCGCCCCAGAGCGTTGTGCGGGTAACCGATCGCGGCGAAATGATGGTCTCCGTCGCCGCCCCCATCCAGCGCTATCAGACCGTCTATGGTGCGCTGATGCTGTCGACCGAAGGCGGCGACATCGACGCAATCGTCTATGCAGAGCGGCTGGCCATCGTCCGGGTCTTCGTGGTCGCCGCAGCTGTGACCGTGCTTCTGTCGATCCTGCTCGCCGGCACAATCGCCGCCCCGCTGCGCCGGCTTGCAGACGCGGCCGACCGCGTGCGCAGCGGTGTCCGGTCACGGCCGGAGATCCCCGACTACAGCCATCGCGGCGACGAGATCGGCCATCTCAGCCAGGCGATCCGCGACATGACCACGTCGCTCTATAACCGCATCGAGGCCATCGAGAGTTTCGCGGCCGACGTAGCCCACGAACTGAAAAACCCGCTGACGTCCCTGCGAAGTGCAGTGGAAACTCTTCCCTTGGCGAAGACGGAAGAGGCCAAGACCCGTCTGGCCACCATCATCAAGCACGACGTGCAGCGCCTTGATCGGCTGATCAGCGACATCTCCAATGCCTCGCGTCTCGACGCGGAACTGGCGCGCCAGGACGCCGAACCCGTCGACATGCGGCAGGTGCTCGAAACCGTCGTTCACATGGTGCGCGAAGCCGCCCCGGAAGACGGTCCGCGAATCGTCCTTGATGTCGCCGACGCCAAGCCGGAGGCGTATTTCGCCCTTGGCCATGACAGCCGCCTTGGCCAGGTGTTCAACAATCTGATCGACAACGCCCGGTCCTTCTGCCGAAAGGACGGGGTGGTTCGCGTCAGCCTCCGTCCCCGAGACAGTGCCATCGAAATCGTCGTCGAGGATGATGGCCCGGGTATCCGTCCGGACCAGTTCGAAAGAATCTTCGAACGATTCTACACCGATCGGCCAGAGGTCGAGTCGTTCGGCCAGAACTCGGGACTGGGCCTGTCGATCTCCAAACAAATCGTCGAGGCCCACCACGGTCGCATCTCGGCTGAGAATCGAACGGACGTATCCGACGAAACGACCGGTTCGCGGGCAATCGCCGGCGCCCGGTTCACGGTGATCCTGCCTCGGACATGAAGTTGGGGCCGACCATCCACGCCAGCGCCGTTCTCGTCGGCGAAACCGGCGTGCTGATTCGGGGCCCATCCGGCAGCGGCAAGTCGACGCTGGTGTTGCAAATGCTCGCGAGCAAACCGGAAACGACGTTTCTCATCGCCGATGACCGTGTCCACCTGGCCGCCCATCATGGCCGCCTCGTCGCCACGGTACCCCAGACGATCGCCGGTCACCTTGAGATACGCGGACTCGGAATCGTCAGGCAGCACCATGTTTCTCCAGCCGTTATCAGGTGGGCCGTAGATCTACTGCCGAGCGAACAATGCCCGCGTTTCCCCGACGATGATCGGACAAGCGTCGTGGTCGAGACGATCCCGCTTCGGCGAATTGCCATACCGATCGCTGCCTGCGGCGGCGTCGAACGCGTCCGCGCCGCGTTGGCAGGCGTCGGTGATCTGAATCGAGCCTAAGACAACGCCACCCTTGCCTCTTGCGTTGCAGACCCGTTCGGTCAAGATAGCGGACTCGAATAGTCGGCACCCCGCGCCGCCGCGCGACCTGACATGCCGGCGGTCGACAGATGAGGCATGAAGCCAGACACGCATGATTGGACTTGTCCTCGTTACGCACGGCAAGCTCGCCGTCGAGTTCCGCGCCGCGCTTGAACATGTCGTCGGCCCCCAATCGCACATCGAAACCGTTTCGATCGGCCCCGACGATGACGTCGAACGCAGACGCCAGGACATTCTGGAGGCTGTGGGACGGGTAAGCGACGGCTCGGGTGTGATTCTGCTGACCGACATGTTCGGGGGCACTCCATCGAACCTTGCCATTTCGGTGATGGATGAAGGCAAGGTGGAGGTCATCGCCGGTGCCAACCTGCCGATGCTGATCAAGCTGGCGAGCGTTCGCAGCGAAAAACCGCTGACCGAAGCGGTTGCCGACGCCCAGGAGGCCGGACGCAAATATATCAACGTCGCCAGCCAGGTCCTCAACGGCAAGTAATGATCGCAACACCGCAGGGCCGCGTCGAGAGTGATCTTGCCATCTGCAACAGGCGTGGTCTCCACGCCCGGGCGGCGGCCCACTTCGTGCGATGTGCCGAGAGCTACGACGCCGACATCGAGGTGACCAAGGACGGCACGACCGTCGGCGGCACATCGATCATGGGATTGATGATGTTGGCCGCGGCGCCGGGGTCGACCATCCACGTCGCGGCGCAGGGACCGGATGCGGAAGCCGCCCTGGCTGCGCTCGCAGCACTCGTCGCTGAGCGTTTCGGCGAGGACTCCTGAACGAATCCCTCGGCCCTTGCCGGGCGGCGGCGAGAACTGTAGCTTCCCACGCCGTGGCCATTCCGCCACCCCAAGGCAACCCAGAATGAATCCCGGATTCGCCCGCTTCGCGTTGGCGCTTGGCTTGCTCTCGGCCGTCGGCCCCATCGCCATTGACATGTACATGCCGGGTCTGCCGTTGATCGCCGCCGATCTCGGCACCGACGTCGGCGCCGCCCAACTCACTCTGGTGTCGTTCTTTTTTGCATTGGCCCTCGGTCAGCCAGTCTACGGGCCCCTTGCTGATGCTTTCGGGCGACGCAGGCCCCTGATCGGCGGGCTGGCTCTGTTTGTCGCAGCCGGTATCGGTTGCGTGTTTGCCGCCGACGTCACGACCCTTGTCGTGCTGCGCTTTATCCAGGGTTTTGGAATCTGTGCCGCCGCGGTCATCGTGCGCGCGGTCATTCGTGACCTTTACACCGGTCCGGAAGCGGCCCGCCTGCTCGCGTTTACCTTTCTGGTGCTTGGCGTTTCGCCGCTGCTGGCGCCGGCAATCGGAACATTGCTGATCGCGGCGTTCTCCTGGCGATCGGTTTTTTGGGTCTTCGCCCTTGTCGGCCTCCTCGGCCTTGCCGTCGTGCTGTGGATGCTGCCGGAGACGCTGCCACCGGAAAAACGCGACCGGCGCAGTCTGATCCGGGCCTTTTCCGGCTACCGTGAGCTTCTCCTCGATCGCCGCTTCATGGCGCTGACCGCGATTACCGGTCTCGTCCAGACCGTGTTGTTCAGCTTTGTTGTCGGTTCGGCCTTCTTCTTCATGGGCGTTCACGGGCTGCCCCCGCTTCACTACAGCGTTCTGTTCGCCACCTGCGCCGTCGTCGGTATCGGACTGGCCCAGTTCAGCGCCCCGGCCATGCGCCGTCTCGGCGCCGAGCGCCTGGTGATTGTTGCCGTTTCGGTGACAAGCGCCGGGAGCATGGCCTTCCTGCTTTTGACCATTGCCGGGCCGGCGCCTCTCTTCCTGTCGTTGCCGGTGATCTGGCTTACCTTCGCCGGCCTTGCTTTCGTCATGGCGCCGGGAACCGTTCTGGCGCTTGATCCCCATGCTGCCAGGGCCGGAACCGCTTCGGCGCTGATGGGCACGCTCCAGTTCGGGATGAGTGCCATTGGCGCGGCAACCGTCAGCGTCTTGTTCGACGGCACGGCGGTGCCCCTGGCCGCGACCATGGCCATTTCGGCATTCATCGCGCTGCTGATTACCCGGCGCACCCTTTCAGTCCGCCCGGCCATCGCATAAAGAAATCTTTATATCCTTATTGCCGGCCGAACCGGACACGGCTATAAGCCGTCCCAAATCATCCATTGATCTCCGAAACGGGAGCCCAAAATGCCGGAATTCAACGATTACGTCGTCAAGGACATCAGCCTGGCCGATTGGGGGCGCAAGGAAATCTCGATAGCCGAGACCGAGATGCCCGGGCTGATGGCGACCCGCGAGGAGTATGGTCCATCACTGCCGTTGCGCGGCGCGAGGATCGCCGGCTCACTGCACATGACCATCCAGACTGCCGTCCTGATCGAGACACTCCAGGCGCTGGGTGCCGAGGTTCGCTGGGCCTCATGCAACATCTATTCGACCCAGGACCATGCCGCGGCCGCGATTGCCGCGACCGGCACGCCGGTCTTCGCCTACAAGGGCGAATCGCTGGAGGACTATTGGGACTACGCCCACCGGATCTTTGAATGGCACGATGGCGGCACCGCCAACATGATCCTCGACGACGGTGGCGATGCGACCCTGCTT
>JAAEOR010001102.1 GCA_024222895.1 Hyphomicrobiales bacterium | reverse complement strand
GTCTACACCAAGACCGCCGAGATTACGGTCGCATAACGGTTACCAAGCCGAAGGGAGGCGCCGCCATGCGGCGCAGAGCATTGGCAATGGTGGTGGCATCCGGGATCAGCGTGACGCTGGCCGGAACGGCGGTCATCGGCGAAACCAACCGCGGCTCTTATCAGGTCGGCGATCTCCGCAGCGGGTATACCCACGCGACGCTTTGGTGCATGACTCGCTTACGCGGATATTTTGGCCAAAAGGCTCCGGTCAGACGACCCGCTTTGTAATGGCCATGCCGGTTTTGTCATTCTATTGAGCGCCTGAACAGCGACAGCCGCCTCGGTCTGTTGAGCGGGCAAACTCCGGTCGCTTGAGGGCCCAAACACCGGATAACCGTTGATCGCCGGTCGACCTTTCCGCGCACAGGGTTGCATTTCATCCGGCTTGGTCGTAATTCAGATCATCATGTTTCAAGTTATCTTATTGAAGTCACTAAATACTTTTGAGATTTGAGGTCTACGACATCATCTCCATATGCTTCAATCGAAGTCCACGAAACCGATCCAGAGAGGTATCTTTTCCGCGATCTACGGCTCCAGACAACATCGCAATTTGCGTTGGTTGCGGGCCCCCGCAACCATTCCGATCTGCATTAGTAGAACAAAATCAATAAGTTATGAGAGCGTTGCGTAACCGGGGCAAAAGGCCGGGCGGGCATGTCACGGGGTTGCGGGTTTTGAGATAAGCTTGGGCAGGGGTGCGACGTTGGGCGCGCCGGGGACGCTGAGGCGGCAGCCGAGATAGTCCCAGAAGGGGATGCCGAGCTTGTGACAGGTTTTCATCAGGCCGAGGAAGGCGTCGCGGCAGTCGCGGCCGGCCTCGGACTTGGTGCCGCCGGAGATCTTGCGCCGGGTGACCTGGCAGCGGATGTCGTTTTCGGCGTCGTTGGTGTTGAGGGGCAGGTCGGGATGCTCCAGCACCAGGAGAAGCTCGTCGCGGTTGGCCTGGAGCCGTGCCAGCAGGCGATCCAGGGTGACGAACCCGGTGCGGGTCTTGAACAGGCGGTTGAAGCGCGCGCGCAGCGCCCGCTTGGCCTCGGGCGTGGGATCGCGGCGGTAGCCCTTGAGGTCGGCGTAGAGCCACCAGATCCGGGCCTGGATGCGTTCCTTGGCCTGCTGCCGGTGTTGTGTCACGGCGTCGAGTTGGTGGACCAAGCGCTCGGCATGGACCCAGCACAGCGCGTGATGGCCGACGTCGAACTGGCCGGCGTCGTCGCTGAGGATGACCGTGTCGGTGAGCCGGCCACGCGCGACGATGCTGCCCCACAGCGCTCCTTCGGTGGCGATGCGCAAGGGATCGGGGTGGTCCGCTCGAGCGCTGATGGAGAGCTCTTCGAGGTGGGCCCGCCAAGTCCCATCGTCGGCGAAGCGGCGCTGGCCATGGGCGGCGAGCCGCGCGAGCAGCGGTCCCGGCAGCTGGCGGGCGCGCATATAGTCGAGCGCCGCCGGATTGATCACATAATCCGTGCCACCGGCGCGCAGCAGGCCGAGGAAATTCAGCCGGCTCTTGGAAAACGTGGTCCCGAACCAGGCAAAGCGGTCGTTGCCGATGCGCGTGCAGACCCCGTTCTTGTCGGCGTGCCGGGCGCCGGTATCGTCGACGCTGATCCACGACGCGGCTTCCAGGCCGGCCCCGAGCACGGCCCGGCTTTCATCGAGAAAGCCGTCCTGCCCCGCGGTCAGCAGCCGCACCACTTGGCGCTTGGAGATGTCGACGCCGAGATCCCGCAACAGCGCCGTCAGGCGCTCCACCGTGGTCTGGCCGTGGTGATACTGGGCCAAGACGAAACGCCGCAGCTCGGGGCCAAAATGCCCCACCACCCCCGGCGGCAGCGGCGCCACCACCGTGGCACCGGCAGGCGTCAGCCAGCGTTCCCGGCGGTAGCGCACGACCCGGGACTCGACCACCAGATCCTGAACCGTGAAATCCTCGTAGCCCTTGAACCGGGAACCGGCCGCAACCTCGACCCTGCGACCCCGCTCCTCGTCGATCGCGAGCCGGGCGTTCTTAGGCCCCCGGCGGCGCCGGCCGGAGCCGCCCTCGGCTGCCGGCGTGGTCTTCCGCTCCATCCCGCTCG
>JAAEOR010001101.1 GCA_024222895.1 Hyphomicrobiales bacterium | reverse complement strand
GCGACGAACAGATAGGTAATGCCGTCGACCACTTGTGTTGTCACCGAGGTGGCGCCTTTGAGTTCCAGGGCGCCGGCATCGGTGACATTGTCGACGTTGGTCAGCGTGCCGTCGTTGGCGACCGAAAAGACGCTGACGCCGTTGTCGAACGTGCCGGCGACGAACAGATAGGTCGTGCCGCCGACCACCGCGGTTGTCGTTCCGATTGCACCCTGGAGTTCCAGGCCACCGCCATCGGTGACGTTGTCGACATTGGTCAACGTGCCGTCGGGACTAACCCGAAAGACGCTGACGCCGTCGTCGTCAAAGCCGGCGACGAACAGGTAGGTCAGGCTGTTGACTACCGCCGTGGTGACGGAATATGCGCCGGCCAGTTCATAGCTGATGTCGTCGGTGTCATCGATATTGACGACAGGCGCGAGCGCGCCGTTGGCGCCGACCGAAAAGACGCTGACGCCGTCGTCGCCAAAGCCGGCGACGAACAGGTAGGTCGTGGCGCCGAATGTCGCGGTGGCGACGGAATGGGCGCCGTCGAGTTCGAGCGCCCCGGCGTCGGTGACATTATCGACGTTGGTCAGCGTGCCGTCTTCAGCGACCGAGAAGACACTGACGCCGTCGTCACTTTGCCCGGTCACGAACAGATAGGTAATCCCGCCGATCTCCGCCGATGCCACCGAAGTGGCTCCGTCGAGTTCGAGATCGGCAAGGTCGGTGACGTTGTAGGCGTTGGTCAGCGTGCCGTCGGTGCCGACCGCGAAGACACTGACACCATCGTCGAACGGGCTGGCGACGAACAGGTAGGTGGTGCCGCCGACCGCCGCCGTAGACACGCTGCGAGCGCCGTCAAGTTCCAGTGCTCCGGCATCGGTGACGTTGTCGGTGTTGATCAGTTCGAATGCCATTGTCCCAGCTCCTGGCTTGGTTATCTTCACGTTGAACTAGGTCACGTCGCGCATTTGCATAGTGCAAATACCAAAGTCGCAATTTGCTTCAATCTTTACGGGTGTGTCGGCGGATCGCTCGGAATTGTGCATTTGACACGGCGGGTGGTCATGCGTGTGGGGAGGGTGACCCAGCCCCAGCCGGTTCATCCCGCGTAGGTGCGGAATCCGGGGTCTGATTTGTGTTGGGTTCCCGTCAAGGCGAGGCTGAGGATTGGCCGGCCTCGCCGACCAGTAAAATGTCGGCGGTCGCCGTCACGCGGGGCGGCGCGTCTATCGCGGGACTGCCGCCTTCACACCACCAGGAAGTCGTCGGCGCTCAGGTCGAGGGTCTTGCCGATCCTGGCGAACTTGACCGCGTCGTCGCTGCCCTTGCCGTCGGCGTCGTAGCGCAGCAACCCCTTGTGGTTACGGTGTGGTTACGGTGACACGTTATTAAATCCCTTTTGAATCTCAGTTCCCTCGTTTCAACAGTGAGAGCCTGCGACGGACTACAACGGCGACCCGCCAGGGTACATCAAGACCAACGCCCGCAACGGCCTCGGCCTCGTCAAGGAGATCAAGGTGGAATGAGGATCGGCGGCAACGGCGGGGATCCTCGGTCCCGCTGGCAACCAGGCGCCAAGTACCGAACAAGGGCGCTAAGGGCGGGCTTGCAGTAGCGATGAACCCCGGTAACGCGGAGATGAGCGGTGTAAGCGTCAGCAGCTTACATGAGCGATGACAAAGACAGCGGCGCCACGAGAAGTATCTTTGCACTTTTCCGCCCGGACAGAGCGACAACGAGGCAGGCGATCCGCCGTTGCCACACACTCATTCATCATCCTCCGACTCGATCGGAGGATCGTTTCGGGCATGTCGGATTTCGCTGACGATGTAACGGCCTGGATTGATCCTCGGATCAACTCCGAGGACGACGGATGGTTTGGGTTTGAGCGAGAGCGTATGAGTAACCAGACGGCTCCCGGATGGCTGCGTCGGGAGGGCGCTTGCACTTCTCTGCCCAAAAAGGAGCGAAGGATCAGCGAGCGCTTTCAGGAATCCAATCCCGGCTCGTGCCTCTGAAACTCCACGACCGGTGCCAGCAGGTGGTAGACGATGCTGGCCGGGACGTGGTCGACGGCGGCCCGCCCCGCCAGGTCGAACCGGTCGACCCACAGCCCGGGGATCCGTCCGCGGAGGTAGCTCTTGAAGAGACGATCGACCATCTGGTCCGCCTTTTCGACAAAGGTCGCATCACCACTATCTTCGTGCTGCACGAGGCAGGCCTTGAGGTATTCGGTCTGTGGCCAGAGGCGGCGGCCGTCGCTGGTTGGGGTCCCATCCAGCGACACTTCGTCGAGAAGAAAGCTGGCGCCGTCCATGCCGACGCGCTCTGCCGCAGTAAACAAATCGGCCGCGAGGCGGGCGACCGGCAGTCCCGTCGATCGTTCGTAGCGCCGCAACAGCCAGACCCATTCCACCATGTGGCCGGGTTCGAGCCGCTCGGAACCAAATTCGTCGGCAAGCTGCCATTCGGGGCCGAAGAACTCTCTCAGCACCTTCAGCTCTTCGTCGAAAAATCGAGCCCGAAACAGGCCGGCGATCTCCGCCGTGCGGGCAAGGTGTCTGGGGTCACCGGATGTTTCGAACAGCGCCAGGCAGGCCTCGAACATGTGCATGTGCGGATTCTGGCGACGGGGAAGTTCATGGCCGTCGCTTTCGGCCCAGCCGCCGGCCGGGGCCGCCATCAGCGTTTCGATCGCAGCAAGGGTGTCGTCGATCCAGGCGCGGTAGCGGTCCTCACCGGTTGCCTTCGCCATCCAGGCCAGCGCATGCAGGGCGAAGGCGTGATCGTAGAGGTCCCGCCTGGGATCGGTAATCCTCCCCGACTGGGTCAGGCGGTGCGCCCATCCCGGTCGGCCGTCCGGCGCCCAGGCGTGTTCGCGGATTGCGGTCATAGCGGCATCCGCCATGGCGAGAGCCGGCTCGGCGGGGAGGAAACCGAGTTCGGCGCTGTGGGCGAACACATAGACTTGCCGCATATGTGTGCGCAGGCGCAGCTCCGCTACCCGGTCCGGTGAGCCGTCGAGATAGAGTTTTTCGTAGAAAAGAGCGGAGCGCGCGTTGAAGCCGTGCGCGAACCAATAGGGCAGCACCTGTTCCCGCACCCAGAGGGAATAGTCATGCATGGTCATGGTCATCGAGGTGTCCGAGACTGTGATTCTGTGAGGGTGTCTGTGGTTTGCGGCGGCAACAAGCCCGCGAATCGACCAGCACCGCGAGCGGTCAGCTTACCCCTGTCCCGTGCGGTTGCCGAGTGCGTGATTTGGCCGATCGCAAATACCGGAACTGCAACACCGCCTGGGCTACCGGTTCAACACTGTGAGCAGGTTGTCGACCGCACTCTCGGTCGCCCGCGCGATGCTCTCGGCGGTCAGCCCGCCTATGTGGCTGGTGGCGATAACCCGCGGATGGTTGGCGATCGAGCGGTTGACCGGGGGCTCCTCTTCGAAGACATCGGTGGCGTAGGCGGCAATATGGCCGGCGTCGAGCGCCTTCAGAAGGGCATCCTGATCCACCAGGCTCTCCCTAGCCGTGTTGATCAGGACCGTTTCTGGTTGCATTCGCGAAAGGGCATCTTGGTCCAACAACGCCCGGTCGGCGATCGGCGGGCAGTGGAGGCTGATGATGCCGGCTGTGGCGATCAAGGCCTCGAGGGTGACGTAGCGAACCTCATTGGCCAACGAACCCAGGTCGGGCTCGAACGGATCGTAAGCGACGACATTTGCCCCCATCCCTGAAAGAACAGCGCAGACTCTGCGGCCAACCGCACCACAGCCGACCACACCAACGCAGGCACCGCTGACCTCGCGACCGGGCAGGCGGGGCCAGCCGCCGGCTTTGATTCCATTGCTGGTTTCCGGCAGATGGCGGACTGCGGCGAGGATAAGGCCGACCGTCAGTTCGGCCACGCCAATCGCGTTGGCACCGTCCGCCTTGGCAACCACGATACCGCGACGCTCCAGCGATTCGAGCGGCAGGTTGTCGACGCCCGTACCGTTGCGGCTCACAACCCGCAGATCAGTCGCGGCGTTGATGACGCGCTCAGAGACAGGCTCGATCCCGGCGAGCCAGCCGACGCAACCCGGGACGAGGCGAAGCAGCTCCGCCTCCGTTGGAAGAACGCCTGGCGTCGAATGGACGAGGTCGAAGCCGGCATCCGACAGCCGATCAAGCGCCGGTGGTGGCGCCGATGTCAACGAGCGTGGCGTGATCAGCACTCGGTCCATCGCCTTAGGCCCGGTTCGCGGCCACGGCGATCTCAGTCAGCCGCGCGATGTTGCTGTCCGTTGTCGGGATGGTGATGTCGAACACCTCGGCGATGACCTGCGTCCAGCCATGAATGAAGTAGGTCCAGCCATCCTCGATCTGCAGACGCCTGGCTTCTGCCTGGGCACGGGCCTGATCGAGAAAGACAAGGTTCCCGCGGTAGTTGAGGTCCCAGGCAACGGCGCGCTCTGGAAAAACCGCCGCGTCGGTCAGTGGTGAGCCGGGGGCATCCTTACCGAGGCCGGTGGCATTGATCACGAGCGACCCAGGTCTGAGCGTCGGCAGAACCACATCGTTATCCTGCGGTTTCGGTGCCAGGACATAGTCGAGATCCGCTGGCGTTTCGATCCCGGCGTGAAAGCGCCGGATCTCGTCGAGCCGTGGCTGGCTGCGGTTCGATACGATAATTCGTTTCGGTGTGTTGTCACCGCGCTCGCGTCGCATCAGGTACCAGGTGAGGGCGATAGTCGAGCCGCCGGCGCCAACGGAAAAGACGTCGGCTTCCATGCGTGAGAAATAGTCGGGCCCCAGGAACCCGTCGAGGGCGAGGCCGGATGATATCGGGTCCTTGGCGTGGCAGATCAATTGGCCATGTCGCTTCGAGAGACAACTGGTCTCCTTCATCATTGCGGCGTGGGGATCGATCTCGTCGAACATGTCGCGGCAGGCGTTGAAGAGATCGATCTTGTGGGTCGTGACCAGCGCCCCGAGTGAAAAGGGGTCGGACTTGATGAAGTCGACGGCGTCGCGGTAGGCGGCCGGGTTGGCGTGAAGCGGAAAGTCCATGCCGGTGATCACCGCATCCTCAAGTCCGAGATGCCGGACCCATGCTGGAAAGACCTTCATGATCGAGCTCTTTCCGGTTGTCACACCAATGAAATAGAGGGTGGGGCGTTCGGCCCGGGGATAGTGGTTCATGACGTGTTGGACTGCGCCAGCGACGAAAGCCCGACGATCCCGGCAGCATCTGCGGCGGACCGGGCCCGGTAGTTCGGATTGTCGATCGACCGCCAGCCGCCCCTGCCGTCATCGACAATGCGCACGCGCATCCCGCCCGACCGCTCAATGATTCCGTAGTCCTGCCCGGCATCGGCGGGATAGCTGAACATCATCACATAGTCTTCATTGCCAAGGTTGATCGAGCGATGGATCCAGTAGGGAGGGACATAACAGATGGTCTGGGGGCCGATTTCGGCCGTGCGGGTCACACCGTCCGGCGATTCCATCAGCATCAGGCCGTGGCCTTTCTGGCCATAATAGATCTCCGGCCGGTCTGCCCTGGCGTGAATGTGGCCGCGGGTCAGGAAGAACTCGTCACCGACCCGACCGGGAGCCATCCTGGTAACACCGAAAATCAAGTCGCCTTCGCCACCCGGAGGTCGGAACTCGGTGACCTCATAGGCTATGTCATTGGGTTGGAGGGTCGAGAAAGCCCCGGAATCGGCATAGAGCCCAGCCAGATCGCCGACGGTCTTGATGTAGCGCCCGGTGGCATCGCCCATCAGCCCCTGGTCTACATCGACCAGGCAAGTCGATGGTTCCGTCAGTTTCATTCCGCACCTTGGTGAGATTCCGTGTGAGCGGGCATGCATCGACTCAAACGACCGCGAAATCAACTGTTGTGACAGGAATGTCGAAATGGTCGCTATTGATGAGGGATAGCTATCCCGAGCCATCGTCAGCGGCTATTCATCTTCGTCGTCGCGATCGTTCAGCACGGCGCCTTATGCCGCCGGGAGTTCCATGACAGCACCGTCCTATCTTTCCATCGATGTCGGAACCGGTAGCGCTCGGGCAGCTGTGGTCGACGGCGACGGGCGGATTCGTCACATCGTCAGCCAGGAGCATGAACAGATTGTTCCGGCCCATGGCTGGTCGGAGCAGCGGGTGGATGAGTGGTGGGATGGGGTGGTTCACGTAGTGCGGGACGCTGTCGACTGGGCCGATCGCAACGACCACACATTGGAAGCGGTGGCCGCCTGTGGCCAGATGCACGCCACGGTGCTGGTCGATGATGATGGACGCCCGACGCGCCCGACAGCGCCCTTGTGGAACGACAAGCGCACCGATGGTCATGTGCGCGCGTTCGAGGCTTCGCACGACGCGAGCGCCTTTCTCGCCCGCACCGCCAACCCGCCAACCTCCGCCTGGCCGGGGTTCAAACTGCAATGGATTCGCGACAATGACGAGCAGGCTTATGCGCGCGCCAGCGCGGTTCTCATGCCGAAGGACTACATCAATCTTCGATTGACGGGCGTGCGATCGATGGATTGGACGGAGGCGGCGCTCAGCTATCTGATGGATCCGCAGACCGGCGATTGGTCGGACGACATGATCGCGGCCCTGGGGCTCGATCGGTCGAAGCTCGCGCCGATCCGCATGCCGAGCGAGGTTGTCGGCACCGTCACGCGCGAAGCGGCGAAAGCGACTGGATTACGTGCCGGTACGCCTGTTCTGGTCGGCGGCGGCGACTATCCGGTTGCGCTGCTCGGTTCCGGGGTCAACCGACCGGGGCTGGCCTCCGAGGTTGCCGGGACGTCGTCGATCATTACGCTGCTTGCGGCCAGCCCGATCCTTGACCAGGAGATCTCGAATGTCGGGACGCCGGAAGGAAACTGGGGTGCCTTCGTCCTGCTCGAATCCGGCGGCGACGCGGTTCGGTGGGCCCGGCGGGTCCTTAACGACAGCGGCGAGGGCTACGAGGATGCCCTGGCAACGGCTGCCCAATCGCCGGCAGGCTCCGACGGTCTTTTCTTCCTGCCCTATCTGACGGGCGAGCGTTTTGGCGAGCATCGCAATTCGCGCGCCCAGTTCTTCGGCCTGTCGGCCGGTCACGGGCCGCACCACCTCCACCGCGCGGTTCTCGAGGGTGTCGCCTTCGCTGTGAACCGGCATCTCAGAATCATGGAGAAGGCGACGGGTGTTGCGCTGGAGCGGGTCATCGCCTCGGGCGGCGGCGCCAAGGCGGACCTGTGGCTGACGATCAAGGCCAGCGCCTACGGTCTTTCAATTCTCATCCCGGAGGAGGCGGAGTGCGGCGTGGTCGGTTGCGCGGCGCTTGCCGCATACGCTACCGGTCGTTTCAATACGCTTGACGATGCGGTCAAACGGTTCGTGCGCTTCTCCCGCGAGGTGGCGCCCGATCCGAAGTGGGTGGAGCGCTACCGCAACATGCGGCCGATCTTCGACAGCCTCTATCGGGGCGCCCAGGCCCACTATGACGATCTCGACCGGCTCGCCGGTGACCCGCACCGACCCGCAGACCAGGAGAACGCAGATGTATCTTGAACGGTTCAGACTCGATGACCGGGTGGCAGTCGTCACCGGCGGCGCCCGCGGCATAGGACTGGCAATCGCTGAAGCGCTTGGCGAGGCCGGTGCGATCGTCGTCGTCACCGACCTGGATGGCGAGGCTGCGGACGACGCTGCCCACAAGCTCGCTGACATGGGTTACAGGGCCGAGGCGGAGCAGGAGGATGTCACCGATTCCGGCGCCGTCGACGCTTGTCGCGACCGGATTGTCGCGCGGCATGGTCGGGTCGATGTCCTGGTGAACAATGCCGGCATCGCGCGGAGCAATATCAAGGCGGAGGAGATGAGCGACGAAGATTGGCTGGCGGTCGTCGATGTCAACCTCAATGGGCTCTTCTGGAACTGCCGCGCCTTCGGCAACACGATGCTCGAAGCCGGCAAAGGGAACATCGTCAATATCGGCTCCATGTCCGGTTTCATCGTCAACAAGCCGCAGGAGCAGTCCCAATACAACGCCTCCAAGGCAGGGGTTCATCACCTGACCAAGTCGCTCGCGGCCGAATGGGCGGCCCGGGGCGTGCGCGTCAACGCCGTCGCGCCGACCTACATCGAGACCGAACTGACAGCGAAGTACCTCAACGAGCAGCCGGAGTTGAGGACCCACTGGCTCGCCGGCACGCCGATGAACCGATTGGGCCAGCCGGACGAGATCGCCCCGGTCGTGCTCTTCCTCGCCTCCGACGCATCGAGCCTGATGACCGGATCGATCGTGTCGGTCGATGGTGGCTACAGCGCCTGGTAGGGGATTTCCTCGACCCGGTGGCAGGCAACGCTGCGGCCGTCATGGGGGCGTAGCTCCGGGCGCTCGGCGGCGCAGCGCTCGACGGCATACGGGCACCGGGTCCGGAAGGCGCAGCCCGAAAGTGGATTGATCGGCGAGGGGACCTCGCCGGTCAGGGGAGGTGGCCTTGGGATGGCGGGCGACCTGTGGGTCGGGGATAAGGACCGACGTTTGGGCTGCTCATATGGTGGTCGATTGATCCCGATCAAGGCGATGCGACCGGCTGTCACCCAGGAAGGGGCGCTGGATGGTCAAGAATGCCTGGGAAGGCAGTCGACTTGCGTGCAAAGCGCCTCATAGCCCTTGCTCGGCCGCGGTGGGGAACCGTTGTTTCGGTCATCGCGGTTCTGTTCGGCGTTCTGACCGTCGTGTCCGGTGGAAACGCGCTCTTCGTTGACAGTGCGGCCGTCGGTGACGCCGTGCCATTCGTACTTTGGTTCAACTTCCTGGCGGGTTTCGCCTACGTGCTTGCCGGCATCGGTCTGTTCCTGTGGAAACGCTGGGCAGCGATGCTTTCTGCTGGAATCGCAATCACCACCCTCGTGATCTTCGCCGCGTTCGTTTGGCATGTCGCCAATGGCGGCGCCTTCGAAATGCGCACCATGGGGGCGATGACAGTGAGGAGCGGTATTTGGATCGCGATCGCGATCGCAACATGCTGGGCGCTGGGATGGCTGACTTCGAAAAGCGCCAGCCGTTGACATCCGCGCACAAGATCCAGGAGGCCCGCGACGCCCGGCGTGGTAGTGTGAATGTCCAAAGACAAATCCGAAAACGATAGCGGATCATCCTGGATCGCGAGGGTCACGGGCAGCACTCTGATGCGGTATCTGTTTGTGGCAATCGCGGCGACTATCGTGATCGCGGTAGCAATCCTGATTTCCACAAACCGCCCGATTGCTGTGCAGGTCGCCTCGATCGAGGACAACGTGGCCGTTCGCGTGTTCGGTCTGGGCACGGTCGAGGCGCGGATCCTCTCCAAGATCGGGTTCGAGGTTGGGGCCACGCTCGTCGAGCTCAACGCCGACCATGGTGATCGGGTCGACCGCGGCCAGATACTGGCGCGCCTCAATACCGGCGAGCAGGACGCCAAGGTCGCCAAAGCGCGCGCCGCATCGCTGATCGCGGAAGTCAACATCAAACGGGGTGAGGCCAATCTCGAGAAGGCGGAGGCGGTGTTGGCGCAAAGACAGGAGGTCAATCGGCGCAAGCAGGCTCTTGCCGGTCGCGACGTCGTCTCCCAACAGACGGCCGAAGAAGCCGCGCGGGACGAGGCGGTCGCCCAGGCAGACGTTGCAGTGGCTGAGAGCGAGGCCGAGATCGCCAAGGCACAACTCGCCGATGCGCGGGCGCAAGTCGCGTTCGAAGAGACCATGCTGCAGCACCGGACTCTTGTAGCGCCATACGATGCGCTGATCATCGAGCGCCACAGCGAGCTCGGCACCGTGACCAAGGCCGGTGATCCGATCTTCACTCTCATCCCGGTCGATAGTTACTGGGGCCTCGCCTTTGTTGACGAGGCGCGCGCCGGCTTCATTCGGGAAGGCCAGCTGGTCGACGCGCGTCTTCGCTCGCGCCCGCAAGATGCGTTCACGGGGCGTGTCGTCCGCATTGGTCTGGAGAGCGATCGCGTGACCGAGGAGCGGCGGGTGTTCATCAAGGGGGACAATCCACCTGCGTCGGTCTATCTCGGGGAGCAGGCGGAATTTTGGATAACGGTCGCCGAGCTTGACGAGGCCCTGCTCGTTCCGGAAGCCGCTGTGCAGGGATACGACGGTCGGGAAGGCTGGGTTTGGACAGTCGAATCCGGGCGCTTGCACCGTCGCCTCGTCGAATTCCGGCATCGGACAGAGGACGCGCGGCTGGAGCTCATCGAGTCACTGCCCGCCGAGACTTTGGTGGTGTCCCGCATCGAGACCGGCTTCCGCGAAGGGCGCTCGGCCGCCGCCACCGAGGCGGGCACGCGGTGAATCTCGCCTACCGTGATATCCGGCACAATCTCGGCCGCTTTCTGTTGACTTGCGTGGGTCTCGGGCTGCTGCTTGGCGTCGTCCTGGCGATGATCGGCATCTATCGCGGCCTTATCGTCGACGCTCTCACGATCGCGCGGGCCCCATCGATCGACCTGTGGGTGGTGGAGTCCAACACGCGCGGCCCATTCGCCGAGGCGTCGCGTATACCGGGAGACACGCGCGAGGCGATCGCTCGAATAGCCGGCGTGGCCGCCGCGGGCAGCATCACCTATCAGACCGTGGAGGCGCAGCATCAGGGCAAGAAACTCAGGCTCTACGTCATTGGCTTCGAGACGACACGGCCAGGGGGACCACCGGCAATCGCAACGGGGCGCAACATTGCCCGGAGCCACTACGAGATGGTCGCCGACGGCTCGACCGGTCTCAGGCTTGGCGATCGTATCTCGCTCGGGCGGAGTACGTTCACGGTCGTCGGTTTGACACAAGACCAGGTCAATTCGGGAGGAGACCCGGCCGTTTACATCACGCTGTCGGATGCGCAGAAACTGCAGTTCGACCTGGCTCCGCCGGCCCAGCGGATACAGCTGGCGCAGGGCACCGGCGGATCGAGCCGGGATACCGTCAATGCCGTTGTCGCCCGATTGCGCCCCCACGCCTCACCGAACGCCGTTGCCGACACGGTCACACGTTGGAAGCACCTGGCCGCCATCACGCAAGAGTCGCAGGAGGAGATCCTGACCCGATCGCTGGTTGACCGAGCCCGACGCCAGATCGGGCTTTTCACCTCGCTTCTGCTGGTTGTTTCCGCCGTAATCATCGCGCTGATCATCTACACAATGACCATGGAAAAGTTGAAGCAGATTGCGACCCTGAAGTTGATTGGCGCCCCCGATCGAACCATCATCGGCATGATCGTTCAGCAGGCCCTGGCGCTGGGCTTCATCGGCTTTGCGATCGGCGCTGCGTTCATCGTGAATGTCAAGGACGTCTTCCCGCGCCGGGTCGTGCTCGAGCCGGATAACGTAGTCATCCTCGGACTGATCGTGTTCGCCGTGTGCCTCGTGGCCAGCGGCCTTGGCGTCCGCGCCGCCCTCAAGGTCGACCCGGCAACGGCGCTTGGCGGCTGACATGGCGCACGCGGCTGAAAGATCGCCACTCGTCGGGATTGATAGCATTTCCAAGCATTTCGGAGAGGGCGAAACCCGAGTCGACGCGCTCAGAGATGTTTCGCTTGAGGTCTATCCACGGCAACTGATTGCGCTTCTTGGACCTTCGGGCTCCGGCAAGACGACGCTCCTCAACGTTATCGGCTGCATTGTCGATCCGTCATCAGGCGCCATGGAACTCGACGGCGAGATTGTTGTCCGGGATGGTCGCTGGCAGCGCCGCGACCTGCGTCGATTGCGGCTCGACAAGATAGGATTCATCTTCCAATTCCATAACTTGCTGCCGTTCCTTAATGCCACGGACAATGTTGCGGTGGTGCTGCAATTGGCAGGCGCCGATGCCACCGCAGCGCATGATCGGGCTCTTGAACTTCTCGACTACCTGGAAGTTGGCCACCGACGGAACGCGCTACCGGCAAGCCTTTCCGGCGGCGAAGCTCAACGGGTGGCGATTGCGCGCGCACTTGCCAACAGACCACGTATCATCCTCGCCGATGAGCCGACGGCGGCACTCGACTCGAAGCGGGCGCAGATTGTGATGGACCTTCTGCGGCGGCTTGCCATTGAGCAGGACGCAGCAATCATCGCCGTCACGCATGACGAGAAGATCTTTGATCGTTTCGATCACATCTACCAACTGCGTGATGGCAGGCTTGACGGCGACACTGCCGCGTAGCCGTACAGTGGCTCTTCCGTCCCACAGGGAATGCCGCGAGGGCGGTTCTACCCGAGACCGAAAGTAGTCGTGTCTTGTCCGCCGGACGGATCGAGTCGATCCGTAATCTCCTCGACCCGGTGGCAGGCAACGTCGCGGCCGTCATAGGGGCGTAATTCCGGGCGTTCGGCGGCGCATCGGTCAATCGCAAACGGACACCGTGATCTGAAAGCACAGCCCGATGGCGGATTGATCGGCGAGGGGACCTCGCCGGTCAGCGGCGTCGCCTCGCGGTGGCGAGCGACCTCTGGATCGGGGACCAGGACCGACGAAAGCAGAGCCGCGGTATAGGGATGACTCGGTCGCTCGAACACCGCGTCGGTCGGCCCGACCTCGATCACTCGGCCGAGATAGAGGACCAGAATTCGATCGGAGATGTGGCGGACCACCGACAGATCATGGCTGATGAACATCAGGGTCAGATCGAGGGTCGCCTTCAGTTCGGCCAACAGGTTGATGATCTGGGCACGGATCGATACGTCGAGCGCAGATACCGGCTCGTCACAGATAACCAGGCGTGGGTTCTGGACGATCGCCCTCGCAATCCCGATTCGCTGCGCCTGTCCGCCGGAGAATTCGTGGGGGTAGCGGTTGATCATCTCCGGCTGGAGTCCGACCCGCTCCATCATGTCCAGGACGCGGGCTTGCCGCTCGCCGCGGGTGAGCTGCGGCTCGTACGTGGTCAGCGGCTCGGCGATGATGTCACCCACCGTCATCCGCGGGTCGAGGGATGCAATCGGGTCCTGGAAGATGATCTGCATGTCGCGCCGCCGGGCGCGCAGGGCTTCGGTGTCGAGATCGGTCAGACTCTGGCCGGCGAGCACCACACGCCCGCTTGACGGCTCGATCAGTCTCAGGATTGTCCGACCGAGGGTTGACTTGCCGCAGCCGGATTCACCGACCACACCCAACGTTTCGCCCGTAGCGAGCGTGAAGCTCACATCGGAGACCGCGTGGACGGGGAGCACGCGACCGAACAGCCCGTGGCGCAGGGCGAACGTCTTGGTCAGGTTCTCGACCTCAAGCAGCGTTGTGCCGCCACTCATGGGACAGCCTGGCCGGTAGCGACCGGTGCTGCTGTCCAGTCGAGGAAACAGGCCTTGGACCGAACGCCGCGGGTTTCGAGCGGTGGCCTTTCGATCCTGCAGCGTTCGAACGCTTGCGGGCAGCGCGGATGAAACGGGCAGCCAGGCGGCAGCCGTTCCAGGTTCGGCGGCTGTCCGGTGATCGGCACCAGTGTTGACTGTTCGCGATCGACCCGCGGCATGGCGTTGAGCAGGGCCCGGGTATACGGGTGTTGTGGGGTGTCGAACAGGTCGTCGACCGGGCTGATTTCGACCGCATAGCCCGCATACATCACCATCACGCGCTGGGCGAGGGTGGCGACCACGCCGAGGTCGTGGGTGATCACGACCACCGCCGATCCGAACGCCTGCTTGAGATCGTGAAACAGCGCCAGGATCTGCGCTTGCAGCGTGACATCGAGGGAGGTGGTCGGTTCGTCCGCGATCAGGATCCGGGGATTGCAGAGCAGCGCCATGGCAATTATCACCCGCTGTCGCATGCCGCCCGAAAGCTCGTACGGATAAGTGTCGAATCGCGCCGGGGCATCGGCGATCCCGACCTGTTCGAGCATACCAATAGCGTGCGCGCGGGCTTGTATCCGGCCCATGCCCTGGTGTCGCTCCAGGACTTCGGTCATTTGCCGAGCGATGGTCAGCGACGGATTCATCGACGTCATCGGATCCTGGAAGACGATGGAGATGTCGCGGCCGCGGATGTCGTCGAGTGCGGCGCGGTCGAGGCCGATGAGGTCGTGATCGCCGAAAGCGGCGGTTCCGCTGGCGCGGCCGTTGCGGGTGAGCAGTCCGAGGATCGCCAGGAAGATCTGCGACTTGCCGGCTCCGGATTCACCGACCACCGCCAGGGTTTCGTGGGCCTCCAGCGAAAAATCCAGGCCGTCGACCGCGCAGACTTCGCCGTCGGCCGTATCGAAGCGCACGGTCAGGTCACGGACGTCGAGGACCGAAGCCATGGTCACCGGTCCTTCGGGTCGAACGCGTCGCGCAAGCCGTCGCCGATGAAGCTCAGCGACAGGAGCATTGCGACCAGGAAGGCGGCAGGAAAAAGAAGCAGCCAGGGCATGATTTCCAGGGCGTTGGCGCCGTCAGAGATCAATGTCCCGAGCGAGGTCAGCGGCTCCTGCACGCCGAAGCCGAGATAGGAGAGGAAACTCTCCGTAATGATGATCTCCGGCACCGTCAACGTGGCATAGATAATCACCGGCCCGGTCAGGTTCGGCAGCACATGGCGACGGATGATACGGAGCGGCTTCTGGCCGCTGGCCCGAGCCGCTTCGATGAATTCGCGATGCTTGATTGACAGGGTCTGTCCGCGAACGATGCGGGCCATTGTCAGCCATTCGACGGCGCCGATGCCGATGAACAGCAGGATGACGTTGCGGCCGAAGACCACCATCAGCAGGATGACGAAGAGGATGTAGGGCAGGGCGTACATGATATCGACAAAACGCATCATGACGGAATCGATCCTGCCGCCGAAATATCCCGAGATCGAGCCATAGGCGACGCCGATGATGATCGACACCAGGGTTGCGATCACGGCGACCAGCAGCGACACTCGGGTGCCGTAGAGCGTGCGTGCCAGCATGTCGCGCCCGTTCTGGTCGGTGCCGAAATAGTGGCCGGTTTCGATGCTTGGCGGCGCGCGGAAAGCGGCCCAGTCCGGGTCTTCGTAATTGTAGGGCAGGGCGTAGGGCCCCAGCAGCGCGATCAGGACGATCGCCGCCAGGACCACCATGGAGACCACCGCCGCCTTGTTGCGCATCAGACGCCGCAGCGCATCGTTGGTCAGGCTGCGGCCCGGCGGCGCATCTGTATTGGCGAGAGCTGCGACGATCTCGTGGCGCCGGGTGAATGGGAAAATCATGCGCCGCGAACCCTTGGATCAAGCCAGGCGTAGATCAAGTCGACGATCAGGTTCAGCACGATGATAAGCGCCATGTAGAAGATGACTGTACCGAGCACCATGCCGTAGTCGCGATTGAGTGCGGCCTGGATGAAGTGGCGGCCGATGCCGGGAATGCCGAAGATGGTTTCCACCACCAGCGACCCGGTCAGCAGGTAGCCGGCGGCCGGACCGAGATAGGACACCACCGGGATCAGGGCCGGCTTCAGGGCGTGGCGGGTGATGACAAGGCGCGGGCCGATGCCCTTTGACTCGGCGACCCGAACGAAGTTCGCACTTAGCGTCTCGATCATTGCGCCGCGCATCAGCCGCGATATGCGGGCAATGTGGGGAAGTGCCAGCACCGTGACCGGCAGGATGAGGAACTGGACACTACCATTGCCCCAGCCGCCGACCGGCAGCCAGGCGAGCTGAATGCCGAAGACGAGCTGCAGGATCGGCGCGATGAGGAAGTTGGGCAGGATCAGGCCGAGCATGACGATTCCGGCAAGCCAATAGTCGCCGGCGCGGTTCTGGTTGAAGGCCGCAACGATGCCCGACGCCACACCCAGCACAATGGCAAAGGCAAAGGCGAGGCCGCCGACGATAAGGGTGTAGGGCATCCCAAGCAGTAGCAGGTCGGCGACGCTGAAATCCTCGGTGGAGAAAGACGGGCCGAGATCGCCGCGGAGCAGGCCCGAGATGTAGATCCAGTATTGCTCGATCAGCGGCAGGTCGAGATTGTAGTGGGCCCGGATGTTGGCAAGCACCCGTGGCGGAAACGGCCGCTCCTGGTCAAACGGCCCACCGGGCGCCAGCCGAAGAATAAAAAAGCAGGCGGTGATGGCGATCCACAACACAGGAATCGCCGTCAACAGGCGTCGAAAGGCGAATCCGATCATGCGCGACGGCTCGTCTGCCTGCAACCAGCATCGTAGCCGCCGCGGGACATCTGGAGCATAAGCCGGCCCCGCCGGACCGGTCGCTGGGCTTCGGTCCTGCCCCTGACGTCATCCTGCGGCTTGACCGCAGGATCGATGCCAGCCACCGATAACCTGTGGCGTTCTGGGGCTGCGTGACGGTTAGCACCACCAAAGAGCATCCCTCTGGTGAAGGAGCAGAACCGGAACTGAGAGGACCTCAATCCAGCGTTTTCGCCCGTGGATAGTGATCCTGCGGTCAAGCCGCAGGATGACGGAGCGAGGCTACTTCTCATGTTCAGGATATCTGTATGCCGCTCGGTAAACAGAGAAATCTACTGCATGCGCTCCGTACAGAGGATCCGGACCCGACACGGACACCCGTGGGTCGCCTCACTCGGTCTTTGACATCCACCGGGTACGATGGATGTCGCGGACATTGTCCTTGAAGCCGCTGACCTTGGGCGACACCATGTTGCGGGTGACATAGTAGTAGATGGGGACCGCTGCGGTTTCCTCCATGGCGATCTTCTCGGCCGCAAAAAGCAGCTGCGCCCGCGCCTCGAGATCGGTTTCCTCGGCCGCCTGGTCAAGCAGACTGTCGAATTCGGCGTTCGACCAGCGGCCATAGTTGTTGGTCACGCCGGTCTTCAGCAGGTCGAGAAAATTGACCGGGTCATTGTAGTCGGCGAGCCAGCCGGCGCGCGCCACACCGGCGAAGTCGTTCTCCTGCAGGTCCGCATAGTGGACTTTGACTTCGGTGTTGAGGAGCGTGACCTCGACGCCGAGCGCCTTCCACATCGCCGCGATCGCCACGGCGACCCGCTTGTGGTTTTCGTTGGTGTTGTAGCGCAGTTCGACCTTGAGCGGGTTGTCGGGTCCGAAGCCGGCCTCGCCGAGAAGCGCTGTTGCCTCGGCGATCTTGTCGGCGTAGCTGAGGTCCTTCCAATCCACATAAGCCGGCTCGCCGTAGTTGGCGGTGCCCGGGGGGACCCAGGAGTAGGCCGGGATCTCGCCGGATCCGAGAACCTGGGGGCCGATCACCTCGCGGTTGATCGCCATTGACAGAGCCTGGCGGACCCGCGCGTCGTCGAAGGGTTTCCGGTTGAGATTGAAAACATAGTAATAGAGGCCGGCCTGCGGTGCCACATGGGCCTCGCCGGGCATGTTCTCGTTCAGCCACTGGAGCTGGTCGGTGGGAAACTCGGTGAGGATGTCGAACTCGCCGGCCCGATAGCGTCTGAGGGCCGCCGACTCGTCCTCCAGTACATAGTAGATCACCTCGTCGATGGCGAGATCGTCCATGCCATAATAGCTGTCGTTGGCAACCAGTTTGACATGGCTGCCCGGCAGCCACTCCGACGGTTTGTAGGGACCATTGACGGCGATGTTCTCCACCTTGACCCAGTCGTCGCCCTTGGCTTCGACGATGTGCTTGGGGACGGGAAAGGCCGTGTAGTGGGTCAGCGCCTCGATGAAGAACGGTGCCGGATTCTCGAGGGTGATCTCAACCGTCCGGTCGTCGATTGCCTTGACGCCAAGCGCACTCAGATCGGTGATTTCACCGCTGTTGATCTGCTCGGCATTCTTGATCGGGTATTGCAGGTAGGCGTATTCGGCGGCGTTGGCGGGGTCCTGCAAGCGCTGCAGCGCAAAGACGAAATCGTCAGCGGTCACCGGAGTGCCGTCCGACCACTGGATGCCATCACGCAGATGGAAGGTGTAGACCAGACCGTCCTCGGAAATATCCCAGCTCTCGGCCTGCCCGGGGATCGCCTTGGCGTCGATGTCCTCCGCGACCAGCCCTTCGAGGATGTCGCCGACGACCCGGTTTTCCCAGTCACCGGAGACCTTGTGGGGATCGAGCGATGACGGATCGCCGCCGTTGTGGACGTGCAATGTCACAGCGCCAGCCTGGGCAACAATCAGTGCCGACGCCACCAATGTCGCGGCCGCGGCGAACAAACCCTTCACGCTCCTCATGCCTTTACTCCCTTGTTACGCCAGGTCCGATCGGACCGGTCACAAAACTGGATGGCAGCCTAAGGCGAAAGTGGGCGCGTGGCCAATAGTGCTGGCCTTGAATCTTGCACCGGCGTTACCGCTCGCAAGGTGCCGCGCCCCCCATCCGTCACCGCTTCGCGGCGCCACCTCCCCCGCTTTTCGCAGGGGAGGACGGGCGTGTCGGGCACGGACGAACTGCATGCGAAAGCCATGCAGTTGCCATCCTCCCCAGCTTTTCGCGGGGGAGGGGTACCAGCCGAAAGGCTGGTGGAGGGGGCGTTAGTCCAAAAGCGTTGCCATCTGCACCCGCCATCGGTGCGGGCGTTCCGCCGAAGTCAAAGCGACTTCCGCATGCGGAAATTAGTCAGCGCGACGCCGTCCTTGACCACCGTCTGCTCGGCGATGACCGACCAGCCCTGTTTCTCGAAAAAGGACTTTGCCGCCTTGCTCGCCTCGGTGGTGAGCACCGACGCACCCAGATCTCGCGCTTTTTGCTCGACAGCACGGTAGAGCTGCCGGCCGATCCCCCGTCCCGAGGCGGATGGGGACACGAAGGCCAGGTCAATGAACCCTTTGGCATCGATTGTCATGAAGCCGACGGGCTGACCGTCTTGCTCGGCGACGAAACCTGCCATCTCGAGCAGCCTGCCACGCCATCCCGCAGGATCGGGCGCGTCGCCACCCCAGGCGCGCCTCTGGTCTTCCGTGTAGTGTTGCTTTGTTCCCTCATGCACGGCGTCGAAGAAGATCTGCGCGTCATCCGGCGCGTCATCCAGGCGAAGCGGACGAAGGGCAACGGTGCTCATGGCTTTCCAGGCTGTCAGGGCCGCGGGACGACGGGGGCCTCGGTCGCGAGTTCGGGTGGCCAGACGATGTGCGTCTCTCCGTCGTGATATTGCATGACGACCGGAAACGCCCGGGTGTTCTGGCCCGGGACCAGGCTGTCAGCGCCGGCGAACTTCACGCCGTAGCCCTGAATCGTGCCGCCTTCGGGAATATCGATCTCCAGCGCGGCAGCGCGCATCGCGTCAGGCCCGCTCCCACCATGGTTGGCGGTTGCGCGCAGCAGAACCTCGGTGAGCAACACCCATGTGGCGTTGTAGCCGGTCGACGCGTGCGACGGGATCTCACCCGGCCCCTCCTCGGCGCGCCACCGTGCGACAAAGCTGTCAACCACTGCGTCCTGCTCGGGTGTCAGCGCCGCTGGGTCGATCAACTGCACGGTCGCCGGGTCGACATTGGACAAGTAATTGACTGCGACGGTGCCGAGGTCGGCCTCCAATTGATCGATGTGGGAATAGCCGCCGCCCTGGCCGATGAGGGCGGCGAGTGATACGCCGGCACCCTCCAGTTTTCGCACAAACCGAACCACATCGGGGTAATAGGCGGCGTGGATGACGACGTCGATCTCGTCGGCGGCAATCCGCTCGACGATGGGACCGTGGTCCTGCAGGCCGGTCGGAAACAGGTCCATCAGCGCGATCGGGATGCCGAGCGCCTCGCAAGCAACTTCGGTGTCTTCCGCCAGCCCGCTTCCATAAGCCCCGTCTTCGTGGACGACGGCCAGTTTCAGCGCGGCTGGTTCCACGTCAAGCGCGGGGGCCACCACGTCGCCTAGGTACCGGCACGCCATCTCGGCGTGAGATGCACTGTCGATATGGGGGCGAAAGACATAGCGGTAGTTTTTGTCCCTTAGGATCCCTGACGCCGTGCAACTGGTCAGCCAAAGAAACGTTTCTGCCGCGTCGACCGCGCCGGCGATGGCGGCACATTGGGCCGAGCCGAGGTTGCTCACGATCAGGTCGATGGAGGGGTCGGCCAGGAGTCTTTCGGTCTGTTCGACTGCACCGACAATGTCGGAGCCCGCATCGACGACGACCGACTCGATCCGATAGCCGGCAACCCCGCCCCGGGCGTTAATCTCCTCGACCGCCATGCGCGCGCCGGTGCTCAACGCCTTGCCTGCCGCTTCGCCAAGAGCGCCGGAGAGGGCGCCCAGCATGCCGATGCGCAGGGTTTTCTCCTCGGCCCGGCCGGGCATCGCCGAGAGGACGGAAACGAACGCGACAGTCAGCGCCGGTTTGATCAGCGTCGCTTTGAGCATGAGAGGTCCTCCGTCGCCGGTTCCTTCTACTCGGCCTTGGGCCGGATCGACAGTGACCCACGCTGATAGGTGTCACCGCCGTCCGTCAGGAGATCGACCCGCCGGCCGGCGAAGGTCCCGTCGCCGGTGAAGTCCGCGTATTGGCCCGTTCCGGTGATATCGGAATGCCGACCGCTGAAAGTGATGCCGCCGTCGGCGGCCGGTACTGCCTCGCCGATATAGGTGGATCGCAGCTCCGACTGGTGGTCGAACTTCCACAACGCGTAGCCGGCGAACTGTCCGGCTCCATCCTTGAAATCGAAATGGCCCGCATACTGCGCCCCGGCGATGCGGCCATCGTCGAAGATGGCCAAGCCACGAAACGCGGCGATTCCTACCACGTGCTCCGAAATCCCGGTTGCTGGCAGCGTTTGCACGTCGACCACATGGACGACCAGGTGATAGTCGAGGGTCTGCTCCTCGGCGACGACGGCTGCGCCTTGGGTGATCCAGAAACAGGCGGCGATCGTGAGCAGTATTCTCCGCATGTCGAATATCCTTCTCTTGAATGCCGACTCGAACAATGCTGACGGTTACCGGGCTGACACGGGATCCCGGCAAGGATCGCGCGGCCGGGTGACTGTTTCAACCAGATTGCCATAAAGCCAGAGAAACGCCATGAAAAGCCGCATTGATTGGGCCCGCGAAAATTGCCAGCTGCTGAGTGCTATCTCGCGGGAATACGCCAGCACCAAGCCGTTCGCGGACAAGACCATCGGTACCGGTATACATCTTGAGCCGAAGACCGTGGCGCTTCTCCTCATCCTTCAGGACGGCGGCGCCCGGGTGGTATCGGTAATTTTCGGTGTATTTTCGGTGACAGTGTACTAAATCCCCAAATCACCGCACGGCCTTTCGTCGCGCGCGCTTCGAGGCTCCGCTAACCCGGAGCTTCTCTGCATCAGGCCGTCTCACGGCTTGTAGGACGTCGCACGGAGAACGATGCCCGGCACACCCACCAACTCATTCTGAGGCGCCCGGCGTGGCCGAGCCTCGAAGGACGCACATCTTACAAACTCGAACGCTGGAACGTGTCCCTCTATTTGGCGGCACCAGGCACGACTGGCTGGTGCCCCGACACTTGCCCAACGCTCGGCCGCCGGTATCGCAGTCACCAATACTCAACGCGACGGTGCCGTCAGAAGTGGGCGATATAGAGCTTGTTCGCCATCACGAAGTAGATCAGAACACCGAGCACATCATTGCTGGTGGTGATGAAGACGCCGGTTGCAGCCGCCGGATCGACGCCGACGCGCTTCAGAATCATCGGCACAAAAGTCCCGACAAGCGCGGCAATGACGATCACCGACAGCAGGGACAGGGAAACGGCGATGGCAAGGTGTGTCGCCCGCTCAATCTCGAGATACGGTGCGGCAACCCAGATCAGGATCGCGAGGATCCCGCCCGCGGCGACACCGTTGACAAGCGAGCCGCCGAGTTCCCGCAAGAACCGCCAGTCGAGTTCGCGCGCCCAGATCGATCCCGTCGCCAGCGCCTGGACGGTGACCGATGACGCCTGCAGGCCGGCATTTCCGGCGAGCGAGATGACGACCGGGATGAAGGCGGCGACAATCGCTGCCCGTTCGAGTTCCTCTTCGTAGGAGCCGACGATGAACGCTGCTATGGTGGCGCCGAGCAGCCCGGCAATCAGCCACGGAAGCCGCCCCTTGACGATGCGAGCGATCGGGTCGGTCGGCTTGGCGTCGGCAGGAAGCTTGCTGATCAGCCGCAGGTCTTCCGTTTCTTCATCGTGCAGGATCCGCTGAAGCTGGCGGGTGCCGATCTGTCCGATCAGTCGGCCCTCCTGATCGACCACGGGCACCGAGCGAAGGGTGTCATGTGCGGCCAGGCGGGCGATACTGTCCTGGTCTGTCCCCGCCGAGACGACCGAGACTCCCTTCCGCATGACATCGGCCAGTCGCGCGTCCGGCGGCAACAGTAGCAGCCGCTTCAGGTTGACCGTACCGATCGGTCGTCTGTCGTCATCGATGACGGTGATGTCGTCGAGCCTGCGAATGGTATCCGCGTGTTCGCGAACCTCGGAAATGGCGTCTTCGACCGTGCGGTCTGCCGGCAGTGCCAACAGCTGGTGGCTCATCACCCGCCCGAGCGTGTCTTTCGGTTGTTGCAGACGTCTGCTGAACTCATCGGACAGTTCGAGCAGGGGGACGAGCTGCTGCTGGAGCTCGGCGGGGAGTTCGTTAAGCGTATCCGCCGCTTCGTCGAGCGGCAGGCGATCGAGGATCTCGCCCAGTCTCTCAACCGTTGAGCCCTGGGTGAGGAGAGCGCGGTATTCAGGTTTCAACTCGGCAAGAACCGCCGCCGACTTGCCGACTTCCATCCAGCTGAACAGGCGGCTCGCGCGCTTCAGCGGCAGGTGAACCAGAAGTTCCAAAAGCGCTTCAAGCGGCCACGACGCCAAGGTTCGTTTCAGCGCCTCCTGGTCTGCCGCGGCGATCAGCCGTTTCACTTCCTTGAGCTTGGCCTTGTTGACATATTGACCGTGTGGAGGATCGATGGCCGCACGGTACTGCCGACCGCCAAGGTGCTTCGTCCCGGTCATGAGTTCGCTGTTCACTCGTCCATTACAAATTGCCGGGGGAAGGTGCTCGGAGTGCGATGCCGATGCGGGAGACGGCTCGCCAAGCGGCCGAGGTCGATGGCACCGCCATTCCCGGATGAACGCCGGTTCGTCAGAGGACAGTAATTCGGGCCGTCATCTGAGGCAATGTTTGCGGACGGCGCTGGACGGTATTGGTCTGGAATTCGAGGAAATCGAAGGACGCACGCTGTTCTCATTGCCGCTTATGTCGGTCTAAACCGCCGAACCGGAGCAGGGAGGTAATGAAGCGGCGTAGGCGCCCAGGCCTGACCTCAACAACGGGGCCACCCGAACCCCCACCGCCAGGGGAGCGGCGAACAGGGGGCGCCGCCGAGACGGACGGCCCGATACATGGCGTCGCCGATGCCGCGATAGAGAAGCGCGACCGCGTCGCGGCTGAGTCCGTATTCGTCCATCAGCGACGCTGCTCGCGTTTCGCCGACGCCGATCACGCATTGCCACATCTCTACGTCCGCGGCACGGCGCGCCGCGAAGCTGGCGTCGGCGTCGCCGTCCGGCGATCCGCCGGAATGATACGCTCTATCATGGGTCACGCAGCACGACTCCCATGGCGGATTTTCGCCATGCTGCTCGGCAAGGCCCGGCAGCGCGCGGGCGGCGAACGCCCATCCGGCGGACAGCCCGCCGCTGCACCCGTCGGTGACATACGGGACAAGGACCGCGCCCGCCGTGCGGCGTCCGGCGACGAACCACTGATGGCGGCCGATTTCGATTCGGTATTCGAGCTCGTCGAGCAAGGTTGACGAGCCGGCGGACTCCTGCGGCAGGGCGGGTTGGGCTCCCGCCAGCAGGAACACGGCAACGACTATCGATGGCAACGAACGGTTCAACCCGGCTCCCCCAAGAGTGCCCGCCGGACCTGGCGTCGCACGGTCTGGATACTGGTCTGTTGCCGCCGCCCGCCCAAATCGGTGGCCGCTCAACCATAACCCGCTTTCCTTGGCACGCGGAGTGTGGCTCAATCGCGCCCCGATTCAAGGGTGGACATGGCCATCAAACAGTTTCAGTGGAAGGATCTTGCCGGCGAATGTGCCGGGCGATGTACCTGGGTCGCTGCCCTTGTCGTGATGGCCGTGGTTGCCGGTCTCGGCGTCTTTGCGGTCCAGGCCAATGCCCTGCGCCTTGCTGGTCTTATGGTGATCTTGGCCGGGGTCGTCCATTTCATTGTCAGCCTGCGGATGGCAAGCGCCGAGGCGGTTCGCCGCGGCTGGGTCGGCAGCATTGTCACGCTGCTGATGGGGGTCGTCGTCCTTGGCGCGCCGTCGCTCTCCCGCACCGGGCTGATTGTCGCGATCGCGATCTGGTTTGCGATCGACGCAGTACGCAATCTCGTCGGCTTTCTGCGTCAGCGCGAGATGTCCCGCCTACTTGGCGTCTTGGGAAATGCCGCGGTCGCCGCGCTGCTGATCGTCTTCCGGGACGCGGCGGGTGGCATTGCCATCGTCGCCGTATCGGTCGCCCGGATTCTCGGTACTGCCTTCGAGATACTGTCCGAGAAGACCCTGGCCGCCGGCGACGCCAAGGACACGGTGGTGGCGGATCTGAACCTCGGCGATCCGCCGCAACTCGAATTCCTCAAGGAGCAGGTGGCCGCAGCGGAACCGGTCGCCCGGTCGGTAGATGGTGCCTGGCTGGTTACCCTGGTTCTCATGCTGTTCGGCATCCATCTCTCCCGGATGGGCTTCGATCGTTCGTCGCTTGGCATCCTGTCGCCGCTGATCGCGGTGGTCGGCGACCTGGTCTTTGCATTGCTGCTGTCGTTCCTGGTGATCGTCCCGGTCCGGATTGCCTGGATGCGGGGGACGCGGTTCCTCGAGCTGCGCGTGTGGAAGCGGGGTCTGGGCCTGGGCCCGGCGACGCTAGAGGCCGAGACGAAGGTGCCCGAGGCAAATGCACCAGAGACACGCGGGACCGTCAATCGGCTGCTCATGGGCTGGGTTGGCGGCCGCCTCCGCTTT
>JAAEOR010001100.1 GCA_024222895.1 Hyphomicrobiales bacterium | reverse complement strand
CGTCCGATGTCATGGTTGCCTGAGCGAAGGCGCGAAGCGCCTGCTCATCGGCAAAGGGGCCGACGTCGCGAAAGCGCCAAAGGTCGTTTTCCCCATCCTCCGCAAATGCGGCGTGCAGGTCGGCTGCATGGGCTTCCACGGAGAAAGGTTCCAGTCGGCAATAGCCCCCGCTCATCACAGTCCGCGGCGGCAAGGGGCGCGCACTCCAGCTCATGATTGGCTTCTCCATTCCGTGTCGTTGAACAGCGCATCGAGATCACCGCCCGGCGCGGCTTCGGAGAAGGCATCGAAACGCCCTGCCGCGAGCGCTTCGGCGGAGTCGATCACCCCGCGCCAGGCCATGCGCGCCACTAGCCCGCCGACGCTGACCCGGCGGACGCCCAGCGCGGCGAGATCGGTGAGGGTCGAGTTTTCGAGACCGCGGGCCAGCACGTTGACCGGCTTCGGCGCGATTGCCGCCACGATCGCGGTGATGTCATCCCCGGTCGTTGGGCCCGGAGCGTAGAGGCAGTCGGCCCCGGCCCGCGAAAACGCGACAAGGCGGCGGATGGCTTCATCCCGTGGCGTCTCATGGCCGGTGAGGTAGCATTCCGCCCGCGCCACCAGGATGACATTGGCGCGCGTTTCATCGATCGCCGTTCGCGCCGCCGCGATCCGCTCGACCGACAGCCCGAAATCGAACAGTGGTGCGTTGCGGTCACCGGTTGCATCCTCGATCGACAATCCGGCAACTCCGGCTTCGACGCAGCGCTTGACATTGATCGCGACGTCCTCGGGCCGAACCGCGTAGCCGGCGACGAAGTCGGCGTTGACCGGAACGTCGCAGGCGCCGACGATATCGCGAATATGGTCGAGCATCGTCTCGAGCGGCACAGCGCCGTCGGCAAGGCCGAGGCTCCACGCCGCGCCGGCACTGGTGGTCGCCAGCGCCTTGAAGCCGCGAGACTGAAGATAGCGGGCGCTGCCGATGTCGAAGGGGTTCGGCAGCATGAAACATCCGGTTTCATGCAAGGCGCGGAAGGTCCTTCGTTTTTCCTCGAGACTCGCCATTATTCGGATCCCAGTGCGTGCGGATGGCATTTGATTCCGCCCGCGTTATGAGCCAAGACATGCGGCTATTCAACGACAAGAGCCCGGAGGCCCCATGCTGAAGACGATCGCCGGATTCGATCGCATCGGAGAGGAAAACGCCTTTGCCGTTCTGGCGCGTGCCAATGCGCTGGCAGCAGAGGGCCGCGACATCATCAATCTCGGCATCGGCCAGCCGGACTTTCGGACCCCGGACCACATCGTCGAGGCGGCGGTCAAGGCGCTCCACGACGGCGAGCATGGTTACACGGCCGCAAACGGCATCCCGGCGCTGCGCGAGGCGGTTGCCGTCGACGTCCACCGGCGCCTGGGCGTCGAGGCCTCGCCCGATCAAGTCATGATCGTTCCGGGCGGCAAGGTCACCATGTTTTCGGCGATCCTGATGTTCGGTGAACCCGGAGTCGATATCCTCTATCCCGACCCGGGCTTTCCCATCTACCG
>JAAEOR010001099.1 GCA_024222895.1 Hyphomicrobiales bacterium | reverse complement strand
CGTCCAACGCCGCACCATCGAAGGCAAAAGCAAACGAGAAATCATCCGCTGCCTCAAACGCTACGTCGCACGCGAAGTATTCAAAGACCTCAAACAACCCCTTGACAACCAATAGGAGCTTCATATCCTCACGTGTGCGCTCGGTTGAATAGGAGCTCCATCAAAGCCCTACCCAACGTATGACGTATCGTGATACAATGCCCTCATGGCTCAAGCAATATCTGTACGACTCGATAACGAAGCACTCCAAGCCTTGGGGCAGCTCGAAGCGACCGGCATGACTCGTTCGGAAGCTATCCGGTCGGCTCTGGTCGAGACCGCGTCGCGCCGCCAGGACAAACAAGCATTGGCAGCCGAGGTGGCCGCTCTCGAAGCCGACGAGGATGACCGGGCCGAGATGCTGGCCGTAGCCGATCTCATGGAGAGCCTACGTGCAGCGGGGTGACATCTTTGACCTGCGGCTCTCGAAGGGTGTGGGTCATGAACAGCAGGGAAAGCGCTTCGGCGTCGTCGTGCAATCAGATGCCTTTCTTCCCCGCTCTGTCGTTCTCGTTGCTCCGACTTCTCGGAGCGCTAGGCCGGCATCGTTCCGGCCTGAGATCGAGATCGATGGGTCCTCGACTCGTGTTCTAGTCGAACAGGTCGGTGCGGTCGATGTCAATCGACTTGGCGACCTGGCAGGCCACCTCACCCCGGAAGAACAGTGGGGAATCGACACTGCCCTTCTCACGGTGTTCGGACTGAACTAGCCACCCCGATCAATCAATACCGAGCGATATCGCAGATCCGACAAACCACGCATAGCGGCACCTCGGCGAGCGTCGTGTCGACCACGTACGGCAGCGATCGAAGAAGTCCTGCGGCGGCGCCGGTAGACGCGTCGGGTTGCGAGAGCCAACCGGTCAACACCTTGACGCTACGGGAATAGCCCGGCTACGCACCCCCAGTCTCAATCAGGCACTTACTGCTGCGCTCGGGTCGAGGGATGGCACTCGCCAGCCGTCATGGCGCTAGACCGAGTTTGTGGAGAGTGGGAGGTTTCGGGCCTCTCCTGGCCGTTGTTAAGTCCGTTCGACTGCCCGGTAGGTGCCGGGTTCGAGAACCGTCGATGTGGATTGGGTCTCGAACGCCACGCGGATCCCGTGGGCGGCGATTCGCTGTGCCGTCTCATAGGTCATGGTCGCTCGTATTTGTGCGGGATCGGTGAATAGGGACCACGCGTCGGCCGAGTTGGCGCTCATTGTCGTTTGTGGCAACGTTGCCACATAGGCCAGGCGGTGCTCAAGTGGCGGGTGACTGTCGAGCTCCGCATCCCGGCCGGTCAGCGCAGCTGCCAGGCGCTTCTCAAACCAGTAAGGGTCATCTACATAGTCAGGGAGTGGCAGCTGGTAGATGTTGCTGATTGCCCGCGTGTTTCTGGAGATGTCGTCGACCTCGGTGGCGACCTGGTCGTCGAAGATGAACTGTTGGCGTACTACGTGAGTGAGCGCCGCGGCTAATGTGTCGGGGCCGTTGATCCGTGCAGCAATCCTGTCAGCGAGCGCTTCCTGGAGACGGGAGGCACCCTGGCTGATGCGCAAGAACAGTGTGTGATACATATCGAGGAACAGCCAGGCGGCGTTGTACGGGCCGGCTAGGCCAGCATGGGCAAGTTCCGTGGCCATCACAGCCATCGACAAGCGGGTGCGGTAGGCGACTGTACCGCCGGCAGTATCGCCGTTGACGAAGTGGCCATACTCGTGGGCTAAGACACTTGTCAGCTGCGCGATTGTCATCCCGTTGAGGGTTCCGAGGCCGAGGATGAGTTGGCGTTCGGCGCCCCGTCGAAGTAACGGTCGGTCGCTGTGCTCGACAACAGCCACCTCTACACCGGGACTGAGGAGGATGGCGTGGATCGGATCGGTTTCTGCCTCGCTAGCGATCCGCTCGGCCAACGCGAACAACGCTGGAGCCTCATGACGCTCGAGTCGGCGACCTCGGTCGCCTCCCGGGACCCGATAGAGGATGCTCTTGAAGACCGCCCAGATGGTGTAGGGGATCGAGATGCCAAGGAAGACGAGTACACCGATGTGAATGAGACCCGCATTGATCATTGCCCAAAAGACGAGGACGCCGCTCGCCATCACGATCACCAGGAGGAACGGCAGCGATGCGTAGAAGAGGAATCCAGCGGCAACGACGGTCCAGCGGTAGATGGTTCGCATTCGCTGCTCACGCGGGGAAATGCCTACCTCGCCGGCGACCGCCGACGCATCAAGTAGCCGCAGCGTCCGGTCGTTGAGCCGTCGCCCGAGCAAACCCACAACTACCAGGGCCATGAGCCACAGCGCGACAACAGCCGCCGGATACTCCCATGGGGCGTCCGCCGCCGGTTCGGGCTCCTGGGCGAGGATGCCGTCGGCAACGCTCTGGGAGAGACCCAATGCTGTGGCGGTGTCGAGTCGAGAGCGAGCCTTATCCCAGTCTTCGTTTTCGGCTGCCGCCACGCCGAGTAAGAGGTGACCGAAAGGGTCCTGCTCGCCAAGGGCGACTAGCTGATCGCCGGCGCGTTGGATAGCCTCCAGGTCACCCATTTCCAGACCGGCAAGGCCCAGCACGGTGTTGGCATAAGCGTCATCGGGCAAGTCCCGTACCGCCTCCTCTGCAAGTACGAGGGCCCGGTTGTCGTCAGACCGGGCATCATTGTTCAAGAACGCCTCAGCGAGGACGGCCTTGTTGTAAGGCGACTGCGGATTGAGAGCGAGTGCCTCTTTCGCCGCCACGACTGCGGCGTTGCTGTATCCGAGTTGACCGAGGGCGTGGCTCTTGCGACGCAGCGCATGATCGAAGCCGGGTGCCAGGTCAAGTACAGCACCGAAACCGGCCATGGCGGCAGAGAAGTCCTCATTGTCGAGTGCCACGGTTGCGGCTTCGAAGAGTGGAACGGCCTCCGGGTCGATCGCCCGGAGTTCATCGATCACCTGTGCTTCCCAGACGGGATCGCGGCGCTGCTCCTGCTCCTGAGCTCGAAGTGTTCCCGAAGTAGCGGATAGGAACACGAAGGCGAACAGAACAAGGGCAGCAGTGCGACGTGATCTGGCCTCGGTCCTGACTGACTCTGGCTGCTCGATCATCTCCACCTCGTCCTGGTCACCGGATTCTGCCAGACCTGAACTCGGGTCGGCAATCCGAGAGATCAATAGCAAGCCAGTCGACGCAGATGGCACAGCGAGCCATCGGCCCTCGGCTTCAGCAACGGACAGGTCCGAAGAGGAATGGCCAAAGCCAAATGAACCTCAGCACCGGTAACTCGCTGCCCAGAACACTTCCTCACGAGCGAGAACGCCCATTGCGCCGAGTCCACTAGATCGGCACTTCGCGCGCTTGCGTTTTAGGTGTGGCGAAGACCGGCCGCAGCAAGTCTGCCTGGCAAACTGGAGTACCGTGTTCGGTGCATTGAGCATCGGCTTTGTGCGGATAGGTGGAGAGAGTGCGGGCTGGATTTGGCATGCTTGCTGCGGCGCTTCTGGTGGCTGGCTGCTCTGTGTCGGCTGCAGACCCTGCTGCAAGCACCATGGCGTTTCCCGGTTCGATCTTCGGGAGCGATAACGCTGTGGGAGGGTCCGATGCAGATGGATTTTTGGATCGTGTGCAGCGTTCGGCGTTCAGTCCTGATGGCGAATTGTTGGCCGTGCTTGGTCGGGATGGCGTCAACAGCGCAGTGCTCGGTATTGCCGAGAACGGGCGGGCACGAAGGTTGTCTCGAGATCGTGCGAGGATTCAAGACTTCGCCTGGATGCCGGGCTCCGCATCGATGCTTGTTGTTGATTCGGCGGTGTCAAAGCCGTTGGATGGGGTCCCGGACCGCACGGCTCTCTATATCATCGATCTCGACGGGACTGTCGTCCGTGAGGTGCCGCTGTCTATGTCGTTGCGGGCAGCGACAGTAGCCGTAGATGGTTCCGGAGAGGTCGCTGTTGTTGCCGCGGTTGCCCCGACAGAGGGTGTTGCACCCACGGATCTCTATGAGATCGTTCTCGACTCTGGGGCAGTGTCAAGACTGACCGACACTCCCGATGTGTTCGACAGTTCTCCATTGTTCTTGGATGATGGGAGCATCCTGTTTACAGCAGGCGGCGACCTATGGCAGCGCACACACAATGGAGCCCTACGTGAGGTCGCGAAGGCAGAAAGTGCAGGCTGGCCAACTCTGCTCGCCGACGGCACCACGGTTGTTTTCGAGGCCCAGGTACCCGATCTTGGCGTAACGACGGGCCTCTATAGCGTTGCCTTGGAGGGTGGTGATCCGGTGCAGCTCGACGTTCATGCCAGATGGCCGGCTGCTCATCCGACCGAGCAGGGCGTCGCGGTGTTCTTCTTGGGTACGCCCGGCCAAGGTGGCACTGTCTCGTGGGTACCCATCGACTCGGCAAACTAGTCTCAGGTGTCCCAGTCACCCTGCGAATTACCCGATGTGGAAGGCCTCACCTCTCCGGTTCCCACTGACCAGATCCAGTTACGTCCACGGACGTGGTGTATGGGGCCCCGTTGTGAGGGTGCTTCCCAATAGGTGATCACCGCGCCAGCCTCACAGGTATGTGTTAGCGACCGTGAGGAGAACGCGGTGATCAATAAGAGCATGGACGCGTTGGTGTGGCTGCGCAAGCAGCTCGAAACCGACGACAACGACTTGCTGCGTGAGATGGTGCGCAGCTTTGCTGAAGAGTTGATGGGAGCCGAAGCCGATGTGGTGTGCGGTGCTGCCTACGGGGAGAGTTCCCCGGACCGGGTCAATCGCCGCAACGGCTACCGGTCCCGCCGGTGGGACACTCGGACGGGAAGTATCGATCTGAAGATCCCGAAGCTACGGACTGGTTCGTATTTCCCGGACTGGCTCCTGGATGCGAGGACCCGGTCGGAGCGGGCGTTCATCCAGGTCGTTTCGGAAGCCTATGTGCGGGGTGTCTCCACCCGGAGGGTCGAAGGTCTTGTGGAGACGCTCGGGATCACATCGCTGTCCAAGTCGCAGGTCTCGGAGATGGCCAAGACCCTCGACGACATGGTTGCGGATTTCCGGAACCGGCCACTCGACCAAGGCCCGTATACCTATGTGTGGGCCGACGCGTTGACGATGAAGGTCCGCGAGGGTGGCCGCATCGTCAACATCGCCTGCCTGCTGGCGACAGGTGTCAACGCCGACGGCAACCGTGACATCCTCGGCGTCGACCTCGCCACGGCTGAGGACGGGGCCGGCTGGCTCGCCTTCTTCCGGTCCCTGGTGGCCCGGGGACTCTCCGGTGTCCAGTTGGTGATCTCCGATGACCACACCGGCCTGGTCGATGCTGTTGCGGCGACGTTGCCGGGTGCGTCGTGGCAGCGCTGCCGGACTCATTACATGCGGAACTTGTTGACGAAGGTCCCGAAATCATCTGGATCGATGGTCGCCACGATGGTGCGAACCATCTTCGCCCAACCCGACCCGAAGTCGGTATGGGCGCAGCATCACCGCATCGTCGACCACCTCCACGACGTGGGCCTCACAGACGCCGCGGATCATCTCGACCAGGCGGGAGGAGAGATCCTGACGTTCACCGGGTTCCCGAAAGCCCACTGGCGCCAGATCTGGTCCAACAATCCCCAAGAACGTCTCAACAAGGAGATCCGGCGTCGCACCAACGTCGTCGGCATCTTCCCCACCCGACCATCGATCATCCGGCTAATCGGCGCCCTACTCGCCGAACAACACGACGAATGGGCCATCGCCCGCCGATACATGAGCCT
>JAAEOR010001098.1 GCA_024222895.1 Hyphomicrobiales bacterium | reverse complement strand
ATTCCAGAAGGCCGACCTTGGCCCGGATAATCTTTTGATCGTTCGTCATCTCATGGTTCCTCGCTCGCTCGTTCGAAAACTCGCTCGGAACCGGCAATCCCAAAAAGTCCTTAATGTCAGATTAAATCGTAGCTATTCCACATCAACCAGGGCGAACGCCCGTCCGGCATCTTTCTTGGCCGCACCCACCTTCATCAACAGCTGATCCCGCGTCAGCTTCTGTTGGCGCAACTCGCCCAGACGCGACCACAGCTTTTTCAAACGCTGGCAGCGCATGGCGCGCTCCTTGCTCATGCGCCCGGCGCTCTTGGCCAGGACGTAGAGCTCGCCGTCCTGGCGCAACAGCTTGACCTCGACACTGTCGCGGACCCGTTCCCACGGCAAGGCGAGAAACGCCTTCTCCATCCGCGTCAGCCGGCCCTTCGGCGTGCCGACGAGATAGTGAATCGGCTCCGCCGCAGCCCGCATCGTCGCAAGGCTGTCTTCAGTCGGAATGCCGCGGTCCATCACCCAGGTCCGGTTGGCCCGGCCATATTGGGCGGCGATACGCTCCAGGAAGTCGGTCAGCGTGGCGTTGTCGGCGGTATTGCCGGGCATCACCTCATAGGCCAGAGGCAAGCCATCCGGAGTGACGATCAGGGCAATCACCACCTGCACGCAGTCCGATCGCTTGTCGCGGCTGTAGCCGAACCGGCGAAGCCCGTCCTGCTGCGCTGGATCGGCCTCGAAGTAAGTGCTGGTCAGGTCATAAAGAAGGACATCAAAGCGCGCCGCGAAAAGGCTCTGCCACCGCGTCTTGAGGTGGCTGAAGAAGTCCCGCTTGTGGACCAGCAATCGATCCAGGCAGCGGTATAGCTTGTCGATCTGCACCAATCCGATGTCTTCGCCCAACAGATCACCCATGGCGCTGACCTCAAACCAATGGCGATGCAGACGCCATTCGCTCCCCGGATCCAGAAGCCGGTAGAAAACCAGCGTCTTGAAAACATTCAGCCAGCGGGTGTCCTGGCGGCTCGGCGGCAGGCGCCGCCGCCAGAAGCTGTCCAGCGCCAGCTGATCCCAAATCTCCTGCGCCAGCCAGCAGCCGCCCCACTGTCGCGGCCGCTCGACGGAAACCTCACCAACACGCACCTGGACGACCGCATCGTCCGCCATCGGTGCCGAAGGGCCCTCGGCAAACAGCGTCAATTGCTGCGGCTTGTCGTGCCCATCGGCGAACACCTCGATCGAGCGCCGCCAGGCCCTTGCCTGGCTGTCGTTGATCTCGCCCAGATACAGAACCTGACGCTGCACAACACGGCCATCACGGACACGGCGGTTCTCAACCACGCTCCAGTAACGATGGACCTTGCCGTCCTTGATTCGACTTTTGCTGCGAAGAAACATCGCCGCAGACTCGGCACACCAATACCCCTCGTCAACCGGGTAGGTCGGCACTACAGGCCGATATCAACCCACACGACCACACCGTCCGCAAAAAGCCGCCGTCGTGCCAGACGAAGACCAGACAATTTCTTCCAATCTGTCGCTGAGTTGCTTAAGTCGGGTTAGTAGCGCCCCCAGGATCTGAGGCCGCACCTTCTCGAACGCCGCCCAGAGTTCCTTCTCCGGCCGGCGGCGGTCTTCCGGGATAGACTCCAGAGTCAGGAAGATGGCCCGGTCGGCGAGGTCGGCTACAACCTGCGCCTCAGGTGGCTGAGGAAACTCTTGCCCAAAATCATCGCCGAAATCCTGGCAGCAATAATACGGAAATCAGCGCTCAAACACGCTTCTTAACAGCCGACAATGTAACACTGTCATCAGCGAGTCTCGGCGTCCGAAAACGGTTCGATATCCTCGGAAGCGATCCTATGGAGTTCAGATAATAAGCAGGCCGTTGTCGAGCAGAAGTTGCGCGTCGAGTTCACCCGCGTCCGCGATAACGGCGACCTGTGTCAGATCGAAACTGCCGCCGGTCCCATCAGCGTCGATCTCCAACATAACATCATCGCTTTCCGGATCGGAGGTAAAGAACACATAGTCCAAGATTTCGCTCGTCTCCTGATCGTATCCGACCAGCACATCGCTGAAATCGAATGCATCGCCATGCTCGACCAGATAGTCCTTGATGGTATCGACCGCCGTAAACGCGGTTTCGGCCGT
>JAAEOR010001097.1 GCA_024222895.1 Hyphomicrobiales bacterium | reverse complement strand
CACAATGCAAAGCGCGCAGGAACGCAGCGACACATCCAAACCAGCAAAGTAATCCATAATTGTCTCCCTTGTTCACACATAGCCTGTGATCCTATCGGGAGCTTGACCTCGGCGCGAAGGCAGCCCAATTACGCATGCTTGGAGCCCGTTGCAGTCATAGAGATCATGTCGTTATCAGAACACTGTGCAGGAATTCGAACTCACGCTCATGACCCTCTCCGGACTCACCAAATAATCAAAAAAACGGGCCGTTGGACTATGGAGGCGGTCAAACAGGCCTAAGCACCACGCGCAAAAGGCCATTCCAATTGGCCTTGAGCTTTTCATTGCGTCGCTGCCGGGTCGCCACCAATTACGATGGTCTGTGGCGGTGGCCGGCGTCGGAAAAACCGGAGGCGGGAAAATCTACGCTAAGTTGATGTGAATCAAATTGGATCCTGTGTTCATGGTGTTTGACGAACCAATGATAACCAATTAGGGGGTTTGCCATGTTTGGTAGAGACCAATATTTCTTACAACGCACCGAATTCATCCTTGGCACGATTGCTGCTTTTGCCCTGGTGTTTGGAGTTATGTTTTCAGTCGGAAATGCAGCGGCGGACGAAAAAACGGAAGCCATCGAGGCAAGCCGAGATTGGCTTGGCGGCATTCCGGCTGCGCCCACTGAGGAGTGGGAAGTGTCCTTTGGCGGTAGGCTCTACGATAGCTGGTTCAGTGCCCTGGATATGGACGAGCCGCAAGAGACCCATCCCTCCTATCCGCCGGGTGGCAAGAAAAAGGGAGCCGCGACCTGGCGCTGCAAGGAGTGCCATGGTTGGGATTACAAGGGCGCTGTGGGTGCCTATGCCAAGGGATCACACTATACGGGCATCAAAGGAGTCAACGGACAGGTCGGCGCCGATCCGCAGACCATTCTCAGTATACTGAGAGACGAAACGCATAAATACAGTGAAGAGATGATCCCGGAGGCGGCGATACAACGCCTGGCGCTGTTCGTCACCCGCGGGCAGCACGAAACCGACTGGTACATCGACATCGCCAGCAAACGGGCACGGGGAAACGCACCGCGAGGCGAGCGTTATTTTCAGAACCTCTGTGCACCTTGCCATGGCTTCGACGGCCGCGCCATCAACTTCAAAGCAGAGGGTGCCCCCGAGTATGTTGGTACTGTCGCTGCAGTAAACCCGTGGGAAACGCTGCATAAGATCAGAAATGGCCAGCCAGGACAGCCTATGCCGGTGCTTCGGGTACTGCCGTTGCAGGATCTGGTCGATATTTTGGCCTACGCGCAGACTTTGCCGGCCGAGTAAGTTACGACCTTGAATTTTGACGTTGGTCTTTCAGGGGAAATGACTCGCCGTTTGTCTCTGTCCTCGGTTCTTCTCAAGATGGCACGAAGGGGAAGGTTCGCGATCGGCGGTTTTTCGTCCGCTCTACCCCCCAAACTCACCGTCAAATCTGAGGTCCCTGTTTGGCCGGACCTGACCCTCTGCGAACCTTCGCCGCGGTTTGTACCACTTCTGCATTGCGGACTTTGCGGCCGTTGGCTAATTGTCCGCAGCCGGTTTTGGCCCGTTTGACCCGGTCGTTATGGCATTCGACATAAACACAACTTCGTTGCGTTGCAGGTCAATTCTTCAACAGACCATTACTAGGCGTTTGCCCGCCGATACATTGCCAGTGTTCCCGCCAGAACCAGCAATACAGCACCGCTGCCCCGCTCAAGCCAAATCGCCCCGCTTTGACGCAGGAAGCGCACCGCATGGGCTCCCAACGCCGCATAGGCCCCCATCGTGACAAGATCGATCAGCACAAACAATAAAGCCAGCTTTACATACTGCCCCGTTAGCGGACGCGCCGAATCGATGAACTGCGGCAGGAATGCTGCAAAGAACAGGTACCCCTTGGGATTGGTTACGGCGACCAGAAAGCACTTCTGAAAGATGCGGCGCGACGAACCCGCTCCGTTTTCGGCTTCTGATCGCGAACAGCCAGTACCGGCGCCGAATTCTCCTGCCGACCGCAATAGCTGCAGCCCCAGCCATGCCAAGTAGGCCACGCCTAACCATTTGACGACGCCGAACCAAAACGCCGATGTGGCCAAGACGGCCCCCAATCCAACCGCGGCCGCGGCAATCAGAACCAGATCGGACACCGCAGCGCCCAGCATTCCGATGCCAGCGCGGCGCATCCCGAACCGCGACCCGTTGGTCAGTGCCAGCAAGACGGTTGGGCCCGGTGTTACCACCGTCACAAACACGATGAATGCGAATGTCAGTAAGGTAATATCCATTAGGATCTTCCCGGGTTCAGCTGCAGCATTGCTAAACCAGTCGACATCAGACTGGCACCGCTGGCGACTGTGCGGATGACATTCCAGTTTTTCCACGGGTCCGAGTAACGCGACCAGATTTGTTGCGCCTCCTGCATGTCATGTGGAATATCGACGGCTGCGAGCGCCTCGTTCATCGGTACGTTGACAGCGATCGTTAGACCGAAACAGCCAACGGCATAAATCACGGCAGCGCCTACAAAAAGATAGGCCGCCTTCCTTCGGTGCAGCGCAACTGCATAAAACGCGGTCACCGCCAGGACGAT
>JAAEOR010001096.1 GCA_024222895.1 Hyphomicrobiales bacterium | reverse complement strand
GTCATGGCGAAGATGCTGTTGCCGGACGACGTCCCGGATCATCTCCGATTGACCCGCCTTGTCGGCCGGCTATGTTCGCCGCCAATGGAGCCCAAGGATCATGCATGCCTGAAATCGACAAGGATCAAGTTATCGAGCGCCTTCGCAGCGTGGCGGGGCCCGACGGTTCGAGCGACGTCGTTTCGCTCGGCCTGATATCGGATGTCCTGATATCTGGCGGCAAGGTCATGTTCTCCATAACGGTTCCAGCCGAGCGCGCCGCTTCGCTCGAAACGCTGCGCGCTGCCGCCGAGGCGGCGGTTCGTTCGGTGCCGGGTGTCGAGGGAGCGATGGTCGTTCTCACCGCCGAGAAGAAAGCTGGTGATACGGCGTCCTCACCGGTGCCGCAGGCGCCACCGTCGCGGTCCGGATCAGCGCCGCGACAGGCTGCCTCGCCGCCTCGCGGCAAGGCCGGTATTCCCGGGGTCGACGCAATCATTGCGGTGGCCAGCGGCAAGGGCGGTGTCGGCAAGTCGACGACCGCGGTCAATCTCGCCCTGGCGCTCGCGGCCAACGGCCTCAAGGCTGGGCTGCTCGACGCCGACATCTATGGCCCGTCACTGCCTCGGCTGCTTGGCCTGCGGGACCAGAAGCCGGAAATCATCGGGGATCGAACGCTGCGACCGCTGACCGCACGCGGTGTCGAGGTCATGTCCATCGGCTTCCTGGTCGAGGAGGACACGCCGATGATCTGGCGTGGTCCGATGGTGATATCGGCACTCAACCAGATGATGCGGGAAGTCCGGTGGGGCAGCCTGGATGTCATGGTCGTCGATATGCCGCCCGGTACGGGAGACGCCCAGTTGACCATGGCCCAGCAGGTTCCGCTGGCCGGGGCGGTCATCGTTTCGACTCCGCAGGATCTGGCCTTGATCGACGCGCGCAAGGGACTAGCGATGTTTCAGCGGGTGGACGTGCCGGTTCTCGGCATTGTCGAGAACATGAGCTATTTCCTCTGTCCGCATTGCGGCGAACGTACCGAGGTCTTCGCCCATGGCGGCGCCCGCGACGAAGCGGAGCGCCTCGGTGTTCCGTTTCTTGGGGAAGTTCCGCTCGATCTGCAGATTCGGCAGACGTCGGATGCCGGGACACCCATTGTCGCGGCGGACCCCACCAGTCCTTTCGCCAAGGTCTATCGCGATATCGCCACCAGGGTCTGGGAGGGTGTGGAGCATGAGCGCGCCGAGGGCGGGCGCCCACCACCGCGAATCGTCATCGAAGAGTAGCGGTGGGATAATCACAAGGGTTGCAGCTCGCGACGACGCGACGGCTGTTCTGGCACTCGATCCGGTCGCGGCAACGAATGACAAACGGCGAGGCCGTTTGCTCCGCGAAATCGACTCCGGTCGATGCCTTGTCGCAGAAAGGAATCGCGCGGTTGTCGGTTATGCCGTGCTTGGCCACGACTTCTTCGACCAGGGTTTTGTTCATCTTCTCCATGTTGGGCCTGTGCACCGCCGCAAGGGCGTTGCGGTTGCGCTGTTTTCGGAAATGGAGAAGCGATGCGCGGCGGCAAAGATCTTTTCCTCGACCAACCGGTCGAATGTCCCGATGCGCTCGCTCATGACCCGGCTGGGATACCGACAGGTGGGGTTTGTTGATGGCCTCGACGAGGGCGATCCGGAAGTCTTCTACATGAAACACCTGGGGTTCTGACCGGAGTCACCGGCCTATCGAAGCGCTCTCATATGGTTGTCCCAGGCGACACCGGAAATAGTGTCGATCAGATTCTGCTTACGCCGGACCTTTCATAGCGATTTCAGGAACCGGATCAGCGCTGCCCGTTCGTCCGGTGTTGCTGCGACCACGGCATCGCGCGCCATTTCCGCCTCACCGCCATGCCAAAGGACGGCCTCAAGCAGGTTCCGCGCTCGCCCGTCATGGAGGAAAAAGGTGTGACCGTTCACGGTTTCCGTCAGCCCGATTCCCCACAGCGGCGGCGTGCGCCACTCGCTGCCCGACGCGTCGCCTACCGGCCGGTGGTCGGCCAATCCCTCGCCCATGTCGTGCAGAAGCAGATCGGTATACGGCCAGATCAACTGAAACCGATATTCGGGCTGTGGTGCGCTGCGGCTGGTGACGTATTTTGGCGTGTGACAGCCCACGCAGCCGAAACTGTAGAACAGCTTCTTACCGCGAAGCACATCCGGATCATCGATATCCCGGCGCGGCGGCACACCTACGTTGCGGCTATAGAGGGTGACGAGTTCGAGCACCGGGTCCGGTGCCTCGACAGGACCAAGGTTGTCCTGGACGCCGTGGGGTGCCGCGCGGCAGACCGTTTGGGCAGCCGTGCAATCGCCGTAAGGTGCGGGGACCGGTGGGGTCGAAATACCGATGTCGCCAGAGAATGCATCCGCGGTCTGTGCCGCGATGGTCGGTGTTGACGCCTTCCATCCGAAGCGGCCAAGGGCAAGGTCTCCGGTCACGGGGTCACGAACCCAACTCACTTTACCGGAAATGCCGTCACCATCGTTGTCGTCGGGGTCCGCTTCGGCGAGGATGTCGCCCGGGTGAATTGCTTCCAGCAGACCGACCCCGATCATCGGTGGGGTGACCCTCGGTGACACCATCGTTCCCGGTGCAAGCGGGCCGTGGCCGAGGTCGACGACCTCATAGGTCGGCATTCGCAGTGACGCTGCCTCGCCGCCGTTCAACTCGATCCCCTGCTCATCATAGGTGATCCGCATTTGCCCCTCGGCAACAACGCCCGGAACGCTGAAGTTCTGGAGCTGTCCGCCATAGGTTGGTTCGGGGATCCGCAGCATCGTCTTCTCGGCAAGTGCAGTGCGCTCCGCATCGGTTGAGGGCGGAACCGACAAGCGAAGGAACATCGTGGTCGCCGGTTCGTCGGCGCTGGGGGGTGGGCGACCACGGCCGTCCCTGACATGGCAAAGCTCGCACGCCGGTGCATTGAATAATGGGCCGAGGCCGTCAGATGCTTGCTCTGAGGCGGGGGCGGCAAGCCACGCTTTCCTGAAGAGCTCGTTGCCGGTCTTGAACCTTTCCTGACCGTCGAAACTCAGATTGCCGGCGGGAAACGAGAATGCGTTGTGATTGGGGCGAGCAATTGTAGTCGCTGCTCCGGCGGCACTTCGCTCGCGCGGTTCGGCATGGGCGAAATTGTCCGCCGGTGCGGTGATCGTTGAAACGCGTTCCCGGTCGGCGGCGCTTAGATCATCCCGGTGGCCGAGCACGGCCGCAGAAGTGGTCAGCAGTGATGTCAACACACCCGCCGCCAGGAACACGGCCAATC
>JAAEOR010001095.1 GCA_024222895.1 Hyphomicrobiales bacterium | reverse complement strand
GCTGGCACGGGCGGCCCGAATGTTCATGACCGTCCAGGCCGAAGCCGGTCACCTTGGCCCGATGACCACCACCACCGCTGCTGTCGCCGCACTGGCCCATGCGCCCGATCTCGCCAGCCGGTGGCTGCCCAAGATCCGTGGTCGCAAATACGATCCCTCACACAGGCCGCTCGCTGCCAAAGACACGGTAACGCTCGGGGTTGCAGTCGCGGAGAGACGGGGCGGCAGCGACCCGGCCGCCATCGCAACAATCGCCGAGGACGCCGAAGACGGAAGCTGGCGGCTGACTGGACGGAAATGGTTCGTCTCGGCGCCAATGAGCGACGCCTTTCTGGTCCTTGCCCGGGCGCATGAAGGTCTGACCTGCTTCCTCGTACCGCGGGTGCTACCCGACGGCGCCCGCAATGGCATCCGGTTCCTGCGGCTGAAGGACAAGCTCGGCAACCGGGCCGATGCCGCGGCTGAAGCGGAGCTTGTCGCCGCGTCGGGGTGGCTGGTCGGCGGTCTCGGTCGCGGTCTGCCGGCCCTGATCGACATGAACGCGCTGGCCCGGCTCGATGCTGCCGTCGGTTCCGCCGGCCTGATGCGGATCGCGCTTGCTGAAGCAGTTCATTACAGCCGCCATCGCGTTGCGTTTGAGGCACCGCTGATTGACCAGCCGCTGATGACCCGGGTTCTTGCCGACATGACGATCGACGCAGTGGCCGCTGCCGCCCTGGCCTTTCGTCTGGCAGAGTCGTTCGATCGCGCCGACAACGATCCGGCCGAGGCAGCGTTTGCACGGCTGATGACTCCCGCGACCAAATACTGGGTGGCCAAGATTGCACCGGCGCTGATCGCCGAGGCGATGGAGTGCATGGGCGGCAATGCCTATGTCGAGGAGAGCCGGCTGCCGCGGCACTATCGCGACGCGCCGGCCAACGCGCTTTGGGAGGGGACGGGCAACAGCCTCTGTCTGGATGTCATGGGGATCCTGCGCAAGTCGTCCGAGCCGCTGGAGGTCGTGCTCGCGAACATCGAGGACGAACTCGGGGCGGCGGCAAAATCGACGCTCAACATGTTGCGCGCCGCGGCAGCGGTGGCGCTGGCTGACGAAGGTTCGGCGCGCATCCTGACCGAGCAGCTTGCCATGACGGTTGCCGGTGCTGCGCTTCGCCGGCGGTTTCCCTCGGTGATTGCCGACGCCTTTGTCGAATCGCGCCTCAGCACGACCTGGCGCAGCACTTATGGCATGCTTGATTCGCGGTTCGACGCTGCCGGTTTCGTTGACTTCGTCTGTCCCGACACCTAGGAGCGTTTTCGGCAAAAGCGTTTGCATTTTTCCGCCGAAATCCCTTGAAAAATCCGTGACTCAGATCAACAGCGTGGATCAAAGAGCGGTTTCAGTGGTCTGGTTGGGTGCTTTCGGTGCCGGTTCGGTCAGGCGACCTGCCAATCAGACGATTGGCGCGGGTTGGGCAACGGCCCTGGGGAAAAGCCTGGTCTGAAAGGCCGGGCGGATCGTGTTACGCTGGCTGAATTGTCGAGTCCGCCAGCGCAACGCGTTGGTGTGCACACGGGCATGGTGGATGCGGGGGGCTTCAGCGTGCTGCTGATTGAACGCGTTGCGGCGCTGAACAAGGTGCCGATCTTCACCGACCTTTACGACCACACCCTGGCCGAGATTGCCCAGATCGTCGAAGAGGTCACGGTGGAGCCGGACGAGGTGATTATCCGCGAAGGCGACCAGGAAAGCTGGATGTTCATTCTGGTCGAGGGCCGGGCGCGGGTGGACATCGGCGGAACCGAGGTGTCGATTATTGAACCCGGTACCTCGGTCGGAGAGCTTGCCGTCCTCGATCCGGGGCCGCGGGCGGCAACGGTCACCGCCACCGAGCCGAGCCTGCTGTTTCGCATTGGTCAGCAGCCGTTTCGCGACGTGATGCAGGAACAGCCGGAGGTCATGGCGGCGCTGCTGGTCATGCTGACCCGGATGCTTCGCGCCGCGGGCAGGCCGCCGGGGCCGAACATGTGAGGGCCCGGCTCTGAAAACCGTAGCTATCCTGATCGTTGGCCAGGCCGTCGCACTTGGGGTGACGCTGGCATTCCTGGTTGTGCCCGGCACTGCCGTGTTCCTTCACGTCTACGGGGCTCAGCAACTTCCCTTTGTCTATCTGATCGTCGCGGCCGTCGGTGCCCTGGTGTCGTTTGGGCTCACCAGGCTGCAGTCGCGGTACGGGCTCTACCGGTCGGCCATATCGACGATGGTGCTGGTGGCGCTGACGGCGCTCACCTGCTGGGCCCTTCTGGTTGGCTTTGACGCCAGTGGTGCCGCATACGGAATCCTCGTCCTCTTTGCGCTCCATGTGCAACTCGGGTTCGTTTTTATCGGCGCCCAGGCCGGCCGGGTGTTCGACATCCAGGAGATCAAGCGAATTTTTCCGCGGATCGTTGCCGGTTTCGTCTTTGGCTTCATGGTGGGCGGCTTCATTGCGGCCGAGTTTGTTGCGGTTTTCGGTCACGCCCACGATCTTCTCGCTGCCGCGGCGGCGACAACCGTTGTCATGATCGGGTTGATGCTCGGCGCATCCCGCTTCGTTGACGACGCGTTTCATCTGCCGTCGCACCCCGAAAGCACGGATGCAACGCAACATCATTCGCTCCGCCGAATCCTCGCAATCCCGCTGGTCGGTGCCGTCTTCGTCTACCAGGTGCTCTCGGCGATGGGCACCCAGATGGTCGAGTACCTCGTCTATGACCGGGCTGCGGCGCGCTTTTCCGGCACCGAGGAACTGGCCACCTTCATGGGTGAATATACCGGCATTCTCAACCTGACCGATCTCTTGGTGCTGGTCCTGCTCGGCGGCTTCCTGATGTCGCGCTTCGGCCTGCGGTTCGGCCTCGGGGCAAACCCGGTCATGGTGACCGGCTTGATCGCTGCCGCCATGATCGTTGCCATGGTCTCCGGACCGGATGCGATGCTGTTCTTTGTTCTCGTCGCCATTGCCCGGATCGCCGACATCACCATGGCCGATGCGGCGACCCGGACATCGGTCAATGCGACCTTCCGGGCGCTGCCTGTGCAGCAGCGGCTGGCAGCGCAGGTCGGCGTCGAGGGGGCCGGTGTGCCGATCGCCCTGGGGCTGACGGCTCTGCTGATCCTGGCGATCAATGCCGTGCCGGGTTCGTCGGTCGTCCATGTTGTCATCGCGACCCTGATCCTCTGCGTCCTGTGGTCGGCGATGGCGTGGGTTGTCTATCGGCGTTATCAGGCCGCGGTGGTGAAGGAGGCACGGCGGCGGTCGCTCGACGGCGAGGTTGTCGATCTAAGCGAGCCGGCAACCCGGGACGCCCTTCATGCCCTCGGTCTTTCAGACGACCCCCGGGACGTGAGCACCGCAGTGCGCTTTATCGACGGGATGGAACGCGAGCAGGCCGATGGGCTCTTGCGCACTGCGGCCGCGAGCCCGTCGATCGACGTTCGCATCGCGGTGCTCGATCGCCTGGACCGAGATCCCGATCTGGCCCGGCCGATCGCCGAGGACTGTCTCGCATCGGGATCTCGCGACCACGTACTGACCGGGATTCGCGCTCTCGGCAGGATCGAGGGTATTTCGTGTCGACCGCTGCTCGACGCGTTCTTCGATAGTGATGACCCGACCGTCCGCGCGGCGGCCATCGGAGCCGTTTTTCGCCAGGGAGAGGAAACCGACGAGTTGGTTGGGAAGCTCTCGGAGGCTGCCGGTTCGTCGAATCCGGATGAGCGGCGGTGCGCCGCCGTCGCGATCGCCGAAGCCGGAAGGGCGCCGACCATTGCGCTGGTCGCGACGTTGCTCGGCGATCCCGATCGTCATGTGCGCGAGGCCGCAGCCGCGGCGGTAGCGTCACTGAACGATGCGCAGCGGATCGAACTGCTGTCCCGACTTGTGGGCGTACCGGAGAGGGCCGGTTTCCTGCGTGCATCCCGGCGCGCCGCGTCACCGGAATTCAGCGCCCGCGTTGCGACCGACCTCGCCAATGATGTGATCCCGGCCATGGAACTGGTCCGCGTCCTCAACGCTTCCGGATGGTCGGCGGAGGGCCAGTACAAGGGACTGTTCGACCGGCTGGTCCGGGAGAAAGTGGATCGCATTGACCGGGCGAGGGGATGGATCGAACGATCCTATCCGTCGGCAGGCTCGCTATCGCCGGCTGCATCGCGGCTGAGGCGGGCGTTGGGGTCGGAGGCGGCAGAGGCCGGACGCGAACTGATTGAGGTACTGGCGCTGGGCCACGACAAGGACCTGGTCGGCCGGGTGGGCGGCATCCTGCAGGGCAAGCTTGAGGGCGAACCGGGCATGGCCCGCGAGTCCCTGGATCTGGTCTTGACGGCGGAGCACCGACAGCTGGTGTTGCGGGCGCTGGCAGCAGCCTTTGACGAGGGTCTGGGTATCTCCGGCCGTCGCCGGCCGCCGGAGCAAGCCGACCTGATCGAGACGCTCTCGCAACTGGCTCGGGATTGCGGGTGGGCGATCCATGCCGACTGGCTCCAGGCCTGTGCGCTGGACGCGCTTCGAGCGCTCGACACCGATCCGGCCTGGACCCGCGGGATTGCTCCCTTGGGGCCGGTCAGCGCCGAGTTGGTTGGCGTGGACTGAGAAATGTGTGCGGCTCTTATGGTCCGGCAACCCGGCGGGATCGGCGGCTCGTCTCCGGCGACGCCTCGAATCAGTCAATGTTAGGGTTAGGCGCTCTGGTAATCCGGCCGTACTTTTCCGAACGCTGGGGCCGGAACGGGCCCGAAGGGCTGCGATCCGCCTGTTTTGCCCGGAAGAAGGAGTTCCATCAATGTTCACCAAGACCTTACTGACAGTGGCTTTGCTTGCCGGGATCGGCGTCTCGCTTGCCGGCGATGCGTCGGCCCAGGAGGTCACCGGCCCGACGTGCGGCACGTTCGCCGTCATTGCCAAGATCGACACCTGGCATGCGGTCGATCACGGCGATGAGGGCGAAAGCCCGGGCGATGTGCGGCTGCTGCGCGTGAACCTGCTCGATCACGACGGCGAGGAGATTGGCGAATCCTACACAGTCGTGACGCTTCTGCCCTCGCCGGAGGACGGCCCGCAGATGGTTCGCTCCGACTCCCACCACATGTTTGCCAATGGGGCCCTGGCGATCTCGACGGTAACCCAGACGCCCAACACCAACACGGACGTGAAGGAACTGACCCATACGCTTCAGCGTCCAGTGGTCGGCGGCACCGGCGACTTCGCACATGCGACCGGTACGGTCACCACGGCAACGCTGCCGGACGGCCGCCGCGAAATGACTTACGAGCTGAGGTGCGGAGGATAGGGCGGCAACAATGCCCGGCGATGGTATCGATGCCGCAGCCCTACCGCTGGCTCGGTTGCCCGTCGACAACCTCATCGACAAATGCCGTGAGCAGGGCATTGAACCGCTCCGCTGCGTGAATATGCGGAGCGTGCCCGAACCCATCGAAAACCTGAACCGCGCCACGCCAGAGTTCCCGTAGTCGACGCTTTTGACGTAGTCGGCGTCGACAAATGCGTCGTCGGAGCCAAGCACCATGGCCAACGGGTCGGGGAAGCGCTCTGCGAGATCTCGCTGTCGCCTTGGTGGTGCAGCGAAAACGCCTTCGCCGCGCGATAAGCTACAACACCGCACGAAAACAACTCCAAGCCGTTTACGCCAAGACAGGCTTGTCTCGACAACGCCAGCTGATTTCTCTGTCGGCCGGCTGGCGCTGACCGCAGTCCCATTCGCTCCGAATTTTCAAGATTTCTTTGTCGCTCGCATACTCCATTTGGAGGATGTGACCCGCACACCGCACAGGAACAATGCGGATTACGCTTGGTAGCGCCGGCTGAAACGCCTCCGGGGTTGGCTCGGAGGGTATTCAGCGAATGGCCAACACGACCACAGGGGACTGTCGATATATTGAGGCTAGGAGAGTCGCATGGCTGACTACGAATACCAAAGGGCTGAAGGTGGTGTTGGAATCATCACTGAATTTGTTCCATCGCTGTCGGAGCTAGGATATGACGAAGAACTAGTTACAGACTGGGATATCACTGCCACACAGATTGATGGAGATGCCTTAATTGGAACTGATTATTATTATGAATTTGACGAAGAAGCTGGACAGGTCGACGTTTACAGAATTGATGATGGGGAGATCGACTTAAACGAGTTTGCGCTGCTGGAGGTAACCGGGTTCGTTGAATACATTGGGGAGGGCGGGGATGTGGTC
>JAAEOR010001094.1 GCA_024222895.1 Hyphomicrobiales bacterium | reverse complement strand
CCGCTATGACGCCGAGGGCCAACTGATCGATATGGCAAGCTTGAGGGCCGCCGCGTGACCCGCTTCGACGCGACAGTCTTGAGACTTGTGGATAGGGGGACAGCCGCTCAAGCGCGCCTGACCACCCAATCCACAAGGCAATATGCAAAAACAGAAGCGGACAACTGTTGTGCTATCAGAAGCGGACAACTTCGAGTGCTACTGACAGTGACGAGCGTCACCATGTCAGGGCATGGCCGGATTCTGGCGATGGCGATTCTTACGTCACTAGAAAGCCGCTCATACCCGCGCCAGCTCTGTCAGGAAAAGTGTTCGCACTTTTCCGCCCGGACAGAGCGGCGAGGTGAGAGCGGCGGGTATCCAGAATTGAATCTGGGTCCTCCGCCTTCGCGGAGGACGAGCGGAGGGATGTACGGCAGCTATCTATCGGAGCGAGGAGTTCGCCGGTTTCGTAGCGCTCGCGGTTATCAAGCTTGCAGGATGGGCCGGAAGAGCTTCCGGTAGGCGCCGGGCGTCAACCCTGTGCAGCGCTTGAACAGGCGACGGAAAAAGGCGGGGTTCTCGTAGCCGATCTCCGATGCGATCTCGTCGATGGGACGGGGTTCGCTTTCGAGCGCGCGCTTGGCCCGTTCGATGCGAAGGTTCTGGCTGTAGGTGATCAAGGCCGTTCCGGTCGCCGCCTTGAAGCGACGCTTGAGGCTGCGTTCAGGGATTCCACAGGCCTCGACGGCACCCGCGACAGGGTTGCGCGATGTCGGGTTCTCGGTAAGCCAGGCCTCGGCCTGGCGAACAACGCTGTCAGCGTGAGGGACGCGCCGCACCAGACTGGCAAAAGGAAGTTGCCCCTCGGTGTGCCATTTCATCAGATAGACCTTGGCGATTTGCAGCGCTTCGCCGGGGCTGGCATGGCGCGCGATGATGTGGATCGCGAGGTCGTGCCATGAACTGGTTCCTCCGGCGGTCACGATCCGGCCGGCCGGATCGCCGACACAGAGCGTCGGTGCAGGATCGAAGCGGACCGAGGGGAAGGCCCGCCGGAAGAGATCGGCATAGCCCCAATGGGACGTCGCTTCGCGGCCGTCAAGCAGCCCCGAGGCGGCGAGCAGCACTGATCCCGAGCAGGCAGAATAGATGATCGCGCCATCCGCGTGGACCCGGCGTAACCAGTCCTTGAGGTCTGCGTATCGGTCCGACATGGCGTCGTCCGGGGCGAGCCACATCTCCGGCACGATCACGATCTCGGGTCGTTCGACCTCGCCAATGGTGACCTCCGGATGCACGGGGATGCCGTGGCCGCAGGTAAAGGGCGTGCGCCTGACCGAAACAAGGCGCGGGCGAATCAACGGTGCCCCCGGCGCCTCCCCTGTCAGTTCGTTCCAAAGGGTTCCCGTTACCGATAGCACGTCAACCATGCCGTAAAGCGCGGAGCCCGCGCTTTCCGGAAGACAGAGGATGAAGGCATCGAGCGGCGGGTTCTCCTCGGGCATGGATCATCATCTTTTTGGCACGAACGGGTCGATTGCGGCCAGTCTAGCACTCATGTGGGTGCCCGTCCGGCCGTATCCTTCTGGCCATCGGCGCCCAGTGCGGTGCCTCACACCAGGAGGAGAAGAGACATGACCATGCAAGCTGCAACTGCAACCGCCCCGGCGATCGTCAATGGGCTGGACATGGACCAGGCGATCGCCACGATCGGCGCGATCAAAGAGGATCCGGAGATCGCCGAGTTTCGTTTCCGCGCCCGAAATCGCTGGGTCAGCGGCGGTGAAAACCGTTCAACGATCAAGGACTTCTACGGCGCCAGGTCGGAGGACAGCTCGCGCGACAAGGCGTGGGAGTTCACCAATGGCGAGCCGCCGGTCCTCCTCGGTCACAACGAGGGCGCCAATCCGGTAGAGTTCCTGCTCCACGCGCTGGCGGGCTGCGTGACGACAACGTTCGTGCTCCATGCCGCGGCCCGCGGCGTTACCATTCGCTCGCTGTCGACGGAGCTTGAAGGAGATATCGACCTGCATGGCCTCGTGGGGCTGAACGACGAGGTGGCGGCGGGTTATCGCGAGATTCGTATCAAGATGGACGTCGACGCCGATTGCTCGGACGAGGAACTCGCCGATCTCATCACCTACGCGGAGGCGCACTCGCCAGTGTGCAACACAGTCTGCCGGCCGGTGCCCGTCAAGATCGAGAGAAAGTCTTAGTCGACCAAGGCCGCGCCGCGCCTCGAGTGCGACGCGGCCAAGATCGAACCAAGCCGCTCAACCGCGCTTGACCAACCCGCAGCGACCGTCACGGGCCTCGCCGCAATGTCGCCGCCTACGTCTGCAGCATCCACTCATGGGCCGGGTCGTTATAGAAACGCCACAGGCGTTTCGGCCCGGCCATGACGTTGAGATAATAGAGATCGTAGCCGTGCACGGCCGCGCAGGGGTGATAGCCGCGCGGCACCAGCGTGGCGTCGCCGTCCTCGATCGTCATCGAAACGTCAAGCGACCGGTCGTCGGTGTAGATGCGCTGGAAGCCGAAGCCCTGTGGCGGATTGATCCGGTGGTAGTACACTTCCTCAAGCCGGGTTTCCTCGGGAAACGCATCGCGATCGTGTTTGTG
>JAAEOR010001093.1 GCA_024222895.1 Hyphomicrobiales bacterium | reverse complement strand
CCGGTTCGTCGGTTACGACCTTGGCGAGGACGCCATCGCCCATGCTCGCGGCGAAGCACGCGCGGCGGGCCTGTCCAACATCCGTTTCGAAGCACGTGATCTCACTGGCTACGACGAGATCAACTGCTTCGATTTCATCACAACGTTCGATGCGGTGCACGACCAGAAGGATCCGCAAGGGCTTATTCGCGGCCTCCATGGCGCATTACGGTCCGGCGGGCGCTACCTGATGCAGGATATCGGCGGCTCCGCCCATCTGGAAAAGAACATCGACTTCCCGATGGCTGCGTTCCTCTACGCGGTTTCGCTGAACCACTGCATGCCGGTATCACTCGGTCAGGGCGGGGCCGGCCTCGGGACCATGTGGGGCTGGGAAACGGCTCAGGCGATGCTCGAGGATGCCGGGTTCGCGAGCATTGCCCGCAATGCCCTGCCCCACGACCCGATGAATGTCTGGTTCGTCTCTAGCAAAGCATGAGGTCTCCGCTTCCCGGACGGGCGGCAACCGCTCGTCCGGGAACCGCTTGAGCCGGATCGCCGCGATCGGTAGAGGTTGCGGATGGTGGTAAGCCTTCCCAACCTGATTCATACCGTGCACCGGCGCACGGTACCCAATCTGAGGCAGTTCCACGAGAACCGTCAGCCGATCATATGGCTGTTGGCGCCGCTGGTGGGCCTGGCCACGGGAATTGCGGCGATCCTGTTTCGCCTCGCAATCGGCATCGCCCAATGGCCGTGGCTGCAGGATGTGTCGGAGAATGTCGCATCGGCGGCGCGAGCCCAGCCATGGTGGGTGATCCTGCTGGCGCCAGCGGCGGGCGGGCTTGTCGTCGGACTAATGCTGCAATACCTGCTTTCCGCCAAACGCACTGGCGCGGTGCCCGACGTCATGGAGGCTCGCATCCGTGCCGGCCGCGGCCTCGGCTTGCGCGAGGGCCTGGTCAGTGCGTTTGCCAGCGCCGTTTCGCTCGGTTCCGGCGCCAGTGCCGGCCGCGAGGGGCCGATCGTTCATCTCGGTGCGAGTATGGGTACCGCGTTGTGCACCCGTCTCAATCTGCCCGACGCCGCCCGCCGCACGTTTCTCGCCTGCGGTGTCGCCGGCGCTGTCGCCGCATCGTTCAACGCACCGATCGCCGGTGTCCTGTTCGCCCAAGAAGTCATTCTCGGCCATTTCGCCATCGCCAGCTTCGCGCCGCTGGTACTCTCCGCCGTGATTGCCACCATCGTCTCCCAGGCCTGGTTCGGTGACGTCGCCGCCTTCACGGTTCCGGCCTACCAGATCGGTTCATATCTGGAGGTCCCCGCCTTTATCCTGCTTGGCGTTGTCGCGGCGACGGTGGCGATCATCTTTCAGATCGCCCTGATCGGTACCGACTGGATCGCCCGCAATGTGACCATGCCGCTGGTCGCCCGCCCGGTGGTCGGCGGGCTGATGATCGGCGCGATCGCCATCTGGTTCCCGGAGGTGCTCGGTGTCGGCTACGACACCACCGATGCGGCACTGAAGGACCAGTTGCCCTTGGCGATGATGCTGGCATTGCTGGTCGCCAAGACCGCGGCAACGGCCATCGCGCTGGCATCGCGTTTTGGCGGTGGCGTGTTTTCGCCGGCGCTCTATCTCGGCGCCATGACCGGCGGTGCCTTCGGGCTGATCGCTGCCGCGGCCTTCCCCTCCGCCGGGTCCGGCGAAGGGCTCTATGCGATCCTCGGCATGGGCGCTGTCGCCGCCGCCGTTCTGGGCGCACCGATCTCGACCACGGTGATGATCTTCGAACTCACCGGCGGCTTTGCCCTGTCGCTGGCGTTGCTGCTGACGGTCTCGATCGGTAATGGTCTGTCGCAGGCGGTGCTCGGCCGCTCGTTCTTCCAGGCCCAGCTGGAATCGCGCGGCTACGTGATCCAGCACGGGCCGCATCTGGCAGTGATGAAACAGATCGCCGTCGCCGACTTCATGGTTCGTACGGGCGAAAGCGACGACACGGTGTTGCCGGAAGCCGACCGCGAAACCGTTCTGCACTCGACCGACAGCCTGGAAACCGCCCTGCGGATCTTCGATTCCTCAGGCGCCGAACGCATTCCCGTGGTTTCCCCGACCGATCAGGACCGCATCGTTGGTTGGGCAACCCAGGTGGCCGCCCTTGCCCGCTACAATAAGGCCCTCATCGAGGCCAGTGTGGAGGAGCACCGGTAGCGGGCACGAGGCGCTTCTTGGACCGCCCTGCGTCCTTCGAGGCCGCCTGCGTCGGCACCTCAGGATGAGGTCGTCAGTGTCTTTTGGTGCGTCGCGTCAATGTCGGTGACGGCGCGGCACCACGCT
>JAAEOR010001092.1 GCA_024222895.1 Hyphomicrobiales bacterium | reverse complement strand
TCTCATCACCGAAAACCGAACATGGAAGACAAATCCACCGATCAGAGCTTGACTCGAAACACAGATGCTCCGCCATGCTTCGCATGGCACCTCCCCCGCAAAGCGCGGGGGAGGATCGCCGTTGCACCGTTGTGCGCAGGCCCCTGAAGGGCCCGCTTATCCAAGAAGGCTCGGAGACGTGTGCATGCGGTAGCGATTTCTCGGGGGACAGGCTCTCCACCACAAGAAAGTGGGGGAGGATGGGCATGCCTTTCCACGCTTCAGCGCGACGATCCAATGGCACGCGACGCCCGATTTTCGTCTGGCTTGATCGGGGATGCCCCAACCAGGCTCGGTATGACCGCGGATCTGCTTCTACCTGAAAGCGGAGTGCTCTAGCTCAGGGGATGTTGTTCCCCTGAGCGGCGCGTGTGTCTCGCGAGATCTGGCGGATCAGATGGTGTCCAAGCCGTAACGCCTGACAAACGATCATGAATGTGGGGTTCGCCTGGCCTGACGTGGGGAAAACGGCGCTGCCCGCAACGAACAGATTCGCGATGCCATGGACGCGCGCATTCGCATCCACGACGCTGTCCGTTGTTGTCCTGCCCATCCGCGTCAGTCCGATCTGATGCACGCCGTCACCGCTCTGATCCACCACGCCCTGAGCCCGTGCCTGCGGTGAGGCGAAATACCCAAAGTGGTCTGCGCCAAGAGCCCACAGATGCTGCTCCAGGAGTTCATGCGCCCTCAAGACGCTGGCGACCTCGGTTTCTCCCGCGCGCCGGACGATTTTGACCCTCGGCATCCCAAGTGCGTCCGTCGCTCCCGACAGCTCAACGTAGCTGGCGTGATCGGCAAGCTGCTCGGCATAGAATCCTAGAGAAAGGGCGCCGGCAAAACGGGTGTCGATCACCCCCGGTCGGACCGGCTTTCGGACGCGCCCCAGGAATCCTCGTGCTCCGAATCGGACCGCTTCAAGGGGCGCCCGCGCGATGTTTGCGAGATGTGCGCCGAGTTCCCTGGTGGTCGGAGCGTCACCGACCAGAACATCGCGCATTTGCCTGGAGAACAGTAGTGAACGAATGCCGGGCGTGGACAGGGCAAGCGCGGACGCCGACAGGCCAGGTGAGCCGTGTTCGGGATCGCGAATCGTCGGATTGTCGATATGGAAGACGATATTCAGCAGCCTCTCGGCCTTGGCGATGTTGGGATCGACGACAAACCGGCGGCGGGCGAAACACCCCTCCGGCGCAACAAAGTAGTCGAGCGCGGTGACGATATCGGGCGGCAGGGAAACCCTGGCAATGTGTCCGGACAAGTGCCCCATATACCCGTGCCCGAGCCAGCGAGATCTGGCGTGTGTTGGCAAGCGTTCGAATGCCCAGAGCAAGAGGCGCGCGTTTTCGATGCCTCCCGCAGCGACGACAAAAAAGTCTGCCCTGACGGAGATTGTCCGGCCGGCGATGGTCTTCGCCGTCAAGCTGAGGACATGACCGTGGCCATCGATATTGATGGCGGTGCACGATGCGCCCAGCTGGATTTTGAGTCCGCGATTTGCACGAAGAGCACGATTGTGGCGTTTGGTTAAACGCGGTTCTGCGCTCCATCGTTCGATTGCCGTGCGGATCGCTCCGCCGTTGAGAGTCTCGTCGGCCGACCTGAAATCTGCTGCGCCGATATCAAGAAAATCGGCGGCCTGCGAAGCCGTCTGCAGTGCCTCGGCGTAGGAAATCGGCCATCCCGGCACTTCCGCACCGGGGCGCGGCGTGAAGTCGATGGGGTCGTAGGGGACACATCGTCCGCCCCACGTCCAACTCAGGCCGCCAAATCGACGTCCGCCCAGGCTCTCCGGCAGGGCATCGTTCTCTGGTGCATCGGCGGCGGTCGACAGACTTGCGGCGAATGAACTGGATTTTGTCAGGCCCGACTCCAGCACCACGACGTCGACACCGGCCTCAGCAAGCATCAACCCCAGTGCCAGGCCCGCCGGGCCAGACCCGACGATTGCAACCCGTGCTGTCAGGGTGGTATCGGCTTCAGCGGGATTGAGCAGCAAGAATGGCTCCGTCGCGACCGAGTGCCGACCGTTTGCGACGGCGCCTTAGGCGCAGTCGACAGCCGTGCCGTTTTGACCAGTGCCGGTATGGTCTAAGACCCTGGAGATTGCAATCATTGGTCCGTGATGCGCTGAGTCGACACATCGAAGGCGGCTCAAGCCCTCTTCGTATCAACCTGTTGAATGATGGTTATCCTTAGCCGAACCCGATTTGAGGAGCGACACGGGCCATGAGTGCTCCGGCGGAGAAGCTGCTGCTGATCGGCCTTGACGCGGGCGACCAGGATTTCATTCGGGAACACGTCACCGATCTGCCGAACCTTGCACGGTTCTTCAGTGAATCCACTGTCCACCCGCTGGCGGCGGAGCCGATGAGCGGAGCGGTCTGGAATAGTTTTTCAACTCGGTCGAAGCCTGGTCATCACGGTCGATACCACCACCTCCAATGGAACCCGGATCGAATGCGCGTCCAGCGCATCCGCACGACCTGGCTGGACGATATTCCACCATTCTGGCGCGCGATGGCGGCGGCCGGGAAGCGGGTCACGGTTCTCGATGTACCTTGCGTGTTTGCTGGCGACAGCCGCGGCGCGCTGGAGGTTCTCAACTGGGGCTCGCATGACCTCATTGGACCGTACTGGTCCAGCGATTCCGCTGAGGCTCGGCGCATTCGCTCACGGTTCGGGATGCACCCGATGGGGTTCGAGATTCCCGTTCAGAAGTCGGCGCGGAGGTTGGCGTCGGACCGGGATGATCTGACTGCCGGCGCCGGTGCGCGATCGCGGCTGGTACGTGATCTGATGACCAGAAAAGACTGGGACCTCTTCATTGTTGTTTTCGGCGAGACCCATCGCGGTGGCCATATCCTTTACCCGACCGGGGAAGCTGAAACCTCTGTGCCAACCGACGCCCTTCTGGATGTTTATAGAGCTGTCGACCGCGCCGTTGGCGAGATTCTCGCCGATTTGGAGTCTGGTTGCGACGTTATCCTGTTTGCCCTGCACGGAATGGGACCGAACACCTCCCAGGCCCATCTCTCGCGCCAGATGCTGACGACGGCCATGGGAGCTCTTCCGAATAGCGACTCAAACGCCGCGTCGCGAACCGGTCTGGCTCACTGGTTGCGGCGAACGGTACCACCAACGCTGCAGGACAAGGTTGCCCACGCGGTCCCCGTTCAGGTCCGCGATTTTGTTGTGGCGCGATCGATAACCGGAGGGATGTCAGCCGGTGTGACAAGGGCGATCTCTCTGGATGGTGATCTGTCGGGTTACTGGCGGTTGATGATCGACGGGCGTGAGGCCGGCGGCGGGCTGACACCGGCGCAGGCGGAAGATCTCAGCCTTCAACTCGCCGAGGACTTCATGAGGTTCACGACGCTCGATGGCCGTCAACTCGTCCGAAAGGTCTATCTGGCGAAGTCCGATATGGCGGGTCCGCGATCGCAGCTCCTTCCGGATATCGTGGCCGAATGGCACGATCTCGCACCCGTCGAGGCCGCCCGCCATCCGGCACTGGGTGTGATACATGGCAAGGGGTCAACCGGTCGTGGCGGGAACCACAAGATGAACGGTTTCTTCGCGCACCGCGGGCCGCGCCAGGGGCAGGGGCCACTGCCGGGTCACATCAGCGAGTTCGGCGATCTCGTCGAGGCTCTTGCGCGTTAACGGGTGGTGGAGCCCTGCGGCAGTGCCGTCGGCGCCGTTGTTGTTTCGCCGTCGGGTATCCCCAGCACCGGTTCCGCGTCCAGCCGGTCTGTCGGGGTTCGTTTGCGCCCTGTCGCCGATTCCCAGACATAACGCGCGAACACAGCACCATAAGCAGTGCTGGCGTAGAGATGATAAACCCAGTGCAGCCAGGCGCCCGCGATGGCGGTCCGCCAACCGTCGTGGCGCTGCAGCAGAGCGAGCAGATGCCGGATCGCGGCAATGTACCCGACGATCGCGATGGCGCTGAAAGCGAATGCGGCCGGATAGAAGAACCCAAGGAGTGCCGATATCCAGACCAGATGCGCGAGCCCGGCGATCGCCGCTTCGCGCGGTTCGGCATTGAGACTCGCCCTGCCCTTGTGCTCGACAATCAATCGGGACCAGGGAAGTGCACGAAGCACGACATCGTCGCGCCACAGTCGCCTGAGGGTCCAGTTCTTGAGATGGGTTCCTTGCGCATTGGCCACGAGCCGAACGCGGTACCCCCGGCGATTCAGTTCAAAGCCGAGTTCGACGTCCTCTATGAAGTCGCTGAAGCCGCCTACTTCGACAAAGACCGCCCGACGAATTGCACCGAGACCGGTCCAGAAGGTCTCGGCTTCTCCTGCACCGCGTTGATGGAAATAGTGATGGCGAAGATTCGCGTAGCGGCCCGCGATGTTGGTGGCGAACTGCTCGGTCCCGTAGGATCCAAATGCCGCAGCAATCGCATCGTCACGAGCTATTTCGTTCACAAGCCGACTCGGTGCGTCCGGCTCAATCACCACGTCGGCATCGATTGACAAGACGTAGTCGTCGGTCAGTTCGGCAATCGCACGATTCCGTCCGCGGGGGGCACCCAACGGATCGCCGGAATGACGAATGACGTCTGCCCCGTGTTGTTCCGCAACCGCAGCGGTATCATCACGGGACGCGTCGTCGAAAACGATGATCCGGCTGGGTGGTGGAGATGCAGCCCACAGGGCATCGAGACAGCGTCCGATGGTTGCCGTCGCGTTTCTTGCCGGAATTGCGACTGAATAGGAAATGGCCACTTGTGGCGGATATCCATAAAAAAGGTTTCAATACGTCCGTAGTAAGAATGATTTGCCTTAAACGCAATGCGCGCCATCGGATGATCCTCAGGCAAGATCCGGAAATCGGTTCCGTTCCGCGGGTCGGACAGTTCCTTTGGATGAAAGGGCAGGATCCGACGGCTGCGGGGCTGCCCTTGCCGATCTTCAGACTGGTCAGCCCGCGGCGATGACCTTTGCGTGGCTTCGCGTGGTGCGGTTTGGCGGCGTCGGTCTCGTCGTTGTCGTGACCATGGCACTGCCGTGGTTGAGCGGCGGGACGCCGTGGATAAGAGAGACGGTACCGTGGCTTGGTAGGATCAATTTCGGCGGTCCAAGGGCGGTCTGGCTTGCCGCAATGACGTTAGCGGCATTCATCGTGGTCTGCGCGGGTTGGCGGAACCTGCCGGACCTGTCGGAACTGGGGAACCGGCTCCGCAGGCCATTTCTTCGTCTGCGGCTATGGCACTGGATGCTCATAGTCGCAGTCTGCAGTTGGTTCGTCGGCGGGATTTGGCTCCGCGGTTTCCCGATTTCGGACGATGTCTACGCGGTGATGTTGCAGGCCGACACATATGCGTCCGGTCAGTGGGTGGCGGCTGCCCCGCCCCTGCCGCCGGCATTCGACCATCCAAGGCTCAGAATCGTCGGGGATGCCTGGATCAGCCAGTACCTTCCCGGTTGGGCGATGATACTGGCCCCGCTTGCCTGGATCGGTGCGCCGTTGTGGCTTGCGCCTGGTGCGTTCGCGGCAGGCAGCTTGGTTTTTTTCTGGATGCTGGCGCGACGACGGCTCGACGCCGGCCTGGCGACCGTCGCGACTCTCATTCTTTGCTCCTCGGCTTTCTTTGTCCTGAATGCAAGCACTCTGTACTCACATGCCCCGGCGACATTCTTTGGTCTCGCCGCGGTCGAATCGACGCTTCGGCGGCGTGCAGGCGGTCACTGGCGGTGGGCCATATTCGCCGGTGCGTCGATCGGGGCGATGGGCCTGATTCGACCCTACAATGCTGCGATTTTCACGGCTGTCCTGGGATTGGCGCTCCTCTTCGACTGGGGGCGCCGACGGGATCGGCAAAGTGTCGTGACGCTCGTGGCTTTTGGTCTGGGTGGGCTACCGTTTGCGCTGGCACTGCTCGGCTATCAGGCGATGATGACCGGATCGCCCTTTAAGACGATACCGGCCTGGTTCGGAGGTGGCGGCGAGCCGCTTGGCATGATCTCGGCGCTGTCGCTTGAGAATGCGATCCACCGGTTCGCGAGACTCGGCATTATCACGTCGCCGGTTCTCGTCGTGGCGGCATTCGTCGCGCCCGTTGTGCTGGGGTGGGCGCGCAAGCTGACAGTTGTCGACTGGGTCTTTCCGGCGACCGTCTTTGCCTTCCTGTTCTACGAGGGGCGGGGTGGCATTCCGCAGTCCTATGGGCCGCGCTATCTCTTCGAAGCGTTTCCTTTTCTCGTGCTTTCGTCCATGGCCGCAGCATCGTTGCTGTCAAGCAGATGGCCGGTGGTCCGGGCCTGGGTGGTGATGCTTCTCGTCACACAGACGTTTGGACTGCTGAGCTGGCTGGCTTATGAACGGGATGCCATCCAGTCTCTCTCGGAGCCGTTTCGGCTTGCTGCTCGTGCGAATCTGAAACACGCGGTGGTGATTCTCGAGACCCCGCCCGGCGTCTACCGGCGGGGCAACCAGTTCGACTATGCGCGAAATGGCTTGGACGTGACTAAGCCGTCGGTTGTCTATGCTCGCGATCTTGGCGATCGCGACAAATTGAGGGCGCTGTTCCCCGACAGGGCGTTTTACGTCTATCGCGATGGCAAGCTCATGAAGATCAAGAAAGCCAACAGACAACAGGAGAAGCGTGAAGTTGAAGAACTCTGAAGGGTTTGTATCTACACGTGGCCGGGGCGAACCGGGCAGGGATGTCTGAACCGGACCAGATGCCGTGGCTGGTATGACCGGCGAGGATCGACCATCACAGCGGCCGGCCGGGCGAATGGGTGAGGGGAACCCGCGGGCGGGAACCAAGTCCGCCTCGGATCTGGCGATCCTGTTTGCGGGACAAATCGGATCCCGCGCCATGGGCTTCTTTGCATTCGCGCTTCTCGCGCGGGTGTTGACGCCCAGCGACTATGGCCTGGTCGAGACCGCGGTCGGGATGGCAGCGATCGGTCTCTGGGGGATCGAATTCGGAACGAACACGGTCGGTATTCGCCGCATTGTGCGCGGCGAAGCGCCAGCCGCCGACGTTGCGCTGGCTGTCACCAGCGCCCGGATCATGCTCGCGCTCGTCGTCATCCCGGTCTTGCTGCTCGCCTACATTTTCCTTCTTCGCGACAGGGCACCGGCGACCCTCTTCCTGTTGTTCGGGGTGAGTCTGGTGGCGGTCGTGGCGCGGTATGATTGGTTGTTCATGGCGCAGGAACGCATGGGCATCGCTGCCGGTGGATCGGTGACAAAGATGGCCGCCTTTCTCGCCGCCGTGCTGCTGCTGTCGTTCCGGCCGCCTGAGGTTGTGGTGGTTGGCTGGGCGGAGTGTGGTGCCATGGCACTCATGGTGGTGTTTTTTCTGGCTGCCGACACCACGATCCTGAAGGTTTACCGTCGCCTGCCAGCGTTTCATGAGGGCATCTCGATGCTCCGGGAGAGTTTCTCTTTGGGGGTTTCGGGTCTGCTCAATACCGCAATGATGGCCTTGCCGATGCTGATCGTGGCGACTCTTGCGACAGCGCGCGAGAGCGGCGAGCTGGCGGCGGCCATCCGGATTGTCGTCTCCCTGGCGACCTTCGGACTGATCTATTATCAGAATCTCACGCCGCTTCTGCTGGCCAGGATGCAGAGGGCGCCAGACGAGACACAGCGCATCATCGACGCGTCCGACACGGTTGTTGCGTGGGCCGGCGCCGGTGTTGCGGTGTTCCTGTGTCTGACCGCCGAGGCGCTGGTTATCCGGACCTTCGGCGAAAAACTTGCGGGCGCCGCCGCGGAGCTCACGATCGTTGCCTGGTGCATCCCCCTGACACTCGCATCGGGCGCCGTGCGCCTGGTGCTTGTTGGTCAGGGCCATCAAAGAAGCGTGCTCTTCGCGCAACTGCTGGGCGCTTTGGTTACCATCGGTACGGCCCTGCTGCTGTCAGCGCGGGGGGCAGAAGGCGGGGCCATTGGCGTGATTCTTGGGCAAGTTACGCTTTGGGCCGCGATGTTGTGGCCAACTCGCCACTGTGTCGTTCGCTCGCGACCTGCCCCCTATGCCGCGCCGACCCTTGTCGCATTGGCACTGGTGTTCTTCTCCGGCCGCTTTTTCGCGGAAGGGTGGCTGGCGGGCGGAGTCGGGCTGGCGATCGTGGTGATGATTGCCGTGGCCACGCCGCGGTTCCGACAGTCAGTCTGGGCGCTGTCGACGGCAAAACAAGGATAATCCGGGTGCAAGAAGACCTGTCGCGGAGTCGCGTTTACACGGTGGGCCGCGTGAAGGAGTCGCCTGTCGAACGAGCGGCGCAAGCGACGCCCGGTCCGGCCGGGGAGATCAGGCGTTGACGGCAACGGATTCAACCGATCCGCCAAAGGCAATCGTCATTGGGGCAGGCCCGGCAGGGCTCACGGCGGCTTTGGAACTAACCCGGCACGGCATCACCCCGACGGTGTTCGAACAGGACGCCCTGGTCGGAGGAATATCGAGGACCCAATGCTACAACGGGTTCTACTTCGACATGGGCGGGCACCGCTTCTTCACCAAGTCGAAGGAAGTGAGCGCCTTGTGGCGGGAGACGCTCGGCGACGCGTTTCTCGTACGGCCTCGACTGTCGCGCATCTACTACAATCGCCGCTTTTTCGCCTATCCACCCAAGGTCGGCAACGCGCTGCACGGCCTAGGCTTCATCGAGAGTGCCATTGTCATTGCGAGCTATCTGCGGTGGCAGGCCTTTCCGTACAAAAACGTCGAGACGTTCGAACAATGGGTGACCAACGCCTTCGGCAAGCGATTGTTCGAGATCTTCTTCAAGACCTATACCGAGAAAGTGTGGGGTGTCGGCTGCGACGAGCTTCGGGCCGAATGGGCGGCGCAGCGGATCAAGAGCATGTCGCTCGGCGCGGTCGTCGCCAACATGCTGCGCTGGCGTTCGGGCAAGGTCACGTCCCTGATCGAGCAGTTCGAATACCCGAGGCTGGGCCCCGGGATGATGTGGCAATTCTATTCCGACAAGGTGACCAGCGCCGGCGGCGAGGTCCGGCTCGACACACAGGTGAAGGCGATCGAGCACCACGACGATCGCGTCAACTCTGTCGTGACTATTCGGGGCGGCGTGGAAGACCGCCACGCTGCAGCGCAAGTCTACTCCAGTATGCCGGTGACGCAACTCATCCGGGCACTTCGGCCGGCGCCACCGGAAAGCGTCGTCGATGCGGCCGGCACCCTGCGCTATCGCGACTTCATGACCGTTTGCCTGATCCTGAAAGGGGAGGACCTGTTCCCCGACAACTGGATCTATGTCCACGACAGCGAGGTCAAAATGGGCCGGATTCAGAACTTCAAGAACTGGAGCTCTGACATGGCTCCGGACTCATCGAAGACGAGCCTGGGCCTGGAGTATTTCTGCAACCGGGGTGACGGATTGTGGACCATGGCGGACGATGAGCTTATCGACATGGGCGCGCGAGAGCTGGAGGCCGTCGGTCTGGCCAGGCGGGAAGACGTGCTGGACGGCGTCGTCTATCGAATGCCCTATGCCTACCCGGTCTATGACGCCGACTACCGTGATGCGCTCGATCGGATCAGGGACTACCTCTCACACTTTGGAAATCTCCAGTCGATCGGTCGCAACGGGCTGCACCGCTACAACAACCAGGATCATTCGATGCTGACCGGCTTGTACGCTGTGCGAAACCTCAATGCGGGCGCGAATGTTGATCTGTGGAAAGTCAACGCCGGGGACGACTATCACGAGCAGGTCGGCGAAGGCGCGACCTAATTTGATATCGCGCGCAACGGCCTCGGGTCGCAGAGATGACGATGGCGGCGGAACATCCGCCGCTATCGCCCCTATGCCCTGATCGAAACCGCCAAGCTGAATGGCGTCGACCCGCAGGCATCGCTCACCGATACACTGGCCCGTATCCCGGACCACGAGATCACTTGCCGCGTCCAATCGCGGACTCCCCGAGAAGAAAGCGCGGCGGAAGACCTTTATTCCGCCGGACGAAGCGGGAATTGAAAGTCAGTGTCAAACTCTTCATTGAACTCGTCGTGGATCTGGTCCATCAGCGGCAGAGTTTCCCACTCATACCCCTGCAGAACCCAGTCCGGCGTTTCATACACCTCGCCGCCCGGTGGGGCCTGCTGGCGTTCGGTTACGGATGCAGGCGGGAATGGCTGCGAGTTCAGCATCGCAACGCGGGTCCGGATTTCATCCTTGGTGATGTTCCAGACCATGCCGTCAACGGCAAAGTCGACAGGGCCATCATAACTTTTGCGGACATCCGTGACGACCTCAGGCAGGGTGTCCGGATCATTCTGAAAGTGATAGGCAACCGCGCGGCGCGGTTCGGTCAAGGCCATGACCTTGCCGAAGACAGCCGCCGTGGTGTGGACCAATGTTGAGACATAAATGGCTTCGCCTGGTTGGAACTTGTAACGTGTCACAAATGACCTGTTCGGCAGGAAAGCCTCGTGAATGGCAAGATCTGCATGCTTGGCGTATTCGGTCCACCACCGATTTGCCAGCGTGTCGCCGGAGAAAGCGATCTTCATGCCCTTCCATTCAAGGATGAAGCTGACCGAGCCTTCAAGGTGGATCGCCGGGATTGTCCGGATGACAACGCCATCCTGATCATAGATCACGTTGTTGACCTTGGACCAGTCGAATTCTGTCACATTCATCGCGAGCGAGCGGGTGTCCAACGCCCCCTTGGAGGTCTCTAGCATCCAGTTATAGAACTTCAGGATACCGTCCGTTGCCGCCTTCATACCCCAGCCGTCCGGCATGCCGCCGCCGCCAGGTCCCCAGATTTCCAGCGGTTTGGATCGACCGTTCTGCATGCCATAGATCCACATTGTCGGTAGGTCGCCCATATGATCCGCATGCTGGTGCGAAATGAAGATCTTGGTCATGTAGTCCAGCGGAATGCCCAGTGCATAGAGCGTCGTGAATGACCCGGTACCGAGGTCGAAGATGAGCTTTTCGCCGTTACCAAGCTCGATCAGGAAACACGCCGCGGCCTGCTTGGAGCGGGGCATCGGCATCCCCGACCCGCAGGCAATAATCCGAATCTCCTCCTCGCCCAGCGCTTCGGTGCCCGGATAGTACACTTCCTGTGTCGGATAGGGCTCAGTGGGCGACCAGCCTTCTTGAACGGCGCCTCCCTCAGCTGCCCGAACAGGAGAGCTGACAGAGGTTTGCAAGCCGGCGACGCCGACCGCAACGACCGCTAGCAACGGAAGCTTCAACATCGATCTCATTTTTTTCTCCGTGATAACTCTGTTTGATTCGGGCTGATGTCCGGCCAAGCCGGTGCTTCGATTCCAATCCCCGACACCAGTGGCGGCGTCCCGAACCGTCGTCGAATGATCGGCGCGCGTCGTTGAGCCGTCCGATCGTCTATGGGCACACGCGCTCACCAATGCGATACACTACCGATAACGTGTGGGGTGATCAGGGGGGCAAACCGTGTGCTACCGTAGCAACCGGGTCCCAATGCTTTGAGTAACGAGGGAAATGATGCCTGGTCCAAACCACGATACTGAACGGCCGTCATCGCCCACCGTTGAAGGGATGCGCGTTGCCTTGCAGGCCGTATTGAAGTCACAGACCTTTGCCGCGTCTACCCGGGCCCGCAAGTTTTTGGCGTTTGTCGCTGAAGAGACTTTCGCCGGAAAGGGAGACAGCATCCGCGCCAAGACGATCGGACTGGATCTCTATGGCTACTCCGCAGAGGATATCGAACAGCGAGAAAGTGTGGTGCGGGTCGATGCAAGGCGCGTGCGGCACAAGCTGGAGGCGTACTACCGGAGCGAAGGGAAGGGCGCTGAGATCGTTGTCGAATTGCCCAAGGGTCGTTATTCACCGGTGTTTCACCAAATCCCAAGCGGCCGACAGGAAGCAGCGGAATCGCCGCAGGCTGTTCGATCGGGATCCCGGGCACTTCTCCCCGCCGTTCTTGTTGTGATCGCTGGCTTTGGGATCGGGGCGATCATTTGGCTCTCGTTCCTGGGGGCGGGCGGACCGGCAACCGATTCAGATCAGAAATTCAGGCAAGCGGTCTTTGAGGTTTCTCCGCAACGGCTGCGCGCGATCACACTGGCGCAAGAGGGGCGCGACCTGATTTTCCCCGCGGTCGACGCGTACCGACTCGATAGCGCGCGGCGGATATTCGGGCACGCAACGGAGGAAGACAGCGATTACTTTGGCGGCTACGCCGGTATTGCGCAGATACACAGCACCATCGCGTTGCTGTCAGACGACCCCGACAAGGCGGCCGCTGCGGTGGAGATTGCGCGTGAGAACGCGCAGACTGCCTTTGACCTGGCGCCGGGAGAAGCCTGGGGGCTTTCAGCAATGGCGTGGCTGGCCTTTGCCGAAGGTAACTATGACGATGCGAAACTCCTGTCGCGGCGAGCGGTCGAGGCCCATCCAAACGACCCATATATCATGGAATTTGACAGCCTCATTTCGCTCTACTCAGGCGATTTCGACCGGGTGATCGCCGAAGTTGAGCGAATTCTGGGCGCAATATCGGGCGAAGCCGGCTATGTGTTTCAAGTCGCATCCGGAGCAGCGCAGTACCATTCCGGTGAGTACAACCTCTCCATCAGAGCCTTGGAAGAGTCTATTGCCAGTGGCGCGCCGACCGGGCCGGTAACGCTGGCTTATCTGGCCGCCGCGAATTATCGCGCAGGTTATCCGGATAGAGCCAGGACGCATGCCGACAGGCTAACGGATGTCTGGCCTGATCAGCGGATCGACTTGATGTTCCAGAAGCTGTTTCAAGACCCGGCGCATGGGCGGCAACTGGCTGAGGACATGCGCTCCGCAGGCTGGTCGCCGAAGTGAGCCAATGGTCAACTGACCGCGCATATTCAAGATGCTATTCCTCACCGCGATTACTCCAGTTGCTTCGCGCTCAGCACTGTCAGTCCGGAAAGGCGCCATGCGTCGTCCTCGAACACAATCTCGGTCAGCGCCCTGAACGCGACGCTGCGTTGATGGTTGTGCCCCCAATGACCCGCACTCGCGTCGGCCTGCCACTGGGCAATTGCCGAAAATCCGGTTCCTTCCGACAGGGGCGAGACCTGATCCAGCAATACCGTGTGGACCGCGTCGGTCTTTGCCAGTCCGCCCCCGACAGTCTGAATGGCCAACCCCCGGTCGATCTCGGCGGAGACATCCTCGAATGTCGCGCCGGCAACAACCCGGCTGAGCACTTCGGTCTTCCGCTCAGGTCGGATTTCATATTGCGCCTTGCCGGCCGCGTCGATCAGCCTGGTGAACACCTCGGTGGCTGCGGTTTCGTCCAATGCGGGCCGGAAAGGCACCGGGACGTCAATTGGCAAATAGTCGTAGACCAGCAGGCCAGAAGCGAGGCACACGCCCCCGAAGACCAGCGACAGTCTTCGCACCCATCGCCGGCGTTTGATGCCCAGACCCAGACCCAGCAGGCCGAGAAATGTCAACACGATGGTAGCCATAGGCAGACGTGCCACCGGGGGGCGCGGCGCAGTCAACGGAACAATTGCCGGGTCCTGATAAGCCAGCATCACGTTGCGCCATTCCAGTTCCGGGAAGGCCGGCGTTAGAAGCGCGTTCAACGGACCGGCGGCGTCTATGACTGTCGCCGGCACCTGCGTGATGCGTTCGTTGAACAGCGGCCATTCGATGACGGCCGTCCCGGCGATCTGGTCCGTGGGATAGGACGCGATCACCCCGATCAAGGCGGTATCGGCGTCCAGACTGTCTGCTGGATCAGCAAGTGCCAGGCCCGAAGTCGTTACCGTCATGAACTGACTCGTCGAACCGTAAGGCGAAACGGTTGCGCCATCGATCCGCATTGGCGCTAGTGTCTCAAAGTGCTGTTCGGCCGCCCGGCCGATCCGTGCTCGGTCCTCCACATCCAGCGGTCGGTTGGAAGGCAGTTCCAGGTCCAGCCAAAGCGTTAGGTCGCGCAACCGGATTAGCGTCTCGTGACGGACCTCGCGCGGATCGACATAGAGAAAGGTCAGCACGGCACCGGCGTGGTGTCGTTTGAGGTTGGAGTTCCCGTAGGACGAATACCATGGGTCGTCCCAATCGAGCCGCAGCAGTTCCGCCTGGGACAGATACCAGAAGTCGGTAACCGGCACGTCATTATGGAAGGTGATAAACCCGAAACTCACTTTGGGTTTTCCCGCCGAGTCCAGCGGTGGGATCAGGGTGATCGCCGAGGGCTTGCCAGCCAACGGATAGGTCAGTTCAGCATAGAGCACCCGGTCATCCTCCGGTGGCTCGAATTGCGGCGCGCCGGGGTTCCGGGAAAGCGATTGCTGCAAGGCCGGGCGCCGGTCCAATCTGCGCCGGGCCTCGACGCGCATCAGTTCCGGAATCAGGAGGTCGCCATCGGCTACAACCTGAAACGTGTCACGCGCAAACCGCGACAGCCGGACTGACAAATCGGGCCGCCGCCCAGCTTCCGAGGTTACCCAGGCGTCAGGAACCAGATCGCCGAATACCTCAAGATCGCCAATATAGATTTCGATGGCCACCGTGACGCGGCCGTCCTCAATCCGGATTTCCGCGACATTCGGCGCGAAGGCCGCCGCGTTGACCGGCAGCACGTCGGCACTGACCGAGTGTGAACAGAAAAGCGTGAGAACAAGCCCGATTATGACCCGAACGGACGTCGTAAACGGATGCGGTCGCTCCGCTTTTTCAAGCAATCGACTACCTGCAATTTGGTCGCAAGCTTCCATACTATGCGGCATACAACACGACGGCCTCGCTCAGATTTCACATGGGGATAAGGTTTGCATGCCAAGTTCCGGGGATTCAACAAATTGCAGCGTGGACAAAGGCGCTCACCTTCGTCGGACTGGTTTGCCCAGGAGCATCTCGGGCCGCTTTCGCCTGCTTGAAATAGCCACTCAGGGGAGCGCCGACCTCTTTCTCGGCTTGATGAGACAGAGTGGCCGCCCCTGTGGGGTGGACTCGCGCTCGACAAAGGGGAAAGAGCCTCGCGAGGCCTTCGGTAGTGGGATCGCCCGGTTCGCGGTCCTGGACATCGGCCGGTTGGCCTGGATCGCCCGGCACCGGTCCGCTGGTGTCGCTCAAGGGCATGGCGCTTGCGCCCCTTGATCCTCTTGGCCCGCCCGGGCCTCCGCATCTGGCTCCGTCATGACGGTGTGTCCGGCGGCGGATTGCCTTCATCGATAGCCGCGGCGAGTAGTTGTGCCGGGTGCATTGCCCTGCGGCCGGTTCCGTCGGCGATCTGATGGCGGCAGGACGTGCCGCACGCGACGATGAGGTTGCCCGTCGGGGCGTTGCGAACCGCTGGCAGCAACGACAGTTCCGCCATCTGCATCGAGACGTCATAGGTTTCGGCCTGATAGCCGAACCCGCCGGCCATGCCGCAGCAGCCCGAGTCGATCATCTTTACCTCGAGTCCCGGTATGCGGCTCAAGACTGCGGTCGTTGCGCCCATGATCCCAAAGGATTTCTGATGGCAATGACCGTGGACATGAGCCTCGGCCTTCAGCCGGCCGGACGGCAGATTGTTGCCATCGGGTCCGCGCGCCAGAAACTCCTCCAGCAGAAAGGTATTGTCGGCAACGTGTTCGGATTGGTTGCCGGGCAATATGGCGAGCAGTTCATCGCGAAACGTCAACAGGCAGCTCGGCTCCAGGCCGACGATCGGCACGCCATTGGCGGCAAGCCCGGCAAACGCCGTCGCGGTGCGTTCCATCTCCCGGCGGGCCAGGTCGACACGTCCCACCGACAGAAATGTTCGGCCGCAACATAGGCGACGCGTCGAACCGTCGGCCGGCTTTGGAAACACGACACGATGGCCGCCGGCGACGAGCACACGAATTGCGTCACGAACGATTTCCGGCTCGAACCAGGTGTTGAAGGTATCGGCAAACAGCGCCACCACCGAGCCGGACTCTGGCCCGATCCCATCCCGGTTCGGCTTGAACGGGTTCTTTGCCCAAACCGGCAACGACCTTTTTGACGACAGACCGAACAGTCGTTCGGTCAGCGACGACATGCCGGGAACCCGATCCCGAAAGGACGCCAACCAACGCGCCTTCGCCAGATAGGGCGCGTAGGATGGCAAATGGCCGATCATCCGGTCACGCGCTGACAGACCGTGCTTCTTCGCCCGCGCGGCCAGGACTTCGATTTTCATGCGGGCCATGTCGACGCCCGTCGGGCACTCCCGCCGGCAGGCTTTGCACGACACACAGAGTTTCATGGCGTCGGCCATCGCGTCGGAGACAAAGGCGTCAGGTCCAAGCTGCCCCGAAATGGCCAGGCGCAGCGTGTTTGCGCGACCGCGAACCACATGTTCTTCGTCTCGGGTGACCCGCCAGGACGGACACATCCCGCCGCCCGCGCTCTTCCGGCAGGCGCCGTTGTTGTTGCACATCTCCACCGCGCCCTGGAAACCGCCTCCGACGCCCGGCCAGGCCGACCAGTCGAGTTCGGTTGTCAGCTCGGGTGTCCGGTAGTTCGGCCCGTAGCGCATCAATCGCCGATCATCCATCTTCGGCGGACGGACGATCTTGCCGGGGTTCAGCAGGTCTCCCGGGTCGAACAGGTCCTTGACCTC
>JAAEOR010001091.1 GCA_024222895.1 Hyphomicrobiales bacterium | reverse complement strand
TGCCGGACGAGATGGGCGGGAGATGACCCTAACCGGCCTTCGGGCTGTTTGGTCGGTGAAGGACAGCCTCCGGCCATGAACGGACATTCAAGCATCCCGCTACCAGCATCGGAGCAATTCCCTTAGACCCCATGTCCGATTAGGGCCTGGGTGAGCCGTCTCACAGTATGCAGGTGTCGAGGGTTGCGCCGGATAGTCCGGTGCCGTGCCTCATGCATAGGAGACGGGTCATGGAAAGGAATATCACGTTCGTGGGCTTGGACGTTCACAAGAAGAGCATTTCAGTTGCCGTTGCCGAAGGGGGTGTGCGCGGCGCGGGGCGGTTTGTGGGGAATATTCCGAATACGCCGGATGCCCTGACCAAACTGGCCGGGAAGTTGGCGGACAAGGGGGGTACGCTTCGCTTCTGCTATGAAGCCGGGCCGTGCGGTTACGGGGTCTGGCGCCACCTGACGGGCCTGGCCCATGACTGCGTAGTGGTGGCGCCGTCGCTGATCCCGCGCAAGCCCGGCGAGCGGGTCAAAACCGACCGCCGCGACGCCCTGGGCTTGGCGGAACTGGACCGGGTAGGCGCCTTGACGCCGGTCTGGGTGCCCGACGCCGATCACGAGGCGATGCGCGATCTGGTCCGTGCCCGTGCCGCCGCCGTCCGTGCCTTGCGCCGGGCGCGCCAGCAGTTGACCGGGTTTCTGCTCCGCCACGGGCATGTTCGCCATGGCAAGAATTGGACGCTGGCGCACAGACGCTGGCTGTCGACGATCCGTTTCGACCATCCGGCTGGACAGATCGTGCTGCAGGACGACATCCATGCCGTCGAGGACGCCGAGGCCCGGCGTGATCGACTGACGGGGCAGATCGAGGAACTGCTTCGAGATTGGTCCATGGCGCCCGTGGTCGAGGCCTTGCAAGCCATGCGTGGCGTCGCCCTGATCGTCGCCGTCACCTTGGTCGCCGAGGCCGGAGATCTGACTCGGTTCGACAATCCCCGCCAGCTGATGGCCTATCTCGGTTTGGTGCCGTCGGAGCATTCGAGCGGCCAAAGCGTGCGCCGGGGCGGCATTACCAAGGCTGGCAATGGCGAGGCCCGCCGCGTCATGGTCGAGGCCGCCTGGACCTACCGCATGCAAGCCAGGGTGTCGCGAGCGCGTCTCGGTCGTATGGAAGGACTGCCGAAACCGGTGCGTGACATCGCCTGGAAGGCTGAGGTTCGGCTGTGCGCCCGCTATCGAAGGCTCAACGCGGCCGGGAAGCCGGTCAACGTAGTGACCGCCGCCATCGCCCGCGAGATGCTGGGCTTCGCCTGGGCCATCGCCCGGCACGTCAAGCTGCAACCAGCCATCTGATCGTACTTGAGAGAAACCAGCAAAAAGGAGAAGGCCAACCAAACCGACATCCCGCCGGCGCCCATGCCTGGAGGCGAGACCGCGGCCAGGGGAACCCTCGAGGACTCTATGAGCAGAACACCGTTCCCACGCTCGACCTTAGATCGAGGCAGCCCCGCGACGAACCCAGGGTCATGCGGTTCCAACCCGCGCATCAGAGTGTGATCAACCGTCGTTACGATGGTCTCGCCTCCTGTCATGTGCGTCGGCCATATTCAAAAAACGGCGCCGCAGAAACGGTGGACGGAGAATCCTGTCCGGAATCTTGAAATCGGACATGAGAGAGTCCGTTTCGAAACTTGGCGAGGTCCATCCGCGGGACCCACACTGGCAGGCCGAAGGCGGGAAAAATGGGCCACGACACAATCAAACAATGATCGAAACGGCCCTTGAGGGCCTTGCGCATGACTTTCGAAACGGACTCTTGGTCTAATCGCATTCTTCCTTACTGGCCGCCTCATATCCCCGATCTCGATACCGCTAACCGAAAGACCTCTTCGAGCTTCGACTGCCGGATATATTGAGCTAGGGTACGAAAAATTCTTGACACCAAACTTGGGTCGAAAACGGAAAATGTCGAGCGCCGAAATCGAAACCATTCGAGGCTATCACGCCCATGTCTATTATGAAGCGGCGACCCGCGAAGCTGCCGCGGACCTCCGCCGGGCCATTGAGGATCGGTTCGATGTGAGGATGGGGCGCTGGCGCGA
>JAAEOR010001090.1 GCA_024222895.1 Hyphomicrobiales bacterium | reverse complement strand
TGGCAATGGGCCGCAGACCAAGAGCTCACAGCCGTCGCCGCCTGAGCCACTGTACCCCTCTGCAAATTGATCCGGCGTTCCCATCCGCCGATCATCGCAGTCATCTCCGGAAACAAAAGGCGCCCTTCACCAGACGCTTACCATCGTCGTGCGGCATGGGCGTAAACAGCGTCGTACGCGCTGGAGCGTTCCGCCTTTAGGTAGAAGCATGATCTGCGTTATATGATGGCCGCGCCTGGTTGGGGCATCCACCGATCAAGCCAGCCGAAAATCAGGCGTCGCGTGCCGTTGGATCGTCGCGCTGAAGCGCGGAAAGATACGCCCATCCTCCCCCACTTCTTGCCTAACGCATGCACACGTGTCCGAGCCTTCTTGTTGCCTAACGCATGCACACGTGTCCGAGCCTTCTTGGATAAGCGGGCCTTTCAGGGGCCTCCGCACAACGCGCGAAAAGCGGCGATCCTCCCCCGCGCTTTGCGACGCGCTTTGCGGGGGAGAGCCTGTCCCCGGCTCGATCGGGGATGGCAGCCGAATGGCTGGCGGAGGGGGCGTTGGGACGCCGACGCTTCGCGTCGCCACCTCCCCAGAGAAATCGTAGAGAAATCAGGGGAGGATTGCCGTTGCATCGTCGTGCGAACAGCGGCGCGCCTCAATCGCCCCTGCGATTCTGACAAGCGGAAGGCTCTAGCCGGCGGCAGGCCTCGGCCGTGTTGTCACCGGGCTTTTGGCGGCGATGCGCGTCGTGCATCGCCGCGAATATCTCTGTTACACGGATAGCTTACTGCTGCTAGGATGCCGATTGGGCGTCTATAGCGAAGCAGGCGGGAGCGGAGACTATGGCCAAGAATATTCCGGGAACATCAGGCGGTGCCGACAGCATCACCATCGGCTACGGCAAGTGGGAGGGTGACCTCAAGGGCGGCAATGACACGCTCTATGTTAGCCAGGACGCGCGCTTCACGGTCAAGGCCGGTGGCGGCGACGACTCGATCGAGGCGCAGGATGGCGTGGCCTCGATCGACCTGGGCAGTGGTGACGATACCGTATCCCTCGACGACGGCAAGGCGACCATCGATGGCGGCGACGGCAATGACAGTATCTACGTATATGGTGGAGAATGGTCCCTCAAGGGCGGTGACGGCGACGACACGCTCTACGCCTATGACGGTATCAAGACGATCAAGGCCGGCGACGGTAATGACTTGGTTTCCGCGCCCTACGGGACCACGTCGGTCAAGGCCGGCGGAGGCAGCGACACCGTCTATGTCGACTACGGCGAGGGGACAGTCGACGCCGGCGGCGGCGACGACTCGATCGAATTCGGCAACGCAGACGCGTCGATCATTGCCGGCGGCGGCGACGATACGGTCTCTGTCTCCGAGGGCTCAGCGACCGTCGAGGGTGGCAAGGGTGACGATTCGATAGACGTTAACTACGGCCAGTCGTTGATCTTTGGCGGCGGCGGTAACGACACCATCGAGCTCAGCCACAACAACCATTACGTCGATGGCGGCAAAGGTAACGACTCGATCGAGTTTGACACCGGGGACAAGGTCGTCAAGGGCGGTAAGGGCGACGACACAATCAGTGCCTATTATGGACACGGCAAGGTGTTTGGTGACAATGGCGACGATTCGATCACCCTGCACTCCGGTTCGTTCACGGTGAAGGGCGGTGACGGTGACGACACAATCTACGGGAGTGAGGGGAACTGGAAGGTCGACGGTGGCACCGGCGACGATTTGATTTCCGGTTTCGACGGCAGCGGTATCATCAAGGGCGGCAAGGGCGCCGACACCATCACCGCCGACTTCGGTGGGGATGTAAAGGGCGGCAAGGGATCCGACTCCATCGAGGTTACCGAATCCACGTCCGAAGTGGATGGCGACAAGGGTTCCGACACAATTTTGGCCGGCGGCGGCGTGACGGTGGACGGCGGCAAGGGCAAGGACTCGATCGTGTTCGACCCGGAC
>JAAEOR010001089.1 GCA_024222895.1 Hyphomicrobiales bacterium | reverse complement strand
CGGTAGCCCTGGAACCGGCCGGCCTCGACGCTGGACGGGTTCGCTTCCAATGTGACCTCGGCGTCGGTTTCAACCGTCCAATGCCGGCCAATCGCATCCAGGATTGCGGCGACGGTCGCGGGCTCCATCAGCGATGGGGTTCCGCCGCCGAGAAAGATGCTGGAAACGGTCCGCCCCGGCGTCCGGTCAGCCGTCGTCGCAATCTCGCGGACGAACGCAGCCGCAAAGCGCTTCTGGTCGGGTGGATCGTGGCGGACGTGGGAGTTGAAGTCGCAATAGGGACATTTGGCGGCACAGAAAGGCCAATGCACGTAAACGCCGAACCCGGGATCAGCGCCCGTCATGGCGCAAGCACCGCAGCGGAGAACCTGGCAAACGCGCGGGAGCGATGGGACAGCTGCGCCTTGATCGCCGGCCCAAGCTCACCAAAGGTCTTTTCGTACCCGTCGGGCATGAAGATCGGATCGTAGCCGAAACCGTTGTCACCGCGCGGCGGAAACACCAAGGTGCCCGCCACCTCGCCGCGAAAGTTAGCCGTGGCGCCATCGGGAAGGGCCAGGCACAGGGTAGCGACGAATTTCGCCCGGCGGTCCTCCGGACGAATGGCACCGACCACCCGCAGCTGCTCTTCAACCCTGGCCATCGCCATTTCGAAATCCTTGTCGGGGCCAGCCCAGCGGGCGGAGTGGATTCCGGGCGCGCCATCAAGCCGGTCCACCGCCAGACCGGAATCGTCGGCCAGTGCCGGCAGTCCGGTTGCGCGCGCGGCGACGGTTGCCTTGAGGGCAGCATTTTCTTCGAAGGTAGCACCGGTTTCCTCCGGCTCGTCAAGATCGAGGTCCGTTGCCGACACCACCGACAGACCGTAAGGAGCAACCATCTCCCCGATCTCCGTCAGTTTGCCAGGATTGTGACTTGCGACTACCAGCCGGTCGCCGCGTTGCAAGGTCGGAACCACCCTGACCGTCAGAGAATTGCGAGCTTCTGGAGCTCGACCAGTTGCGCGACGCCGTCCTTGGCCAGCGCCATCAGTTCACCAAACTCAGCCTCGCTAAACGGGGTGCCTTCCGCCGTGCCCTGAATTTCGACGATTCCACCAGCGCCGGTCATCACGAAATTGGCGTCCGTTTCCGCTGCACTGTCCTCGGCATAATCCAGATCGAGGACTGGCGTCCCGCGATAGATGCCCGCAGAAATCGCGGCAACATGGTCGGCAAGCGGCGACTTGGTCATCATCTGGCGGGCCATCATCCATTCGATGCAGTCACGCAGCGCCACCCATCCGCCGGTAATGGCGGCAGTGCGGGTTCCACCGTCGGCCTGGATCACATCGCAGTCGACGACGATCTGGCGTTCGCCGAGGGCCTTCATATCGACGACCGCGCGCAATGAACGGCCGATAAGTCTCTGAATCTCCTGGGTTCGGCCGGACTGCTTGCCGCCCGCTGCTTCGCGCCGCATGCGGTCATGGGTGGCCCGCGGCAGCATTCCGTATTCCGCGGTGACCCACCCCTTTCCCGCACCGCGCAGCCAGGGCGGCACCGAGGTCTCGAGACTGGCCGTGCACAGCACGTGAGTATCGCCGAAGCGGACCAGGCATGAACCCTCGGCGTATTTTGAAACACCACGTTCCAGGCGCACCGGGCGCAAATCGGCAGGGGCGCGCTTCGACGGGCGCTCGGCGGATTGTCTTGTTGCATCCATGTTGCTTCTTAGCCGTCACCCGACCCCAAGGCAAAGCCCGGGTTGAAACATTGGCGAAAACCGACACTTATTATAGTGCAGATATGGAATCGTCGGATGACAAATCAGCCACCTACCAATTTTCAGCTCGGAGCCGGGGCGGGCGATTCGCCGGGTTCGGCCCTTCAGAGCCTCGACCGTCGTTCGCGGGAGATTTTCCGGCGGATCGTCGAAGCCTATCTCGACACCGGTGAACCTGTCGG
>JAAEOR010001088.1 GCA_024222895.1 Hyphomicrobiales bacterium | reverse complement strand
TCTGCCGTCTCAAGGAGACCAAGCAAGTCGTCCGCGTCGCTCTCCGCCGCCGGAGGGGGATGCCCCGCCGCGCTGCGCCAGCTGACGCGCTCGAAGCCGGCAATGGTCTTGTCGATCGACTCGAACAATTCGATTTGACGAGCAAGCGTGAAGCGCAGCCAGAGCGAGCTGACCACGGCTGCGGCAAGAACGACGGCGATGGCAACGAATCCGAGCTCGGCGGCCATCGCTCGGACGCGAGTCGCGTTGCCGCCATCGGGATAGACGACCAGAATACCTCCCAACGGTGTGCCGTCGCGTGAGACGATTTCGACGCCGCTGAGGAAGTCGCTTGCGGTCTCGGTGTGCCAGTGATCGCCGTTTGCGCTCGCCCGGGCGGCTTGCGCTTCGGCAGGGATCGCAGCGGATGGCTGCAAAGTTGTGGAGTGAACGATCCGTCCTGAAGTATCAAAAACATCAATGGCGAGGATCGCATCATCGGTCTGTCGCGCGCGCTCCAGCAAGGCGTCGGCGTTGCGCACCGTCGAGAGTGGAAGTCCAATCTTTGCCGCGGCCTCGAAGGGCGCCGCGGTGCGCTCGGCCAGAACGAAAAGGCGCTTGTCGATCAGATCGGAGTTGATATTGGCGAACTGGAGCGTTGCGAGAGCGACGAAGATCGTCAACACGACAATGTTGACAAGCGCCACCACCATCCAAATGCGCCAGAAGAGTGCCAATTCGCCCCTCCAACCTTCCCTGCTCCGGTCATGGACATGGCAAGGTTGCAGATTACCCATCTCTGGTCGCGATGTAAGGGCCGCGCGGCCCGGATGCAGAGCTGGCAGCGAAAAACCATTTCGAGCGAGGCCGGAGCCGCTGCGCGTTGAACTGGCCAGTTCTTCGGCACAAGAACTCTAGGGTACAGAAAACGCGTTCCCGACAACCGCTTCGTTTTGGTCTTCTACCCGTATGCGGCCAGAGCAATGAACGGCGAGCCTTGGCCAACAATCGCGATGGAAACCGCCACCTCAAGCGCTGGCTTCAGCGCCTCGACTTCGACATGGTCGTCGTGGAGGCAACCGGCAAATGGCATCGCCAAGTGTGGCGTAGCCTGTCGACCTGCCCGAATCCCGGTCACCATGATCGATCCGTTCAAGGCTTGGAGGATCACCAAGGCGACGGAATGACTGAATTCGGTCGGGTATGGAGCCCCCTACACACCGCCGTCACTCCCCGCACGGGCGTGGTCGATTGAACGCCTCGGTCACCAGCGCTTCGACTTCGCCGGATTCGCAATAGGGTTCGCTCCGGACGCGGAGTTCGACCATCACCGGCTGGGCCCGGGTCGGGGTGGTGAAATGGCAAATGATCGTGTCGCCGGGACGCAGCCGCATCACCTCTTCGTTGCCCCGGTCGGGCAGCTCCAGAAACCCCCCGGCCGCGACGAAGTCGTTGACCATGTCGCGAATTGTGTCGGTCGGGACATCCGTCGCCACCAGCGTTACCGCGAGGGTCTGATCGAAGTCGGCGGGGGCGGACAACAGATGGGTCAGAAAAACGTCGTCCCCGCGCCCGTAAAGCAGATAACTCTGGGTCGGCAACTTGTCACCGCCCAGCAGGAATTCCCGATCGTAGATGACGTTCCGGACGGTCAGATTAGCCGCGACGATCAGCTGCCGGCCGGCCTGTTCGAAATGGCCACGAAAGAACTGCGTCTGCGGCAGCGACTGCAGCGACGGATCATCGGCAACCAGCGCCATCTGATCGAAGACCGGCGGGGCAGCCGTATAGAGGGTATCCGGATTGGCAAGCCGGTCCTCCCGATAGGCTGTTGCATCGTCGGGGCTGTCGAAGGCCACATCGACGATGACCTGGAAATTGTGCGGGTGGAAGGCCTGGTTGCCCATGAAGATCGGCAGGTGGTTGAGATAGACCGCGTCGACGCCGTAGACGCCCTGCCCGTGCAAGGCCGAGTGCGGCGCCGGATCGCCGGCCGCCGACGCCGGATGCAGCGGGTCGTCGCCGGCCAGCGCACCAAAGTCCGGCGCCTCGGTCCCGATCAGGCAGGCTTCCTGCGCTTCAGCCGACGCCCCAATGGCAGACGCCGCAAGCAGCATGAACACCAGGGTGGCACTTTTCCTTTTAACGGTATTCGACAGGCTCATGATCGGTTCTTCATTCATGGTGGGGGTGCTTCTACGGCCGGCTGTTAAACCCCGGCCCGCCTTTCATGCTTCAACGCGCATGAGAAGGCGGGCTAGTCGGGTGTCGTGGGCACAACGCCCGCTCTCTGCGGCGAGGCCAGTGCGTAGGTCCCGGTCAGCTGCAATGGGCCCAGTACCCGCCGCCGCCGAAATAGAAATAGCGCTCCCACGATCCGGAACTGTTGGCGACCGAGATGTCGTAGCAGTCGCTGTCGCTGCGGGTATCGGTGAGCGAGGGCCGCACGCCCCAGACATTATTGGTGGTGATATAACGGATCTGCCGCTGATAGGCGGCGTAGCCGAAGCCGTCACCGGGGTAGTGGCCGCTGCCCATGTCGGTTCGGGTGTGCCGGCCGCCGGGCTGCTCGTCGATGATCTCGCCGCCGAAATCGACCGTTGAGGCCCGGTTGCGCAGACCGTTCGAGTCGAACAGCGAGCGCGGGTAGTAACCGACCCAGGTGTCCCCGTATTTCAGCCACCAGTGGCCTTCCGTGCCGTCCTTTTGCCAGCGGATCTTGAACTCCCAGGCCGGGCTCGGATGGGGATGGCTGCTGATATTGGTAAAGCCGCCGCCGATATAGACCGAGTTGTTTACCTGGACGAACGCGCTGCACGACAGGTTGTAGCAGCCGCCACTGCCATAGGCGTCCGGCGTGAAATAGATGAACAGTCGCGGACGATAGTCGCCGTAAAGGTCGCGGTACTTCTGCCAGCCGGTTTCGACAGTTTCGAGGTTATCGCCAGAACCCCGCACCACCCATATCTGCGACAGACTGAACTCGCTTGAGCGCTCGGTGTAGGGACTCCAAACGTTGAGAACGCTCTGCGCGCCCCAGTTGTCACCGTTGCGATAGGCATGTGCGTACTGGTGCAGGTTGTTGGGGCCGTTGGCCGTGTGCGGCGGGTTCTTGTGGAAGAAGTCGTCGAGGGTCTCAAAGTTGAGGAGGATTTCCATGGTCAGATGGCGGATCGGGATCGTCTTCTCCGGGCAGATGATGCCATCGGCGCCATAGTCCTGTCGCGCCGCCGTCAATTGGCGCAGCGATGCCGGGTCGACGTCCTTTTCACTGACCTTCGACTCCCTTTCCTTGTCGTCCTCGGGGTCGCCGCGTGGTTTGAATTCGATCTTGTGGGCCTCCATCCCGGTCCGGCGCAACGCCGGCTGCCGGTAGATGTCGACGCAGTCGATCACCTCGCCGGAGGGGAGCTTCAGTGTGGTAATGATGGTCTCCTCGGCAACATAACGTCGGAGGTATTCCTCCATGCGCTTGCGCTCTTCATCCTTCACCACGATTTCCGGACCGCACTGGTCGTCCGTCGACAGCGGTTTCAGTCTGTGGATGTCGGGATGGGGGTCGCCCTCATCGACCGAGGTGTCGACCGGGCAGCGCTCATTCGACTGGGCGGCGACCAGGCTCAATCCACCATCGAGAGCGAGCAGTGCAATCCAGGCGACAGCCAGCGGCGGCGCTACCCCGCCGGCGATGTGCGCCATCCTTGCGGAGCAACGGGACGTGCCAGCTATGCGAGTCATAGTGGTCCTCCTCTGTACTGGATACTGTTCGTCTCGATGGAGAGGCCGGCCGATTGACATTGCCCCGGCGGGCCCCATGTTGGACGGTGACCCGCGGGAGCACCGCCATGCGTCTTTTCGTCGTTCTTCACGGTCTTGCTGTCTGGCTTGTCCTCTCCGTCGCCGGTGAGGCCGCCATGCCGATGATCGAAGCTGGAATGACACCGCCGGAGGTCGTCGCCGTCCTCGGCGAACCGGACCGCGTTGCGGTGTTCGAGGGGAAGTATCTGAAGGACATCCCGCTCGACAGCGCGGTGGAAGACGCGCGGGACGGACGGTTCGTCCTGATCTACCGGGACAAGGATCTGAAGGTGTGGTTCGCCGACGGCAAGGCGGCTTCGGTGGAGGAAGGAGCCGGCCCGGCCACCAATCTCACCCGTCCAGCGAACCAGAATTGACCGTCTCGTCGCCTGGGACACGCCGCCCGCCCCCAGTCTCTGGTCGATCGCCTTACGCTAAAATTTTCGCTTAACGCGCAGTAACTTAGGCTTCCCAGTATAGGTCTGGATGTGTGTTCATTTCGTGACGTCACACGATCTGCCATGCGCGTGGGGCATCGCCGTGGTTTCTGCAGGCTCGGTTGGTGCGCGCGTCGCATCAGTGAAAACCGCGGCGACTGCCGAAGCCACATCATCGGCACCGGCCAAAATCATCCGGTCCCATTGCTCGAGACCCGGGTTCCGGGGCTGGCCGATCCGGACGCAATTCGGACCGGCTTGTGGCAGACACGGCTACGGAAGCGCTCAACTTGACGTGCATCAATAATGTCCACCCGCGTCTGTTCCAGTCTGCGGATGGACTATGGCGGGGGCAAGCTTGACAGTCGCCGCTGGTGATTCATCCGGAACAGGGAGTCGACTTGATGAGAGCTCTTGTCATTACGCTTTTTGCAGTCCTGGCGCTGACTGCATGCACGACGGCACAGAAAACGGCGACCGGCGCCGGAGTCGGCGCAGCCGTCGGTGGGCTCGCCACAGGGCGCGTCGGTGGCGCCGTCGCCGGCGCGGCCATCGCCGGGTTCGGAACCTATCTCTATCAGACCAGAAACGGCAAATGCCAATATCGGAATTCCAAAGGCAAGGTCTACACGACCAAGTGTCATTGGAGGCGATAGGCAGCGAATCCGGGTTGGTGTTCCGGGGTTGGCTAATCCCGGACACCGGATCTGGCTGAATCCTGGCTAATCGCTGATCCTACCAGCCCTCGATGCGCCGGCGGTTTCGTCACGTGCGCCAGATGCGACGTGGCGCGCCAGAGTGGTTGGACCGGGCCGGCCCCATGACGCTACCGCCGATGGCCACGGCTGATCAGTTGAAGATCACCGGCCGTTGTTTCTTCCGGTTGACGTTCAGTGTGAAAATATCCGGACGGGCGTAGTGGCCGCTGGCATCGAACTTCCGGCGCGACGACCGGGCGGCCTCCACGTCGATGTCCGCAAACAAGATGCCCTTTTCCCGATGCATGGGACCGGCGTGCACACCGCCAAAAGGCTGGTAGACGACGGCATCGCCGGGGTTCACCCACTCATCCTTGTCAGGAAACAACTCGTCAAAATAGGGGATGTCGGTCGGGATATCGGACACCTCAAGCGCGGTCGCACCGCCGACAACCCAGCACCCGCCCTCCCGTGCGATATGCTGCAAGGTAGCCAGCCAGGTTGCGCCGCTGTCCCAGGTCGGGGCGACATGAATGTCGATATTCTGGGTGTAGAGCGCATAGCGCGCCAGCGGCATGTAGTTCTCCCAGCACAGAAGTGCTCCGACCCGGCCCACGGCGGTTTCAACGACATTCAGACCCGATCCGTCGCCAAAACCCCAAACCATGCGCTCGGGGTTGGTGGGCATCAGCTTGCGATGGTTGTTGGCGATCTTCCCGTCCGCGTCGATGATGATGCAGCTGTTGAACAATGTGCTGCCGCTGACCGTGGCATCGATCTCCTGATAGCCGGCAACGACGACCACGCCGTACTCTTGCGCCGCCTCTCGCAGCGGCGCCATGCCGTCCCGGCTCAGATCCACCGAATTGGCCTGAAGCCGTGCAAACAGCGCGTCGGTCTTGCCCATCCCGGCGCCGGGTGGCAGACGCCAGACAAAGGTCGGATAGCCGGGAAACCAGGCTTCGGGAAAGACCACCATCCGAGCATCGTCGCGTGCGGCTTCCGCCACAAGCTCGGTCGCCCGCGCCATCGATGCCTCAAGGTCCAGATAGATGGGCGGCTGTTGAACCACAGCGATTTTTGTCATGCTTTTCTCTTGAATTTCAGGGAGCGATCAGGCGTGATCCGGCCACTTGGGCCGAATGCGGCGGCAGCCGGCATTACACGGGTACCATCGGGACTTGCCACGCAACAGCGGTCTCTTCAACAAAATCCACCGGTCGCAGAAATCGCGCGACTCCCGTCAATGCATTGACCTGGTGCGACCGTCCGCATGGCCGCCGTCATACCGGGCAGGTTTTCCGGCATCTGGCCGGTTGCAGTCTCGGCCCACGCTGAGATCGCGCGTGCCAGGTCGGCAACAAAAGGCCACTTGGCAACCCGGCCCGCTCTCGCCCCGAAGACCGAGCTTGGAGACAGTGTCAAGGTGCACGCGACAAGGCCAGCCTCGCCGGGCGCAGATCAAGCGGCGAACCCGACCCGGCCCCCCAATCGTCCCCCGCCTCCGCCGTGTAAATGACAGAGCGGCGTCTGACGCCCGAGGCCAGCGGCAGCCCCCAACCGCCCGCCGCGCGGGCATTATTTTGAAAGCGGCGTCGCGCCGGTCTCCAATCGAACGACCTTGCCATCGCGTAGCGTGTAGGCGGCAAGGAGGGCTTCCCGCGTACCGTCGGGGTAATCGTTCACCGAATGGACAACCAGAATGTCGTCGTTCTCGTAAATGCAGCGCCGTTTTCCGAAGTTTGCGCCGCCCGAGGACAACATCCGCTTCAGCATGTCCCCCGATTGCGCCTTGCTGAGTGTTTCCCCGGTCTGATGGCGAACGAAAACACAATCGTCCGCCATCAGATCGAGATACGCATCCACATCGCGATTGTCGGTCGCGGCCTCCAGTTTCTCAAAAACGGACACGATCCCCTCCCTCATTGTTTTTCAGCTATGGCATCTGATCGCCGGCTGGTCATTCCGCCGGGATGACGTCGACCGGACCGTCAAAAAATGATCAGCGCCAGCCGTCCCATCGGACGCGATCGCATCGGCGTACCACCGATCATCCCGATGCTCGCCACAGGCTATTCTTGATTGACGTCATATTGTTTGTCCCAGCCCTATTAAACAAGTGCATCGTCTTGATGAACTCTTGGTATCCGCCAGCTTCTTTCCAGCGCCAGAATTACCATGGACAATAGTATTCTATCCGAATTTTAGTCATTATCTCTACTAATCGGCAGTTGCCGGAAGAAAGTGTTAGCCGAATCGCCAGAATGCCTATGATCGCACGCCGCAGCCGGGCCTCGAAGAGCCGGGCGCGGCTCGATCAGGAAACGCACGGCCTGCATGTGCCCGCTGCGATCTCGATAATGCCAATCATAGATTTAGATTAGGTCGAACCCACCTTTCCTTGAGGAAAGGCGAAGCGCCTCGCTACCGACCGCTGCGACCGCCATCGACGGGCAGCACCACGCCCGTAGTATAGGACGCGTCGTCACTCACCAGATAGGCGACGCCAGCGGCAACATCATCCGGCAGCAGGTCCCAGACCTCTCGGCCGGTGTTTTCGGCCCTGGCAGCGCGGTGGACCCCGGCGCTGTTGACCAGCACATCCAGGCCGCCAAGTGCGGAACTGAATATGTTCGAGTTCCCAGGCGTCAGGCTGGCGAACGTCAAAAACCCGGACTTCGTAGCCGGCAGCTTTGTCTCGCTGTCCTTCGCCGTGAAGACCGGCGACGACCACCGCGCCGTCTTCGGCCAAGCGCCTGGCGACCGCTTCGCCGATGCCACTCCCGGCGCCGGTTACCAGCGCCACCTTGTTGCTGAGTCGTCCGTCCGCGCGATCATCCTCCGGTCCTGAACCCGTCAGCCACTAGATGATCATGGTTTCGGTGAATCGAGCCGCGCGGCCCGTCGATTCAGTGTGTCCCGCGTCGGGGATGGCGATCGACATGAAGCTGCCGCGATCAATCCTCGCCGCCGACTACGAGCGAACCTGCAACGGCACGCTCAGCGGAGGACAAGGAACACGAGTAGCGGCGGCATCAGCCACCGCCACGATGGTCTAGTTGCTGCCGGTACCACCGGACTGAAGCGTCTCCAAGACCTTGTAGATCGTGAAGCTCCCCGGCGCCTGCCGTGGCGGATACTCTTTGAAGGTTTCGAGGAACCGCCCGACAATAGCCTGTGCGGGCGCAAGGGCGAACATCCGTTCGGCCCGCCACAGACCATAACCGATACTCTCATGCTCGGCCCGCTCGAATGGGTCCTGGAACAAGTCGATCAGCTTGGGGAACCGCAGGACTGTGAAAGGGTTCTCCCAGACGGCAAAGCCTTCCGCACGTTGTTCGGCAAAGACGACCTTAAACCGGCCTGCTGCGGCGTCGAATGGTCGCGAACCAACTGCTCCAGCACCGCTCGCTCGGCAGGCAACACCGTCACCGCCTCTGCCGTCAATCGGGGCATCGCGACCTCCTATCTTGGATCCCGATTCCTCTTGCCACAACAAAAGCGATTCGACTCCTAGAAAAAGATCTCAAACCACAACGGAGTCAGAACCTCCGCTGTCCTGAACTAGAATGACCCTCTACACTGAGGTGCTTCAGTGGCTTCATTAACCCCGCATTTCCTATTTGGCCTCACTAATTGATGCAATTGATCGTTGATTATGCTATAAGAATCAATGCTTTGATCGCATCTGGAGGCGAGGAATATGGCGAACCCGGCGGGTGAATCAGTTGATGGTCCGCTGAGGCTCGATTTCGACCGTCGCCTGAAGCTTGAATTCCACGGTTCCAGGATCACCACCGACGCCGGATTGCTTGCCTACCGTGAGCTTGATGACGCGCTCGGGTT
>JAAEOR010001087.1 GCA_024222895.1 Hyphomicrobiales bacterium | reverse complement strand
GCCCAGAAGACCCGCAACATCTGCTGCGTCGGCGACGACGACCAGTCGATCTATGGCTGGCGCGGCGCCGAGGTCGACAACATCCTGCGCTTCGAGAAGGATTTCCCGGGAGCGACGGTGATCCGGCTGGAACGCAACTACCGCTCCACCAAGCACATCCTCGGCGCCGCCTCGCACCTGATCGCCCACAATGACGGCCGACTCGGCAAGACCCTGTTCACCGACGCGGTCGATCCAGATGCCGACAAGGTGTCGGTCGCCTCGTCCTGGGACTCGGAAGAGGAAGCCCGCGCGGTCGGCGAGGAGATCGAACAGCTGCAGCGCGGGGGGCATGTTCTCAACGAGATGGCCATCCTGGTGCGCGCCTCTTTCCAGATGCGCGCTTTCGAGGACCGCTTCGTGACCCTGGGGCTGAACTACCGGGTCATCGGCGGCCCGCGCTTCTACGAGCGCCAGGAAATCCGCGATGCGATGGCCTATTTCCGGGTCATCGTGCAACCGGCCGACGATCTCGCCTTCGAGCGTATCGTCAACACACCGCGGCGCGGCATCGGCGATACCAGCGTGCGGCTGCTGCACGAGCGGGCCCGGGCCCAGGCGATTCCGTTGACCGAGGCAGCGGCCGAGATGGCCGAGACCGACGAAATCAATGCCCGGGCGCGGACGGCGCTGCGCAACCTGCTCAGCCAGTTCGCCCACTGGCGCGAGCAACTGGCGACGCTGCCCCATACCGAGCTTGCCGAGATCGTCCTGGAGGAATCCGGCTACACCGAGATGTGGCAGGCCGATCGTTCGGCCGATGCGCCGGGGCGGCTGGAAAACCTGAAGGAACTGGTCCGGTCAATGGATGAGTTCGATTCCATGGGCGGCTTCCTCGAACACGTCTCGCTGGTGATGGACGCCGACGCTGAGGGTGGCAACGATGCGGTGTCGATCATGACGCTGCATTCCGCCAAGGGACTCGAGTTCGATACGGTGTTTCTGCCCGGCTGGGAGGAAGGTCTGTTTCCATCCCAACGCACGCTTGACGAAAGCGGCCGGGCCGGGCTCGAGGAGGAACGCCGCCTCGCCTATGTCGGGATTACCCGGGCGCGCAAGCGGGCCTTTGTCCGCTTCGCTTCGAATCGCCGGATCCATGGTCTGTGGCAGACATCGATCCCGTCGCGTTTCCTCGACGAATTGCCGGAAAGCCACGTCGATGTCGTCGAGGAAACATCATCCTATGGCGGCTATGGGATGAACAGCTACGGCGCGTCCCGATTCGACGCGCGCGACCCGTTCCAGAACACCTACGACACCCCCGGCTGGCAACGGGCCCAGAAGAACAAGAGCCGTGGCAAGGGCGGCGATGGCGCGATGGGCGGCTACGGCTCGTTCTCAGGACCGAAATCCGGCACCCGGCAGATCGAGGGCGAACTGGTCGCCAAGAGCGTCATCGGCGGCACGTCGGAATACGCGGCGGGCGAGCGCGTTTTTCACCAGAAATTCGGATACGGCCACATTGCAACGATCGACGGCAACAAGCTGACCATCGACTTCGACAAGGCCGGCCGCAAGCGCGTACTCGACTCTTTTGTCGAGCGGCATTGAGAATCGAACAAACCGTCCGCGCTCCCGTCGATTGGATCATCGCCCGGACGAAGGTCAGCTGATGCACCGCGCCATTCTCTTCGACCTCGACGAGACACTGTTCGATCGCACCGGCTCCCTTCGCGTTTTTCTCGCCGATCAGCACGCGCGTCACGGTGACCTCGGTTCGGTTGGAAGAGACGACTATGTCGACAGGTTCATTGCGCTCGATGGGCGCGGCCTGTGCGCCAAATCGCTGGTCTACCCAAACCTGCTCAGTGAACTCGGCATCGACAGTGCCGCCCTGCCGAACGTTCTTCCTACCGAGTATGAACGCGATTTCTGGCGCTTCGCTCGCCCTTTTGCCGGGAACCGGTCGCCAATGACGCGCGCCTTCGATCGACCTGTCGCCAGTTGCGGCCGCGTGATTGCTGCCGGAATGTCAGCGAATTGCCACAAAAGGCGGCGGGCATCGGCCAGAAGGCCAAGCCCACCGTTCGCCGCGCTTTCCGGTCAGAAAAGCCGAGCCGTTCTTCCCTGAAACGCTAATTGCAGACCTGGACCCATTCGCACGCAAAGGGATCGACGATGCTGTAGCCACAGTTCTCGTACCAGTTGCAATAGCGGTTACTACGGCGCTCCGGCCGGTCGGTGGAAACCGCAGCGATCTCGCCCAGTAGATACTGGCTGTCGCCGGCAAGCGCCTTGGCTTCGCCAAGGATCTGCGAAACATCGAACGCCGGGCTGGCGTCTTCCGAAGCAGAGCCGGTATCGACAGTGCCGAGACCGGACAGGATCTTGGCGCCGACCACCAGCATCATCGGGTCCTTCTCGGCGCGACCGAGCGCGATGACACCGCTGGCGATCTTCACCTTGACCTGGGTCTCGGCGAGTTCGGCCGGTGTCGGATCCTGCGCCAGAACCGCGCCGGACACTGACAGCACCAACGCAGCGCCCGCAACCAGCGAAACAGTACGAATTCTCATGTTTGCACTTCCTTGGGGTGTGGGAATTGAGATAGACCGGCGCCTGGGAATGCGGCGCCGCGACCGATGCCGAATCCATATCGGACTGGTTCACATTGCCCGGTCCAAGTGCACGAAACAAGGTTCGCATCGGCCGCCGTTGGCTATCGAAGAGCGCCCTTCGGAATCCCGATGGGTTCTGCGTCGCCGGCGACGGGTCACCCTTGTGCAGCCGGGCAGTCTTCCGCTGAACCGCCAGGCGATGGCCGAAATCCTGGAAGCAGCACGGAGAACGAGGAGCGCGACCTTTACGCCCGGTCACTCGGGCGAGTTGTCGACCGAATGCCCCGGTGGCTCCTGGACGACCGTGGCGAAGTTGGCGTGGGCGACGACAAGCCAGACGTCGCCCTCTTTTCGCAAGACGGTGAGCCTGGGACCGAAAGCATCAACCGACTTACCCTCGATATCCTTCACCACGTCGATGGTGTAGCGAACCACCATCTGATTATCGGTCGCGGTGGCAAACACGTTCTTCATGACCGGAATACCAACCAGCACCGGCAAGTCGGTGAGATAAAACTCGAGCGCATGGGCGGAGCCATCGCCGCGCACAATCTGGAATTCCGGCGCGGAAAGCGCCCTCACCTTTTCCTGATCGCCCGATGCAATGGCCTCAATCCACGCGTTAATCGCTGCCTGTCCCACCGCGTCAAGGTCCATCGACTCCTGCGCATAGGCCTGCGTGGCCACCATGGCGGTGTTTGCAATGGTACCGACGGCAGCGACGGTTATGGCCAACAGCGCGCCGCCAACGAGGTTGGAAAAACTCCGTGGCTTGTTGGTCAACATCGCGACTCCCTCCAACCTGTGACCGTGCCTCAAAGTGCCTGCGCAATGCCGGCCCAGAGGATCCGGCCGTTTTAGGCCGCTCCAATCTCCGTTGCAAATGGCGGGGACGACTTGGGGGCGCACAACGCCTGCGGGCGGCCGGCCGCGGTCACCAGTCTGCAAAAACTAACAGCCAGTATGAAAGATCAACTGGCAAACCGCACCGAACGCCCGCAACCCTTCGTGGATGGTAGTGCTCCGCTCGTTTATGGCCCGGCCATGATAGAAGTTCGTATCAACCGATGCGTCGCTGCGGCAGTGAATACGAAGGGAGCATTGAGCCTTGACCTGGACGGCGACCCTGCTCTTGTCCGAGACTCCGGCGCGGGCGTTTATCAATGCGGTCGACGAGGATCCCGTGCTCAGCGGTGTTGCGTGCGACGCCGTTGAAGCAGCGCGCAACAGCTGGCGCCTCGCACTTTATTTCGAAACCAAACCGAAGAAGGCCGAGCGCGCGGCGATCGGCGCGCTCGCAAAGCAGGTCTGCGGCAACAAGACACCGACGATTCAAATCGAACGCCTGGCAGATGCCGACTGGGTTGCAAAGAGCCTCGAAAGTCTGCGACCGATCAGGGTTGGTCGCTTCATGGTTCACGGCGCCCATGATCGCGCCGCCGTCCGCGCCAACGACATCGCCATCGAGATCGAGGCCAATCAGGCTTTCGGGACCGGACACCACGGCACCACGGCGGGCTGCCTTGCCGCCATCGGCGATCTGGCCAAACGGCAGCCGATCAACCGCGCTCTCGATGTGGGAACCGGTTCGGGGGTACTGGCCGTCGCCATCGCGCGATTGTTTCACGTGCCCGTGCTTGCAACCGACATCGATCCGATGGCCGTCAGGATCGCGGCAGAGAACACGCGTGTGAATGGAGTGGCGCCGCTGGTCCGCACCATCCACGCCGACGGGCTGTCGGGGCCGGCCTTCGCGCAAAGTGGTTCCTTCGATCTCATTGTCGCCAATATCCTCGCCAAACCGCTGGTGCGGCTCGCGCCGTCGATCCGCGCACATCTGGCGCCCGGCGGCGCGGTGATCCTGTCCGGCCTGCTGACACGGCAGACAAAACGGGTCGCGGGCGCTTATCGCGCGCAGGGACTGTGTCTCCGGCAAACGAATGCGAGGGGGGAGTGGCAGACGCTCATAGTCGAGCGAGGCGGGCGACTCTAAACTACGATCCGTCCGCACTGATCACTTTTCCTGAAAACGCTCTCTGATCCCTCGCTCTTTCCGGGCGGAAAAGTGCCCAACACTTTTCCTGAAAACGCTCAGGCCGGAAAACGCCCGCGCCCGGCCTCCTCGACGGCCCTGACGTCGTAGCCGAACGTGGCCAATGCGGCATTGTCGAGACCGAGCAGACGAGCGTTTACACTGCGGCGCGCCGGCGCTTCCCCGATAGCAAGTGCGCGGCGGAGAACCCGACGGGAAACACTGCGGCCAACTGCGACGCGGCCCACGATGTCGCCGGGAGTCCTGATCGTCATGACCCTCATCCTTTCGATTCGAAACGCCCCTCCGGTTGCGACGAGTATGCCTCGTACGGATTCGAGAGAAGTCGTGTAACAGCATGACAGACATGCGTTTTTGCAGCGCACCGAAACAATAGCGCAACGCACAATCCGGCCGCATTTTCGACAATTCCGCGCCATTCGGGATTTCGTTTGAAAAGGTCCTTCGGCACCCATACAACGCTTGGGATGAGCACATCCATTGACCCTCGCCGTCGCCTGGCGGACCTTCGTTCAGAGCTCACCCGACAAGGGCTTTCCGGCTTCATCGCCCCCCATGCCGACGAGCACCAGAGCGAGTACCTGCCGCCGTCAGCGGAGCGGCTCGCCTGGCTGACCGGTTTCACCGGTTCGGCGGGGACCGCGATTGTGCTTGCCGACGAAGCGGCGATCTTCGTTGACGGCCGATATACGCTTCAGGTTGGCAATGAGGTCGATTCGGCATTGTTCACACCGAAGCATCTGGTCGAAACGCCGCCGTCCGAATGGCTGAAAAGCCATGCCCGACCGAATGACCGGATCGGCTATGACCCGTGGCTGATGACAATCGCCAATGTGCGCAAGCTCGAGACCGCCTGCAAGGATGCCGGGGCAGAACTGGTTTCGGTCGAACGGAACCCGATCGACGCCATCTGGAGCGATCAACCTGATCCACCGATGGGCGCGGTGACGCTCCAATCCGACGAACTGGCGGGAGAAGCGGCCAACGCCAAACTGGAAGGGCTCCGCGAAGCACTTGGCGAGGCGAACGCCGACGCAACGGTCGTCGGCCTCGCCGACGCGATCGCCTGGACATTCAATCTGCGCGGCTCCGACATTGCGCATAATCCCGTCGCGCTTGCCTGGGCCATCCTGCGGACGTCCGGCCGTCCGACTCTGTTCATCGACGGGCGCAAACTTACCAACGCCGTTCGCGTCGCCCTGGCCGAGCAAGCCGATATCGAGGCGCCTGAGGCGCTGGGCGATTCACTTGCAGCCCTCGGCCGCGATGGCGCGCGGGTGCTGCTCGAAACAGCCTCCAGCGCCGCCGCAATCTCTGCAGCGATCACTGATGCCGGCGGCACAGTCGTCGAGGGAGCCGATCCGACCGCCCTGCCCAAGGCACGCAAGAACCCGGCCGAGATCACCGGTTCGCGACGTGCCCATGTCCGCGACGGTGCGGCGATGGTGCGCTTCCTTGCCTGGCTCGATGCCAACGTCGAAGAGGAAGCCATCGACGAGATCGCGGCAGCGGAGAAGCTTGCGGCGTTCCGGGCCGAGACGGCGGCCGCCGACGGGTCCGAGCTGATCGATCTGTCGTTCGACACCATCTCCGGGGCCGGCCCAAACGGCGCCATCGTCCATTACCGGGTGTCGCCCGAGACCAGCCGGCTGCTTGAAGCGGGATCGCTTTACCTGGTCGATTCCGGCGCCCAGTACCGAGACGGCACGACCGACATTACCCGGACAATCCCCATCGGCAAGCCGGACGCCGAGATGCGGGATCGGTTCACCCGGGTATTGAGGGGCATGATCGCCGTTGCGACTGCGCGCTTCCCGCGCGGCACCAACGGTATTCAGCTCGATGTTCTCGCCCGGCAGGCGCTCTGGGATGCCGGCCTCGACTACGACCATGGTACCGGCCATGGGGTCGGATCATTCCTGTCAGTCCACGAGGGCCCGGCAAACCTGTCCAAGCGTGGCACCGTCGCCCTCGAGCCCGGGATGATCCTCTCCGATGAACCGGGATACTACAAAACCGGCGCCTACGGCATCCGCGTCGAGAACCTCGTGCTGGTGAAGCCGCCGGAGAACATGCCGGGCGGCGATCGGCCGATGCTCGGCTTTGAGACACTCACCCATTGTCCGATCGACCGGCGGCTCATCGACCCGGAGCTACTGTCAGCGGCCGAGATCACCTGGATCGACGAATACCACGCCGGACTGCTCGAAACCCTCGGTCACCTACTCGACGACGCCGAGCGAGCCTGGCTGAAAGCGGCGACAAAGCCGCTCGGTCGCTAGCTACGCCTGCTGATAACGCTGCAGAGCTGGGTTAAAGGCAAACCGCGTTTCAATCCCCTGAATCTCGGCGATCAGGTCGAAATTGTCACTGCCAGTCGACGAGAACCCCTCGTCAACGAACAATTGCCCCAGGCCGTCGGCGGCGATGCTGCCCCAATAGCGATAGCGACCACCACCAACCGGCCCGGCAATTTCTATGGCCTGTCCCGCCATGGACGAAAAGCGGAACAGGATCACCATATGCTCAAGATTAACCGCTCCATTGCGAAGCGATTGGGCCGAAACGAGTCCACCCTGAAGTACACCGGTCGTGTGCGCAGCGACCAGTTGCGGACTGATATCGACAAAAGCCCGGACTTCCAGTGGCCGCCAGGATTCGATTTCGCGTCTGAACGCCGCCCGCATTTTGTTGCCGCCGCTCGGAAACAAGCTTTGGGCGAGGGCGCGAATATCCGGGCGATTGCCAATCCTCTGTGATGACGGTCGTCCCGGCGCGGCCCGCTGTGGCGAGCCGGTGGTTCGAAGGGCATCCTTGATCTCGGCAGGCGTAAACACCGCCCTCCCGCGAGCCCTCGCCATACCCTGAATGCAGCCGACCGTCCCCACGACGATCGGTGAAGCGCTCGACGTTCCCGAGAAGGTATCCGTGTACCACAGGTCCTCATTCTGACCGCCCTGCAAATCGCCGTAACCGCAGGTCGTCACTTCGCGACCCCAGCCCTGGGCATCGATCAACGCTCCGTAGTTGGAAAATCCAAGACGTGATCGATCCGGTCCGTGGTTGCGCCCATGGGTTCCCGGCGGTGGGGCACCGGCGCCGACGACGATGGCTCCGGAGTCGCGATTGCTGCGCCGGTATGAATTGGTCCAGTCCGATGGAAAGCCAAGGCCGGGCGTCTCGTAGATCGCGTCATCCAGATCCTCCGCTCCGTTGCCCGCTGCTTCCACGACGATGATACCTTGCCGGGAGGCATTGAGAATTGCAGCGAAATCGTCCGGCCACCATTCGATCGCGACATAGCCTCTTTGGTCCGACCGGCCCTGAAAATTGTGCCGTGGCCCAGGACGATGGAGTTCCAGAAGAAGGATGTCGCCGGCTCGCAGTCTGGATGCGGCGAGATTGATCGCTCCGGCCGTTCCCAGCCCACTGAAGGAGACAGCGCTCGTGATCGCGTCGGCGCAGATGCCCTGGACACCGAAACCGTTGATATCTCCGCCATACTCGCCAATCACTGCGGTGCCATGGTTTCGCCAGCCAAGATCATTGATCACCGAGCCACCGATCACGCCGCCCTGTTTCTGCATCAGGTCTTCATGGGTGAATCGCCAGTTGCCCTCCAGATCCACGATCCTGACGTCGTGACCTCTGCCTCCAGCCTGGGTCCAAGCCCAGCGGGCGTCGACACCATCCGGCGCGGCGGCGAGGTAGATCTGGCGAGCCGAAAAATCCGCCGTGGAGGACGGCGGTGCATCGGCAACTGCCTCCATGGTATTGATCTCTTCCGGTGGCTCGACAGGCGGTTTGATGTAAACGCCGTCGAAGAGATCTTCCTCCAGCAGGTCTTTCTGAATTTTCTCCAGATCAGCCGTCGGCGCGGCAATCCTGTAAAATCCCGACAGCGGCATCAACTGAGCTGATGCCAGCGATTCCTGCTGGCGGACCGCCGACTCCACCCGCCTTTCGCTTGGGCCAAACAGCGGCGTCATGACCGCATCGTATTTCTTCAGTATCTTCTCGGCATTCGCCGTTGGAAGACCGGCTTCCGACCTCAGGCTTCTGAATTCTACGCGTAGAGCTGCGGCTGGTTTGGCGAGTGCTATGAGTTCCGGCTCGGAGCCTGGGACAGACGGGACTTTCTTTTTCCTGCGCGCCATGGGTTTGCTCTCCTCTGAAAAGATCGGCCGCCGGGCACTCGACTAGGGCAGCTCCGCGTCCGGCTTCACATAGCTGGAGTAGACCCCGTCAAGACCACGAACGATCTCAGCGAACTCTTCCGCGTCTTTGTCGATCAGTATTGTGAGATAGACGGTCTCTGGCCGTTCCGAATTCGGGAACGCCGATGCGTAGTTGACGACGGCGTCAAATCTCTTCGTCTCGCACAACAGCGCATGAGCGGCAGCGTTTTCGCCCGCCCCGCCCCGCAAGTCCGCAAAGATGAGCGACGATACCAATAGAACAACCTCGGTCACGACCGACCCGCCCGCCTGGTTGACTACTCAACCAGAAGAAGCAGCAGCCTTTTCTGAGGCGAAATTGTGACCGCCTTTCCGACCGAACTGAAGACGCTCCGGATCAGCCCTTGACGCCGCCTTCGGCCAATCCGGAGACGAGGAAGCGCTGACAGATCAGGAAGAGCACCGTGATCGGCAGGCCCGACAGGACCGCGGCCGCGGCGAAATCACCCCACAGATAGCGTTGTTCGTAGAGATATTGGCGGGCGCCAACCGCCAGCGTCATCTGCTCGGTATCGCGCAGCAGGATCGACGCAACGGGGTACTCGTTGACCAGATAGATGAAAGCCAAAATGAAGACGATGGCGAGGATCGGGATCGACAATGGCAGGAACACATAGCGGAAGGTCTGCCACGGTGTGGCGCCGTCGATCTGCGCGGCTTTGTCCAGGGCCGGGTCGACGCTGTCGAAATAGCCCTTGATCGTCCAGATGTGGAGGGTGATCGCCGACAGATAGGAGAGGATCAGCGCCGGATGCTGGTCGACGCCGAGCCAGGGAACAACCCGACCGAGGGCATCGAAGATTGCGTAGATCGCGATGACCGTCAGCGCCGCCGGAAACATCTGAACAATCAGCAAGGTGTCGAGCAGGCCCTGCCGACCGGCGAACCGCAGACGCGCGAAGGCATAGGCCGATGTGGTCGACAGCATCAGGATGCCGGCCGAGGCGATCAGGCCGATCTTGATCGAATTCCACAACCAGTGAAGGACGGGGAACGGTGGCTGGATGACCGTACCGTCGGCGCGCGTGTAGTCGAAGCCAAAGGCCAGCGCCCAGTGCTCGAGCGTGGGATTTTCGGGCAGCAGGCTCCCGGTCGAGAAATTCCCCTCGCGAAAAGAGATCGACAGCACCATCAGGAACGGGAACATGATGATTGCGATAAAGGCGATCAGAAAGCCGTGACCGGCGATCCTGCGCCACATCAGCGAGCGTTTGGCCTCGACCATCATGGCCGAGCACTCCGCTTGCGGGCGAGCCGCTGCATCGCCCGGAAATTGGCGTAAGCGATGATTCCGGTGATGATGAAGATCAGCGTTGAGATCGCGCCGGCCAGACCGAAGTCCTGACCGGAATCCTGGAAAGCGATGCGGAAAGTGAACGAGCCGAGGATATCGGTGGAGCCGGCCGGGATCGTCGTGCCGGGAATATCCGGAAGCCCGCGCGTCAAAAGCAGAATCAGGACGACATTGTTGAAGTTGAAGGCGAAGCTGGAGATGAGCAGCGGGACGAATGGCGGCAGAATCTGAGGAAGCGTGATTTCCATGAAAGTCCGGATCGGGCCTGATCCCTCCAGGGCGGCTGCCTTGTAGTGGTCGCGCGGCACGCTCTGGAGGAAACCCATGCCCAGCAGCATCATGTAGGGATAGCCGAGCCAGACATTGACAATGAGCAGCATCAGTCTGGCCAGGAACGGATCAGTGAACCAGTTGGGCTTGATGCCGAAAAGGCTGGACAGGATCAGGTTGATCTCGCCGAAATTCTGGTTGTAGAGGCCGCGAAAAACCAGAATCGAAATAAAGGCCGGCACGGCATAGGGCAGAATGAGGAGAACCCGGTACACGCCTTTGTAAGCGAGATGGGGCCATTCGAGAATGATGGCCAGAACGATCCCGACGGTGAAGGTGAGTGCCATCGACAGGAAGGCAAACACGCACGTCCATACGAAAATCTGCAACATCGGCTGGCGTACACCATCCGACGTCAGAACCTGGGTGAAATTGTCGAACCCTATGCCAACCCGCCATCCCGGCGACACAGCTTCACCGGTTTTGGTTTGATAGAAGCCCGTATCGTGATCGGGGACCAGGCGATGCCCGTCCCTGCCGACAAGAACACCGTCCTCGTCCAGGGTGTAGATCGATTCCGAACTGGCGAAATCGCGCAAGCCCGACATGGTCAGTGTCGCACCATCGGGTGCTTCGACTTCCAGTGTCTGAAGCAACCCGCGGTTCTGCAGCACCTCCTTGACCGGAAGCGTCTCCGGCGGCTCTCCCTCGAAGACCGCGGCGACCAGCTTGTCGTCTGCGGCCTCGACGATCGGCGGCGTGATCAGCGCCGGGCGCTCACCGCTTGCCGGAAAGAACAGGCGGCCTTCCGTTGTCAGGCCAAAGGACCGTTCGCTGCCTTCCGCCCGTTCCTGTTTGGCCAGGTGATAGTCCTGCACGCGTTCGAATGTCAGAAGGTTGCGCGAGCCGAAATTGGTGAAGCCGATGGCCGATGTGTAGAGCACCGGTAGCAGGATGAAGAGAGCGACTGCGGCAACTCCGGGGAACACGAACCGCCAGGTGTAGAACCGCGCCCACCCGAACAGCATGACACTCACCGCGGCGGCGGCAAACACGATAGCGGCCAAGATCGGTTCGCCGGCGAGGTAAAGCCCCCAGACCATGTAGAGCCCTGCCACGGCAGCAATGGCAAGGAGCCCGCCCTTGATGAGCCGCCAGGCCCAACCCTCTTCCCGGGCGGTTTCGGTAACGACAGGGTCGGCCGTGATCTCGCTCATCTGGTCAAACCATGTCGACCGCTCCGGTCAGAAAGCCTTGGCGGTCCGTCGGTTCTTCATTCCGCGAGGATGCGAGTTTCAGCACCCTTCAGCGCTTCCTCCACTGAGGACTGGCCATTGGTGATCGCCGTCAGCGCCGGCCCCATCGCAGCCCAGAATTTACCCATTTCCGGAATCGACGGCATTGGCACGCCGTTCTGAGCATTGGCAAGTGTCGCCGCTATGTTGGAATCACCCTCGACCTCCTTGGAAAAGGAGACGGAGGCAACGGCACCGAGTGGCACATCGTCGTTGACGATCCTCAGACCATCATCGGTCAGGAGGTAGTTCTCGATGAACTCCTTGGCGATGTCCTTGTTGGGGCTGGCTGCGTTGACGGTCGCCGCAAGCACGCCGACAAAGGACTTCGACGGCTTGCCATCGACCGACGGGATCGGCGCGACGGCAAAATCAATGCCCGACTGTTCCAGGTTGGACCATGCCCACGGACCGTTGATGACCATGGCCGTATCACCCTTGTTGATCGCCGCATCCATGACGCCATAGTCGACGCCTTTCGGCATTGCGCCTTCGTCGATCAGCGACTTGATCACCGAGGCACCTGCAATGGCGCCGGCATTGGCGACACCGGTCGTTGTCGGGTCATAGGAACCATCCTTCTTCTCAAAGGCAAAGCCGCCTCCGGCCATCAGCAGCGGGAACGAGAAATACGTGTTGTTGTAGTCCCACATGATTGGCGAAGAGACGCCCTCGATTTCCATGCCGGCGATCTCTTCCATGGTGGCGGGCGGCGTCGGTACCAGCGCCTTATTATAGATCAGGCCAACCGCCTCCACCGCTATCGGGTAGCCCCATGTCTTGCCGTCGAACGTCACGGCGTCCCAGGTGAAGTCATAGGTGTTTTCTTTGACTGCCTGCGATGGCTCCACCGGGACGATCAGACCGCCGGCGGCCCACTCGCCAAACCGGTCGTGCGCCCAGATGAAGATATCGGGCCCCTGCCCCGTGGCCGCCGCCTGCTGGAACTTGTCGGTCACCGCCTCGGGATGTTCGACGACCACGTCGACTCCGAGCTCTTCAGCAAACGTATCACCCACCGCCTGAAGGCCGTTGTAGCCCTTGTCGCTATTGATCCAGACAGTGAGTTTGCCGTCCTCGAAGGCGCTTGCGCCGGTAGCCACCGAGGCCAACAGCGCGGCACACATGAATCTCAACGGAAATCTCATTGAACTCTCCTCCTGGGTTCCCGGCCGTGACCCGCCACTCGGGGACCACAAAGCATCAACCTGTTTCGAGAAGCACCGGCGGCTTCACGTCGGGCTGCAGTTATAGCATGGCCGCCGCGTGCGGCGTCACCGTGCGGCGCTTCAAACTCGGGCCAGGTGGGCCCGCAGTCATTCACGCCCGCCCTCTGTGCGTATACATTGGGGATCGACCGACACCATCGATGGATCGAAGGCAGAGATGGCCAAAGACGAAACCGCTCAAGCACTGACGATCCGGGATCTTCAGAAGAGTTTTGGCGCGGTTCGCGTCCTGACCGATATCTCGCTGTCGATGGTGCCCGGCGACTTCCTGGTTTTGCTCGGTCCTTCGGGCTGCGGCAAGTCGACGCTTCTCAACTGCATCGCCGGGCTCGAGACCATAACCAGCGGTCAAATCCTCATCGCCGGCCGCGATGTCACCGAAATACCGCCAAGGGACCGCGACATCGCCATGGTGTTCCAGTCCTACGCGCTCTACCCAACGATGACCGTGGGTGAGAACATCACCTTCGGGATGCGGGTGCGCGGCACGCCAAAAGCGATACGAGAGGAGCGGCTGGCAGAAGTCGCCTCGATCCTGCAGATCGGTCCGCTGATCGACCGCAAACCGTCGCAGCTCTCCGGCGGCCAGCGCCAGCGCGTCGCCATGGGCCGGGCGCTGGTGCGACATCCAAAGCTCTTTTTGTTTGACGAACCGCTGTCGAACCTCGACGCCAAGCTCCGGGTCGAGATGCGTGCCGAAATCAGGCGCCTTCACCAGACTGTGGACGCCTCGATCGTCTATGTCACGCACGACCAGATCGAGGCGATGACGCTGGCGACCCAAATCGTCGTTCTCAGAGACGGCTTGGTCCAGCAGATCGGATCTCCCGACGAGATCTACGACAGTCCGGCCAATACCTTCGTCGCAGGGTTCATCGGCTCGCCGCCCATGAACCTCATCCCCGCGACCGTGGAGCAGCGGGAAGACGCTGCAGTGCTGGTGTTCGAAACCGAAGATACCGATGGTGTCACCCTCGATATCGGTGACCGGCTGCCTCGCGAGAAATTCGCCGGGTCGCGTTCGATCGTTTTTGGCGTCCGCCCGGAGGCGATCGGGCTCGAAGGCGAGAAACCGTTCAATCTGCCCGCCGATCTGGTCGTGTCGTCCACCGAAAAGACCGGATCGGACCAGTTTCTGATCTCCAGCCTGGGCGGCGCCGGCCTGATTGCAAGGCTCTCGGCGGAAAGCCGGGTCAATGGTGGAGAGGCCGTCAGGCTGTCCCTGGACCCTGCCAAAGCAGCGTGTTTCGACCCCGGCGATGGAAGTCTGATCCACAGTTTTACCGACCGGTAAGGTATAACGCGGCGACGGAGGGTCGCCGGGCTTTGCGTTCCTGGCGGCCTCCCGCCAACCTCATTGATCTGATACCGGCCGAACTTGTCTGGATCGGTGCGCGACCCTCGGCGCAACCTCCTCGAAGGCGCCGAGCGCCTGTGCCTGGCTGCGGCAATGGGTCCATTGGCGATCCGAAGTCGGCGGTTGCCGGGTCTCGCGTAGAAACGCTAACCTCCAACCGGGTGACACCTCCGGCAAATGGCGACCGTGATGATTGGTGTTGGCTTCCTTCAGTCTTCGTTTCGAGGCCTTGTCTGCCTCCTGTTGCTTCCGATCCTGGCGACGGTCGCCGAGGAAGAGGAGCACGGCCGATTCATCGGGAGGGTCGCCGTCGAGTGGCTGGACAACGGCGACAGCCGCAACATGCGCCTGCTGGAGGAGTTCAGCTATGTTGACCAAACTGGGAAAGCCTGGACCGTTCCCGAGGGAGCGGTCGTCAACGGCGCATCGATTCCACGCCCATTCTGGGCGTTGATCGGCCCCCCCTTCGTCGGTGCATACCGCCGCGCGTCCGTCATTCATGACTATCATTGCGAGACCATGTCAGAGCCATGGAAAGCGGTTCATCGCATGTTCTACGAAGCGAGCCGCGCCGGCGGCGTCGACAAGGTCACCGCAAAGGTCATGTACGCGGCGATCTATGGCGGCGGACCGCGTTGGACGGAAGCGACCTCCGACCGCGCCGGGCGCCCCCGCCGGCTTCCGAAACCGGATCTGACCGAAGAGTCGGCCGAGGCGCTGGAGACGTGGATACGATCCGAGGACCCCAGCCTCGACGAGGTCGAGATGCGGGTGGAGGGCACGGTCGGCTCGGCGCCACCACAGAAACGGGACTAGGGGTCCGATTCTGACAGTGGTCGTGGCCGGCACCGTCAGATCATCAGAAGATCATCGTGGGTCAGAGCCGGTTTCGTGTCGAGCTTTGCGAATTTGACTTTGCCGCCGTTGCCATTTCCGTCGGCATCGTGGAACAGCGCGCCACTCTTCTTGCGATACATCACATGATCATTGTCGTCCTGGGCTTTTTGCCCCGGTGGAACTCGCCGCGGCCGAGCTTGTCGCCGACTGCAGCGAAGACGTCGTCGTCGAGACGGATCGTGTCGCTCCCCGGCTTGAAGTCGGTGATCGTATCCACACCGGCTTGCGCCTTGCCGTTGCCGAGAACCGTGTCGAAGACGAAGTGGTCCCGGCCACCGCCACCGCTCAGCTGGTCGTTGCCCGCCTGGCCTGCGAGCCGATCCTTGCCCGGGCCGCCGATCAGCACGTCATCCCCATCGCCTCCGGACAGTTTGTCGGATCGGCCACGGCCGTAGAGACGGTCGCCGCCACCGCTACCGTCGATCACATCGGCCTTGGGCGTCCCATGGATGGCGCTACGGTCAAGATCGCGGTCCGGCGCTGCGTAGGGGATGAAGCCGTCCTTCTCGGCTCTGTCGAAAATCTGCTCGATCAGGCCCGGCTTTCTCACATAGTCGACGGCCAGCAATAATTCGCCGGTATCGCCATAAGCGGCGACAAGCTCCTTGATCGTGCTTTTGCCCGGATTGAAGGGATTGTTCTCATCCTTGTCGCCGCGCAGATAGGCATCCTCAATGGCGATCCCGACGATGGCATCGTGCAGCGCCGCGGCCCGGGCCGGATCCGGTTGCGCGTTACTGCCCGTGTCATAGACAAGGTCGTTGAGGAGAAACGGTGCATTCTGCTGGATGAGCACGAAGTCAGGATTAATCGCCCGGGCGTGTTCGGCGAGCGCGACAATGAAGTCGATCATCAGCGCAGCTGCTTCCGATCCGGTCCCCGGGTCACCCGGCTCCAGGTCGGCGGCGCGCGCTTCGTATGCCCAGAAATAGTAGGCGTCGACAATATCGAGATAGGCACCGTCGAAGCCCTGGTTCGCGATTGTCTCGATCCACTCGAAGGCGATCGCCTGCCAGTCGGCATCCCAGTACCGGACCTTGCGGCTTTCCGGCCAATCGGGATTAACCGGCCCCAGCCAGTCCGGCGCAGCCCCAGTGAGTGAACCACCGGCCGTACCGTCGGTGGTCCAGTCTGCATTCCAGTAGAATCGGAAATCCTCGGTCTCGCCGATCGAGATATCGGCAAGCACCGCCTTGCGGTCCGCGCCGGTTCCCTGAATCAGATCCACCTCAGCCGGCTTGAACGCGCTGCCGGCGGTCCCGTCGCGGGCGTAATCGACCACCATCAGATCCGTCGGAACTGCCGCCAGCACCGACGGATCGAGCGGCGAGCCCTTCCGTCCCTGCAACTGATAGCTCCACCGGTCGACGTCGACCGATCCATCGCTCGTCACGATGCGCGCCAAAGACGCCGCTCCCGCCTGGTCCCGGCAGACAGTTTCGCTCAGACTACGGCACAGTTACGGCGCGGATCGGCAAAAAAAACGACGGAGCGACCCAATGCGACAACAACCCAGAAGCGCGCAAAGGGGCGTGATGCCTATTCAGCAGTCGATGCTAGCCCGATCAGTTGTACCAGATCGCCGAAACGCCGAAGCTGCCGCCGAATGCACCGATCATTGCTTCCCAGTCGCCGGCAGTGGTCACCGGTCCATCCTCAAGGAAGGGCAAAGCCGCCGGACCAGTCAGCCACAAAACCAGATCGAAGGCGCGCGGCGCATCGAAGACCTTGGCAAGGTTGAAGCCCTGCCGAAAGCGCCAGTGAGGAACAAGCTTCTCCCCATCAATGACCGCCTCGGCTTCATCGAGTACCGCGCGCCAAGCGGCAATGCGCTCAGCGTCGACCTGAGCGCTGGCGAAGGCGCTGGTCTGGCGAGGGCTCGGCAACCACTCGCGATCGTCGTCGGTCTCGGCCTCGATCGCCAGCCAGTTCTCGCGACTGAGAGCGATCATCCTTTTGATATGTTGCCGGACAGCGGCCATGCGCTCCGGCTCCGTCACCTGCCAGCGGATATGAATGAACGAAATCATGTCGGCGAGCGGCGCACCTTCAGTGTACATCGGGTCGCTCCCCGGCTCGGCCAGCGCCGCGGCAAATGGCGACTCGACCTCGGGGAAGAAATGCGGGAACGCCACGTCGAAGCTCTCGCGCCAGTCGTGGGCCAGCCAGAACTGACTGAACGCCATCAGCACGTTGCTGTAGCCGCGCAGCCAAATGGCGTCGGCCTTGTCGAAGGCGAACACCAGCGTCCCGGGCATGTCCTCGTCGCGCATCCCGGTGACCCGTTGCAGGACTGCAATGAAGCGCTCGTCATCCGCGGGTATCCCGTCGCCATTGGCATCGTAACGCAACGCTGTGAGATCAAGGCGCAGCTTGACACCGCTGTCGCCAACACCGTCGAGCGTGGACTCCGCCATGGCGAGATCCTGAACGAACCGATCGATCAGCGCGTGGAAGTCATCATAGTCGATCGGCTCCGGATCGGGATTGACCGGGACCGGCAACCGCAGCACGGGTACCATCATCGATCGCTGCGGAGATTGCAGCCCATAGCGATAAAGCCCCTGGGACAGGGTTTCGATCGCCTTGATGAAACGGATCGTACCGAGGCCCATTCGGGCATCGTCGTTGGCCGGATCCGCACCGAGGATTGCCGCCAGTTCGGCGTCCCCGGCTGAAAGCGTGCCGGCTTCGAGATGGAAGACGGCGGCCTGATTGGCGGCCTCGTCGGCATAGGCAGGGGCCACGCAGACAACCGCGGCGGCGACGAGCCACTGCCGCCATCGAACTAAGCACTTGATCATGTCTTTCCTTCCAGGTCGCCCGAGGTTTGCGCCCTAACGGCGCACGAGAATCTGCCGGGCGATGAACGCGTGCTCGCCAGCTTCGTAATAGACAAGCGCCATGGTTTCGGCGTTGAGGAGAGTCCCGGTCCACACGCTGGTGTCGCCGCGCTCGACCATGGTCAATGACTTGTTGTCCCATCCGATCATGCCGGTGAACGGCTCGGTTGCCATCCTCACCGCCTCGTCGCCGACCTGAAAGTCGGGGTCATCCGACCCGAGCTCATACTCGGCCGATCCGGCGAAAACGGGCCCTGACTGCATATCGATGATCAACTCGGCTCGCGGCAACGTGGTGACGATTTCGATGCCGAAGGCACCTTCGGAATGAACCACCACCCAGGTTCCCATGAGGTTCGGCAATGCCCCATCCGGGACTGCTGCCGGCTCCTGGCTGTGGCTGGCAGATGCCGCCATCATCATTGTCAGGGCAAAGACGAAAGTCGCGATTATCTTCATTATCATACTCCTTGTGTCGGCATGATTTGAGACGAATCCCGCCGATTTGATGGCCGGGAATCCACCTGGAGGGCGCGGCCCGCTGAGAACGGCACCACGCCGTCGGCTGGGATCACACCGCAACCAAGGCCAGCCAGGCATCCTCATCGATCACCTTGATGCCAAATCTCTCTGCATTCTTGAGTTTCGAGCCGGCGCCGGGGCCGGCAACCACCAGGTCCGTCTTCTTCGACACGGAACCCGACACCTTGGCACCCAGCCGTTCCGCCATCGCCTTGGCTTCATCGCGGCTCATCTTCTCCAGCGAGCCGGTGAAGACGACGGTCTTGCCGGCGACAGGCGAATCGCTCGCGACCTGCTCGACGTCAAGGATGTTCGTCAGTTGCGCCGTCAGGGCATCGACCAGCGCGCGATTGTGGCTCTCGCCGAAGTAGCGCGCGATCGCCTCGACGACAGTGCCGCCGATCTGGTCGATCCCGTCCATCTCCTCACGCGCCGCATCGTCACCGTCCGCCACTTTGAGCGCCGCCTGGTGAAGCGACTCCCATGCGCCATAGGCACGGGCCAACACCCGCGCCGTGGTCTCGCCCACATGTCGGATACCCAGCGCATTGATGAAACGATCGAGAGGAATCTCCCGCCGAGCGTCGATAGCGGCGAACAGATTGCGCGCCGAAACCGTTCCGAAACCGTCACGGTCCTTGAGCTTCTTCAGGTTTGCGTCATCATGCTCTTTGAGCCTGAAGATGTCCGCCGGTGTACGAATCGGCAGGTCTTCGTCGTCGTAGAACAGTTCGATCTGTTTCTCGCCGAACCCCTCGATGTCAAAGGCGCGGCGGGAAACGAAATGGCGCAGATGCTCCTTGCGCTGGAACGGACAGGCGAACTCGCCGCTGCAGCGGCGCACGATGCCCTCGCTGCCCGTCGCCGTTTCCTCCCGCACAATCGGCGTCTTGAGTGGGCAGGGGCAGATCGTCGGGAAGGCAAATGGTTCGCTATCGGCGGGGCGCATGGCAAGATCGACGGTGAGAACCTGGGGGATGACATCGCCGGCCCGTTGCACGGTCACGGCGTCGCCGACGCGAATATCGATCGGATTGTCGTCCGCATCGACCCGCAACAGCGCGCCGTCGCGGCCAAAACCGCGAATGTAATCCTCGTTGTGCAGCGTGGCGTTGGTGACCACAACGCCGCCGACCGTGACCGGCTTCAGCCGCGCCACCGGTGTCAGCGCGCCGGTACGACCGACCTGGATATCGATGGCCTCCAGCACCGTCGTCGCCTTCTCGGCCGGGAATTTGTGGGCAATTGCCCAACGCGGGCTGCGGGTCCGGAAACCGAGCCGCGACT
>JAAEOR010001086.1 GCA_024222895.1 Hyphomicrobiales bacterium | reverse complement strand
GGCTGAAGATGGTGGTTCGCATGGACTGGGGTCGCGAGGCGCGGACAGGTATTCCCGAAGCGGTCTTTGCGGAAGGAAAAACCACGTCACAGATCGAAACGATTGCGGGTCTGGCGCGCGAGCGTGGCTGCCGGCTCCTGTTCACGCGGTTGAATGCAACGCTGATGGCAGATCTCGATTCCGGCACGCGCGATGACCTCGACTACGACCCGATTTCGCGGACCGCGGTGCTCGGCGGGGCGGTGCCGGTTACGGACGGTGGAGTCGGGATCGTCGCCGCCGGGACGTCCGACCTGCCGGCGGCGCTCGAAGCTCGGCGCACGCTGAGCTTCGCCGGGTATGATTCAGCGATGATCGCCGATGTCGGTGTCGCGGGGCTTTGGCGCCTGATGGAGCGGCGCGAAGAACTCGTCGGCTTCCAGGTCGTCATTGCGGTCGCCGGGATGGAGGGTGCTCTGTTCAGCGTCGTCGCCGGACTTGTGCCCGCACCGGTGATCGCTGTCCCGACCTCCGTCGGTTACGGCGTCGCTGCGGGTGGAACCGCGGCCCTCAACGCGGCGCTTGCGAGTTGCGCGCCCGGGGTTACGGTTGTCAACATCGACAACGGCTTCGGCGCTGCAACGGCGGCGATCAAGATGCTTCGAGTCGGTGAGAATGATGGAACCTCAGGACCGGGAGCCGAGAGCGTCACAAATGCTGTCCGAGACAACCGCGACGTCAAGTAACGTCGTTCTCGTATGCGAACAACCGGACATGCTTGCGAACAATAGACCGGGAGTCTATCGTTCTGTACAACGAAGCAATGGGGGATTCCGATGCTGTTAGGGTTCAATATGCTACTTTGGTCGCCTCAGATCACCGACGAGCATTTTCCGCTCCTCGGCATGATCAAGGCAACCGGATATGATGGGGTTGAGTTGCCGATTTTTGGCGGCACGCCGGAGGACTACCTCAAGGTTGGCGTGGCGTTGAAGGACGAAGGATTGCGGGCGACCGCCGTCACGGTCATTCCCGATCCAGAGCACGACTGTACCAGCTCCGATCCGAAAGTTCGCGCAGCCGGTCTCGACCACCTGAAATGGGCCATCGATTGCCTTGAGGCGGCGGGCGGCGAGTTGCTCTGCGGTCCGTTCTATCAACCACTTGCCATTTTCACGGGTGAACCGCCGACGGCGGAAGAGCGAGACGGGATCGTCGAGGTACACAAGCAAGCGGCAAGGTATGCAGGCCAAAAGAACATCAAGATGGCGGTGGAGCCGCTTAACCGGTTCGAGTGTTACGCCCTCAATACAGCCGAAGATGCCGCTGAGATCGTCAAGCGGGTAGACGAGCCGAACTACGGCTATCTCTACGATACATTCCACGCCAACATAGAAGAGAAAGATCCGGTCGGCGTGATCGCGCCGACCTTGGCTCAGATTAGCCACGTTCACACGTCTGAGAATGACAGAGGTACGCCCGGCAAGGGTCACGTGCCGTGGGCGGAGACATTCAAGGCGCTGAAGCAGGGCGGCTACGATGGCTGGTATGTGATCGAAGCGTTCGGCCGCTCGCTGCCCGAAGTCGCGGCTGCGACCAGGGTATGGCGGGATTTCTTCCCTCACACCGACGAAGTTTACCAGGAGGGGCACGACTTTCTGCGCGAGCAATGGGCAAAGGCCTGATGAGCGCGGGCATCTGTACGAGGGGCAAGCGGAGTTGAGACATGAAATCGATCAAGGGACCGGCGATCTATCTTGCGCAGTTCGTCGGTGATGAGGCGCCGTTCGACACGTTCGACGGCATTTGCGGATGGGCCGCGTCGTTGGGTTACAAGGGCGTTCAGATCGCCGCCTGGGACCCGCGGCTGATCGACCTGAAGCAGGCGGCCGAAAGCACGACCTACTGCGACGAGCTAAAGGGAACAGCGGCGAAGAACGGAGTCGAGATCACGGAGCTCGCGACCCATCTCCAGGGCCAGCTGGTTGCAGTGAACCCAGCCTTCGACGATGCGCTTGATGCCTTTGCGGCGCCGGAGGTTCGCGGCAATCCCAAGGCGCGTCAGGAGTGGGCGGTGGATCAGGTCAAGCTCGCCGCGCGGGCCAGCCGCAACCTTGGCCTGGACGCGCATGTGACCTTCTCCGGCG
>JAAEOR010001085.1 GCA_024222895.1 Hyphomicrobiales bacterium | reverse complement strand
CCTCATCCTTGTAAGTCAGTGAGTGCCGCAGATGCTAATGTTGGCGTTGCGGTGTCGGAAGAGATCCCGTCTCATCCTCGGGCGTTCAAGCCCGAACCTCAGCTTGGGTACTCTTCCGTCGTTCCCTCGAACCCGAACAGTCGCCTGGGCCGCAAGCGAAGCCCGTTTAGGCAAGGAGGGGTGAAGATGGGAACCAACATCGTGGGCATCGACGTTTCGAAGGAATGGCTTGACGTGCATGTGCTGCCAAGCGGCGAAGCCTTTGTCGTGTCGCGGGATGCAAATGGACTTGAGGCACTGGTTAAGCGGCTTGTGCCTCTTGAAGCCCTGGCGGTCGGGGTGGAGGCAACCGGTGGCTTCGAGACAGTGGTGGCAGCGAGCCTGGCTGCGGCCTCTGTGCCGGTCGTGGTGGTCAACCCAGCCCAAGTGCGATCCTTTGCCCTTGCGCTTGGCAAACGCGCAAAGACCGATCCGATCGACGCAGCGATGATCGCTCATTTCGTCGCTGCGACCGAACCCGAGATCCGGCCGTTGCCTGACGCCGAAACTCAGGCACTTGCAGATCTCGTCACTCGCCGACGGCAGATCATTCAGATGATTGTCGCCGAGAAACAGCGCGAGAAGCGCGCGCCACGGCGGTCCCGAAAGAGCATCACCCGACTGCTCAGAGCGCTGGAAAAAGAGCTCTCCAGTCTCGATCAGGACATCGATGACGCCGTCCGAGGCTCGCCGGTGTGGCGCGAGAAGGAGGACCTTCTGACCTCGGTGCCGGGTGTCGGCAAGGTCATCTCGCGCACCCTTATCGCCGAATTGCCAGAACTCGGCATCCTCGATCGCCGACAGATTGCTGCGCTTGTCGGCCTTGCCCCCTACACCCGCCAGTCGGGGCAGTGGCGCGGCCATAGCTTCATTAGCGGCGGCCGCGCCTCTGTTCGCACCGCCCTCTTCATGGGAGCGATGACAAGCATCCGCTGGAACCCGGAACTCAAGGCCTTTCACCAGCGCCTCATTGAAGCCGGAAAGCCCAAAATGGTCGCCATCATCGCCGTCGCACGAAAGCTCCTCACAATCCTCAACGCAATCATTCGAGACAGGAACAAATGGCAAAGCGCTTGACAAACAACACAGTCGCTGAGGTGCTCGAGCAACGCTCGAGCCTCGAAGGACGCACGATGCAGCACTTGCGAAGATCGCACCGCAGTAATGCAGGTCACCCTTCGCCGATCGGTGCAATCGCGATAGACTCCCGCCAGCGTCCACCGCCGGCACCGAGAGGCCCATGACCAACCCCGTCACGCCGTTAATCTTCGACGGTCACAACGACCTGATCTTCACGCTCTTCGGTGACGGTAGCAACCCTGACCCGCAGCCCTTTTTCGACGGAACCGACGGTCATGTCGACGCGCGGCGGTGCAAAGAGGGCGGGTTTGGCGGCGGCCTGTTTGCCGTCTTCTTATCGGTGCCCATCGATATGGAGGAAGCGTTCGCGAAGATGGCGCAGCCGCGCTATGACCTCGGCCTCCCCGAACCGATCGCCTGGCCGGAGGCGATCGGCATGGCGCTGACCCAGACCGCGCTTCTGTTTCGGCTGGAGGAAATGGGCGGGCTGAAGGTGTGCCGAACCGCGACCGAGATCGAGGAATGCCTCGGCAATGGGACTATCGCCGCCGTGTTGCACTTCGAAGGTGCCGAAGCGATCGACCCCGAATTCGCCGCCCTGGAGGTGTTCTACCAGGCCGGGCTGCGGTCCCTCGGCCCGGTCTGGAGCCGGCCTAGTGCATTCGGTCACGGCGTGCCGTTTCGTTACCCCTCCGATGGCGACACCGGACCGGGCCTGACCGAGCACGGGCTCGAATTGGTTCGCCAGTGCGATCGGCTTGGCGTGATGCTCGATCTTTCCCACCTCAACGAAGCCGGCTTCTGGGATGTAGCGCGGCTGAGCACCAAGCCCCTTGTTGCAACTCATTCGAACGCCCATGCGCTCTGCCCCCATGCGCGCAACCTGACAGACAAACAGCTTGATGCCATCCGCGACAGTGACGGGATGGTTGGTGTGAACTTTGCATTGTCGTTCCTGCGCCAGGATGGCCGCATGGTCGATGCGGGCATCGACCTGATCCCGCGCCATCTTGATTATCTGATCGACAAGCTTGGCGAGGATCGGGTCGGGCTCGGTTCGGACTTCGACGGCGCGAGGATACCCAGCGAGCTCGAATCCGTGGCCGGCTTGCCCAATGTCAGGGCGGCGATGCGCCGACACGGGTTCAACGACGCGCTGATGGAAAAGCTCTGCTACCGGAATTGGCTGGGCGCCATCGCCAGGATCGTGGGGTGATCGCGGCACCTCATGGGCCATCGAAAAGCAACTCTTGGATGCATGCAACAGGAATTCCGCCAAGCCTGGCAGGCTTCGGTTTCGTCAGAGGTCTTGAGAAGCCGCTGGATTGAGGATTCCGAATGGCTTTCCGAAACAAGCGCGTCGGCGTCGATCTGAGGGTTGAGTCGGGGGAGTTTTACTTGGTCGGGAGCGACTCTTCACCAGCGCCTTGGTAACGAAGGGTGACGTCATCGCCCGAACGAGTGCGCCATAGGTGAGCTGGAACGCGATTTCGGCGCCGACCGGCGTATGACAATCACCGGTGTCAATGACCATGTGATCGCTGCTGGCGTCGCGGATTTCGATTCCGGGTGGGGCGCAGAGGCCGGCCGGATCGACGTCCTGACGGCCGAGGGCGAGGATTGATTGCGCAATGCGGCTATGGTCGGTGGCCCGCGACGGTTCCCCGAACGCGGTCTGTGCTATTTCGCCCCAGGGCCGGGACGGCTTGATCTTCGACTCGATCACCTCGCCGACCAGCGCGACGGCGTCGGTGAAGAGGCCGTCGATCGGCCGGCGATGGAGTGGCTCGCAGCCCAGCAGGATCGACTCTCCCAATCGGAGATCGTTGATCCGCCCCGTGTCGGCACTGCCAAGCGCCCATTGAAGATTGGCGGAGTTACCTCCGGAGACGACGTCGAGCTCAAGGCCGAAGGTCGCCTCGATCGAACCCGCCAGCGCCGACAGTTCGCCCATGTTCCGTGCGTCGGGCGATACGCCACTGCGACAGGCGAGGTTGGTCCCGATGCCCCTGAGGACGATGTTGGGGAAGCGAAGGATCGCCCGCACGATTGCCTCGAGGTCGCCCGGCATAACGCCCTCGCGGAGATCCCCCAATTCGATCATGAGCACTATGCTGTGCGCCGTTCCCGCCTCCTGGGCGGCGGACGCGAGCTTGGCTATGACGTCGAGTTCGGTGTTGAAGCTCACATCGGCGGTGGCCACGACCCGGGCCGCCTGGCTCGCCATGGGAGAGCGGATGAGCGTCATCTGCGCCCGGATGCCGGCGCGCCGCATCGCTTCGAGATTTTCGATGCGCGAGTCGCCGAGCCCGCTCACACCCGCACGGAGCAGAGCGCCGGCGATCTCGGGGGATCCGAGTGTGGCCTTGGTTACGCCGATGACCGCGATGCCGTGCATGGCAAGGCGCTCGACCAGCGTGCGGGCGTTGTGTTGGATCTTGTCGAGGTCAATGTCCAGGCGCGGCGCGGTCATTGCAAGAGGGTGGTCGCCCTCGACTGCAGTTCCGGGAACGCCGAGAAGATCATCTCGACCAGGCGATCGGGCGAGCGGGTCACCGCGTCGGTGACCGGGATGCCGAGTTCGCCCGCATAACGCGTCATTGCCGTGTCGACTTCGGCGTCGGTCATGTTCTCGTGGTTGATGGTGAGGCCGATGACCCTGGTGTCCGCGAAGGTTTCGATGAGGTTGATCTCGCTGGCCGGTGTCGGCATGGGAATCTCGCCGAAATCGCCGAGCTTGGTCCGTCCCGGGGCATGCTGCAGCACGACGCCGTTGGGGCGGCTGCCGCGAAGGATGAAGGTCGAGGTCAGGTAGGCGGGATGGCTCAGCGCGCCTTGTCCTTCGACTATGATCACATCCGGGTTCTCGCCCTCGAATGCTTCGACAATGGTGGCTTCCATTTCGCCGGAGCAGAATTGCGACGGGATGGCGTCGAGCGCAATGCCGTAGCGGGCACCCTGGATCAGGCCGGTCTGGCCGGTGCCGACCATCACTGCTTTCACGCCGCGTTCGTTAAGGGCCCGGGTCAGGATGGTGGCGGTGGTGCGCTTGCCGATGGCGCCGTCGGTGCCGAGTACGGCGATGCGCGGACAGGTGACTTTGTCGATGCGGCCGCTGAACATCCGCAGGTCTTTCTTGGTGCGAGGCTTGCGGACATCGAGGATCACGATGTCGTTCGCCACACTCGCCGCCGCGAATTCCGGGTCGTCGGTGAGGAATTCATGCAGACCGTTGACGATGTTCATCCCGAGACCAATGGCGTTGAGCACGCGGCTGCGTTCGCGTGGCGACAACATGCCGCTCGACGGCGCCATTCCGAAGATGAACCAGTCGGGCACGCGGCCGGCCTGACGCAGGGCGTCGGCGAGGTCGCGGCAGATCGGTATGGCGTTCGGCCCGTCGCCGAGTACAACGCCGGTATCGAGGCCAGTCTTCTGGCTATCGATGACCGAAAGGATCTTGTACTTCTCCGAATGACGGACGAGTCCGTTGGCTGTCTTGCCGTCGAGGGCACCGAAATTGCCTTCGCAATAGATGACGGCAGTCGGGATGGGCGCCGCATCGCAGTGGCGTTGTGCCGGGATCGGAAGCCTGGTGACGTTCGCGGTCGGCGCGGGAGGAACACTAGCGAGCTTCTTCGTCGAAAGGGCGCGCGGGGCGATCGGCATTGAGACTACTCTCCTCGGGTTGATGTCAAAGCGAGCGACACCATCGTCCCGGCCGTACTTCCCTCGGTGCAGAAGAGGTGCCGAGCCGGCGGCACAGCGAAGAGACGAAATGTCTGTCCGTCAAAAGCCGTCGAATGCAAATTCTTCCCCCTGAGCCACCACGGGACGGGATCAGATTTGCTTCGATAGACGGTGCTTTGTAAGATTCGCGCGGGCAAAATGTTTCAGAGATGATCTAAAACACTCAGACTAGCGAGCCGCGCCAATAGATAAGGTAGAACCTATATACCCGTTAGACAACCAAACAGCAATATTTTTTCTGATTATTATATTTGTGTCGTCGGGAAAAGTTCCTTTTTTGAACAACGATATTGACGGCCATATTCCGGCGATTTCATTTTTTCTTTGACATGAATCGGGGGATGTGTGGCGGCTGGTGCGCGTCCGGCAGGGAGGGGCTCCGTTTGCCGCTCCCTTTGAGGAAACAATCCTTTACGTGCCACAACGACGGTTTCCGCGCCGGTTCGGGATGCTGGGTAGGTGTGTCTTGAACGGCTTCCCGCCGTTGCTCAAGTCGGAAAAGCACCAAGGCGGCCTTCGATAGAGAAGGCCGCCGCGTCCGGTTGGACGAAATCAGTGCACCGATCTACCCTCGGTTCGACGGCTGCGCGATCCGGACACACAACGAGATCCGAGGCGAGAATGGTCGTCGTGCCGGAATCAGATGTAATCGTCATCGGATCAGGTCCCCTGGGCATCGGGGCGGCGCGGCGTCTCGCCGAGGGTGGCCTTAACTCGGATCTCGCTGCTGGGATCCCTGAAGCCTACGTCATCGCCGGACCGCCGACCGTCGAGGCCGGCGAAATGCTGATGCAACTGCGGGATGCGGCATAAGCGATCGGTCTCTGGCCCCCCCGCACCGGCGAATCGCCGGTGCGGGGACTTCGGCAGCGAACCGTTCCTATCGAAACGGCTCTCTTGTCGTTGGCTTTCCTTTTCGCGGGTTTATACCCCCATCGGTATGTTCTTGGCCGAACGCTGCACTGGTTGCGGCTTCGTCAGCGCCTTCCACGAGGAAAGTGCCTCGTGGATCGGCGGGTTGGGCTCCCTCTCGACAAACTTGCCGCGACCGTCCTCGGCTGTGAGCGTACCGTCCTCAAAGACCACGTCGCCGCGCGACAGGACAAAGCGTGGCAGCCCAGTCACTTCGACACCTTCAAAGACGTTGTAGTCGATCGCCGACATCTGTTTCTCGGCCGTGATCGTCTTGCCCTTGTTCGGATCGAAAACGACGATATCGGCGTCGGCGCCGACCAGGATCGCACCTTTGCGCGGATACAGGTTGAGGATCTTCGCTATGTTGGTGGAGGTTACTGCAACGAATTCGTTCTTGGTGAGCCGGCCGGTCTCGACGCCTTTTGTCCAGAGCACGGGCAACCGGTCCTCAAGACCGCCGGTACCGTTCGGGATCTTGCGGAAGTCCCCGACGCCCATCCGTTTCTGCTCAGTCGTAAAGGCGCAGTGGTCGGTAGCCACCACCTGCAGCGAGCCGGAGGCCAGCCCGGCCCAGAGCGAGTCCTGGTTGACCTTATCGCGGAAGGGCGGCGACATGACGCGCTGGGCTGAATGATCCCAGTTCGGATTGAGGTATTCCGACTCGTCGAGTGTCAGGTGCTGCACCAGTGGCTCGCCATACACGCGCCTGCCGAGGGTCCGCGCCCGCCGGATCGCTTCATGCGCCAGCTCGGAGGAAACGTGGACGACATAGAGAGGAACGCCAGCCTGGTCGGCGATCATGATGGCGCGGTTGGTCGCTTCCCCTTCGACCTCCGGCGGTCGCGAGAAGGCGTGGCCCTCCGGCCCGGTAAGGCCTTCAGCCATGTATTTGTCCTGGAGCCGCGCCACCACGTCACCGTTTTCGGCATGGACCAGGGGTAGCGCGCCGAGTTCCGCCGAGCGGAGAAAGATCTGGTAGAGCTCGTCGTCGTTCATCATCAATGCGCCCTTGTAAGCCATGAACACCTTGAAGGTGTTGACTCCGCGCTTGACCACTTCGTCCATCTGCTTCCAGACGTCCTCGCCCCACCAGGTAATCGCCATGTGGAATGAGAAGTCGGACGCCGCCTTGCCCGCCTTCTGATGCCAGGCCTGCAGCGCATCGACGAGCGACTCCTGCGGTGACGGCAGCACGAAGTCGACGACCATGGTGGTACCTCCGGAGAGTGCCGCCTTGGTGCCGGAGGAGAAATCCTCGAAGGCCGTGGTTCCCATGAACGGCATTTCGAGGTGGGTGTGCGGGTCAATGCCGCCGGGCATGACGTAGCAGCCAGTGGCATCGAGCACCTTGTCGCCCTTCAGATCCTGGCCGATGGCGGCGATCCTTTCGCCCTCGACCAGCACGTCGGCTTGATAGGTCAAGTCGGAGGTGACCACGGTTCCGCCTTTGATTACTGTAGACATCGATTGCTCCCTCCGGATTGGTGAAGATGGCATCCCCCGCGTCCCCGGACCCGCGCGGAAAAGAAATCTGGCCGTGCCGTTGTCCCGGCCGGCGTTGCCATGATCGGGCTTTTGCCGCGGCTTCGTCAAACGCGTCGACCCGAAACATGCGGATCGTAGCAAAGCCATCGGGATTGATGGTAGCCTCCTGCGATTACTTTTTTCTCGTCGTCGGCACATTTCTCGGTGCGGTGGAGGAAAGATGGAAAACTGGGCCAACCGCAAGACACTGATCCTGGGGCGCGCCGAGATGGTCGGCCTGCTGACTCCGGGCGAATACAATGATTGCGTCGAGCAAGCCTATCGGATGCACGGCGAGGGTCGATACTACATGGATCCGAAGGGCCACATAGTCCTCGATCGCTTCCCCGGCGAATGGGAGGCGATGCCTTCCTATATCGAGGAGCCGCATGCCGCGGCATGCAAGTGGGTGTCGATCCGCGAATGGAACCGGGAACGCTTCAATCTTCCGACGGTCTTCTCGATCCTCGTCTACACCGATCCCGAGACCGGCTTCCCGCTTGCAATCGTCGATGGCAGCTATCATACGGTGATGCGCACCGGATCCGCCGCTGCCGTCTCTGTCAAATGGATGGCGCGGAAGAACTCGCGCAAACTCGCCATCGTTGGTGCCGGCCATATGGCTGAAGGGGCGCTTGCCACCTGCAACGAAGTATTTCCCTGGGAGGAGGTCCGCGTCTGGAGCCGGAGCCGGGAGACCCTCGACGATTTCGCCCGGGTGCAGCAGCCGAAATACGCCAACTTCGAAATCGAGACCTCAACGAATATCGAAGCGGTCGTGCGTGGGGCCGATGTTGTCGTCACACTGACACCGGCTCGCCAACCTCTGGTTCTGAACGAGTGGGTGGAACCGGGAACGCATATCGCCGCAGTCGGCGCCGACAAGAAAGGCGACCAGGAACTCGAGGGAACGATACTGGCCCGCGCCCGGATCTTCGTCGACGACATCAGGCAATGTCGCACCGACGGCGAGATCAATGTGCCGCTGTCCGAGGGGCTCATAACCGAGGATGACATCGCTGGCGAGATCGGCGAAGTGATCACCGGCAGGAAACCCGGGCGCACATCCGAGGAAGAGATCACGTTATTCGATTCGACCGGTATCGCGCTCCAGGATTCGGCGACCGTGCCGCTCGAATATGAGCGCGCGCTTGCTGCCGGCGTTGGCATCGAAAAGAAGATGATCTCGACCTGACGAACCGACGACGTCGCCCTGTCTCAGCCGAACATGCCGGCTAGGTGGACGGCTCCTGCGGCGGGGGCGTCGCGCCCTTCCGCTCGACGATCAGCCCGTAGCTACCGGGCTCGCGATGGCGGGCGAAGTCGAAAATCGTCTTGGCGTAGCGCTTGCCGATTTCGAGATCGGCCCGCGCGGTGATGACCTCGTCCTCCACCGTTGTCGCCATCGCTGCGATCTCACCGGACGGCGCGACGATAACGCTCTGCCCGACCATGTTCGAACCTTCCTCATTGCCGCATTTTGCCGTGCCGACAACCCAGGTCGAATTCTGATAGGCACCGGCCTGCATCGACAGATG
>JAAEOR010001084.1 GCA_024222895.1 Hyphomicrobiales bacterium | reverse complement strand
TAGATGTTGGATCCGTCGTGGACGATGATCTGTTTCTTACGGCCCCGGAACCACAAATAACCCTCGTCATTGGCCGTCATTCGATCGCCGGTGTCGAGCCAGCCGTCGCGGAGGGCCCCGTTGGTCGCCTGTTCGTTTTCCCAGTATCCGTGCATCAGGCTCGGTGATGTAACCCATAGATTGCCATCGACACCGAAGTGGACCTCGTTGCCATTGTCGTCGCGTATGGCCGCTTCAAAGCCCGGCAGGATGCGGCCGACGGAACCCGAAATGATGACGCCGGACGGCGGGTTGAGGGTGATGAGGCCGGCCTCGCTGCACCCGTAGCCTTCGTCGATTTCGTGGCCCGTAATCGCCACGAATTCCCGCTCCAGCTCCATCGGAACCTTGTCGGCACCGCTTCGGCAAAGCCGCAACGAAGCAAAATCGTCGGGGTTTGCGTGCGGGTCGCGGACCACCGAGAACAATGCCGCCGGAATCATGCACAAGACGGTTGGACGTTCCTGACGCATAAGGGCGAGAATCTCGTCGGCGGTGTATCGGCGTGCAACGATAACCGGCGCCCCCACACCGAGCGCTGCGAGCCCGAAAATGAACCCGCCAATGTGCGAGCACGACGAACCCGGCAGAAGTCGATCTTCGCCGGTCAGCTCGAAAGCCGCGGCGGCGGTCCGAAAGAGCGCACCGAGCGAGCGGACGGTATGGGTGACGCCCTTTGGCTCGCCCGTGCTGCCGGACGTGAAGAAGATCGCGGCCGGATCATCCGGCGAGCGCTTGGGAAAATCCGCGGTCTCGGTGCCGCCGGTCATCAGGTCTTCCAGCTTGGGGCGGGGGTCTGGCCCATCGTGCTCCATCGTGATCAACCCGGACGGCAGGGTGGCCATCCGCTCTGAATAGGTCAGCTCGGCGAGTCGCTCGCTGTGCACGACCAGCGCCCTGGCGCCGCTGAGTTCGATGTGATGGTCGATCGCCGAAGGCGTGTAACGGTAGTTCAATGGCACCATCACCAGCCCGGCTTTCATACAGGCGAGGTAGTGGACAAACAGCGCGCCGCGGTTCGGGAGCAGGGATGCCAGTCGATCGCCGGGCATCAGGCCGAGCGATAGATAGTTTGCGGCCAGCCGATTGCTGGCGCGTTCGGCTTCTGCCCAGGTCCATCGAACCGCCAGCGAGATCAGCGCATCGTTGTCGGGATTCGCGGCCAATCCGGCGGCGAGAATCTGGTTGAGTTCGAAGGGTTCGGCTATCGGGCCGCCGGATATGCGCATCTTTGCGTTCCTATGATTGTCCTTGTGCAGGCATCAGCCTGTGTGAAATGCCGCACCGGAGCCGCAGCCGTCAATGCTGCCTTATACCAAGGACCCTTGGTATTATGATCGGAGGTCTACCGCCTGGCACCGAATGCCGACTACGCACTGGCTGTCCGCCAGCGCTTGGCCAGGTCTCTCGGCTCCGTGCGCGGGGACCGGCAGACGTCGCGGCATTCACAGCCGGATCGTGACGTCGCCGCCATCTGCGGCGACACTTGAGGAGACGGGGTCGCTGACGATTGCCATGGCGTCTGCGTTTGCCCGCCAACTCTGGAGGAGAAATGCGGGCTAGCCCAGGGCTAGCCCTCAGGCTTCCAAGGTTCGTAATCTGGCCGCGCCGGTGTACGCGGATCAGCGTGCAGGAGCGAGCCAGGCGGGCGATAGGCACGAGACGTGCCGGTCAGGTTCGGCTGATGGGGTTTTTCCCATTCGCGCGGCGAATACGCCGCGGGCGGCTCGTCGATCCGGTAATGCATCCATGAATGCCAGCCAGCAGGGATGCGCGACGCTTCCGCCAGCCCGTTATAGATCACCCAGCGACGGGGGCCGTTGCGCTCGCGAAAGTAACGATTGCCCTGATCGTCCTCGCCGACGAACTCGCCCTTGCGCCACGTAAAGAAGCGGGTGCCGATCGTTCCTCCATTCCACCAGGTAAAGATCAGGCTAAGCAAATGCTTCATCGACCGGCTGGACCTCGTTGTAACCCCACTACTGGCAATCCCACCCGCTATGCCGGAAGACGCCGGTGCTGACAAGCCTGATCCCTAGAAGAAACTGCG
>JAAEOR010001083.1 GCA_024222895.1 Hyphomicrobiales bacterium | reverse complement strand
GTCCGCGGTTGCTGATCAGACGAGCGGCGATACGGCGGTTGTCACCGGTTTTGAGAATGTCGATGCGAGCGGCTCGGCTGCGGCTGTTGATCTGACGGGTGACGGGAGTGCCAACGTTCTGACCGGCGGGTCAGCGGGCGACACGATTGCCGGCGGCGGCGGTGCCGACACCATAGACGGCGGCGGTGGCGCGGATACGCTCGCCGGCGGCGCCGGTGACGATGCGATCACCTATGACGGATCAGATGTCTCGATCGATGGTGGGGATGACAACGACACCCTGAAGGTGACTGGCGCCGCGACGGTTGATCTGTCCGCGGTTGCTGATCAGACGAGCGGCGATACGGCGGTTGTCACCGGTTTTGAGAATGTCGATGCGAGCGGCTCGGCTGCGGCTGTTGATCTGACGGGCGATGGCAGTGCGAACGTCTTGACCGGCGGGTCCGGTGGGGACACGATTAATGGTGGTGACGGTGCGGATAGGCTCACTGGTGGCGCGGGCATCGACACGGTAAATGGTGGGCTTGGGGCGGATGTCCTGGTCGTCGACGGCGCCGACGCAGTTGCCGGCGAGACTTATGACGGCGGTGGCGACAGCGATTCACTTTCGATAACTGGCAGCGCCGACTTCACCGGTTCCACGATTACGTCGATCGAGAAGTTGACGCTGGGATCCAGCGCGACCTTCACCTCCGACCAACTCGGCTCCGGCCTGTCATCAACGCTGCTGGTGACAGGAACGGACACCCACACGGACGTGGTCACGGTCACCGTTGTCGCTGCGGCAACCACGGTGGATCTGTCAGGCTGGACATTTGCCGACTGGGTGCCCGGTGCGCCAGACAACGACCGCATCGTCATCGATGGTTCGGCGCTCGCGGTGGCGCTGGATCTGACCGGAACGAGCCAGGTCGACACGATTACCGGTGGTTCGGCGGGAGACACGATTGACGGTGCTGGTGGCGCGGATACGCTCGCCGGCGGCGCCGGTGACGATACGATTGTCCATGACGGTACCGACGTCTCGATAGACGGCGGCGACCACACCGACACGCTGAAGGTCGATGGTGCTCTGACGGTGGACCTGTCGGCGGTCGCGGATCAGACGAGCGGCGATACGGCCGTTGTGACCGGGTTCGAGAACGTTGACGCCAGCGGCTCTGCCGCTGCTGTGTCTCTGACCGGCGATACCAATGCCAATGAACTCACCGGCGGATCGGCTGGCGACATGATCGACGGCGGCGGTGGGGCGGACACTCTCGATGGCGGCAGCGGTGATGATACGATTGTCTATGACGGCTCCGATGTGTCGGTTGCCGGCGGAAGCAATGGCGGCGACACGCTGAAAGTCAATGGCGCCGCGACAGTTGACCTGTCGGCTGTTGCGGATCAGACGAGCGGCGATTCGGCCATTGTTACTGGCTTTGAACACGTCGATGCCAGTGGCTCTGCCGCTGCTGTCTCTCTGACCGGCGACACCAATGCCAATGAACTCACCGGCGGTTCTGCCGGAGATGCCATCGACGGCGGCGGCGGGGCGGATACGCTCGACGGCGGTGGCGGTGCCGATACGATTGTCTATGACGGTTTGGATGTGTCGATTGCCGGCGGAAGCAATGGCACCGACACGCTGAAAGTGAATGGCGCTGCGACAGTTGATTTGTCGGTGGTGGCGGACCAGACGAGCGGCGATACGGCCGTTGTCACGGGGTTCGAACACGTCGATGCCAGTGGCTCGGCCGCCGCGGTCTCTCTGACGGGGGATGGCGATCCCAACGTCCTGACTGGCGGTTCAGCCGGCGATACGATCGACGGCGCCGGTGGGGCGGATACGCTCGACGGCGGTGGCGGTGACGACTGCATCATCTATGACGGGTCCGATGTCTCGATCGACGGCGGCGCGAATACTGACACGCTGAAGGTGAACGGCGCTGCGACAGTTGATCTGTCGGTCGTTGGGGACCAGACGAGTGGCGACGCAGCTATTGTCACCGGATTCGAAAACGTCGACGCCAGTGGCTCCGCCGCTGCGGTCTCCCTGACGGGGGATGCCAATGCCAATGTGCTGACGGGTGGCTCGGCCGGCGACACGATCGATGGCGGCGGTGGGGCGGATACGCTCGACGGCGGTGGCGGTGACGACTGCATTACCTATGACGGTTCCGATGTCTCCATCGACGGCGGCGACGACAACGACACCCTGAAGGTCAATGGCGCCGCGACGGTGGACCTGTCGGTCGTGGCGGACCAGACGAGCGGCGACGCGGCCGTTGTCACCGGATTTGAAAACGTCGACGCCAGTGGCTCCGCCGCTCCCGTGTCTCTGACGGGCGACGTCAATGCCAATGAGCTCACCGGTGGTTCGGCCGGGGACACGATCGATGGCGCCGGTGGAGCGGACACGATCGACGGTGGGGCCGGCGACGATACGATTGTCTATGACGGTACCGACGTCTCGATCGACGGCGGCGAAGACACCGACACCCTGAAGGTGAACGGCGCCGCAACGGTGGATCTTGCCGTCGTGGCGGATCAGACGAGTGGCGACGCGGCAGTCGTCACCGGCTTCGAGAATGTTGATGCCAGCGGGTCGGGTGTCGCGGTTGATCTGAAAGGCGATGCCGGGATCAACGTTCTGACCGGCGGTACTGCAGGCGACACGATCGAGGGGCGTGGCGGCGCCGATGTCATCGATGGCGGTGATGGTGACGACACTATCATCGGGTTTGATGGCGCCGATCGCGTGGATGGCGGCGCCGGGACCGGCGACACGCTGACGCTTGCGGCGACATCGGCCGATCTGAATGCGGCGGTGGACGGCGACCTCACCAATGTCGAGAACGTGTCGGCCGCCCTGGCGGCGGCTGGCGTGATGATCGATCTTAGCGCCCAGAGCGACGGGTTCACGATCATGGGCAGTGCCCAGGGTGACACGATCACCGGTTCGAGCGGTGCGGACGAGATCAATGCTGGCGGCGGGGACGACACGATTGTCGATTTTGCCGGGGCCGACATGGTCGACGGCGGATCGGGGACCGGCGACACGCTTAGCCTCACCAAGACGTCGGCGGATCTGAACGCTGCGGCCAACGGCAATCTCATCAACGTTGAGGTTGTGACGGCAGCACTGGCGACGCTCGGCGTGACGGTCGACTTGAGCAAACAGGGCGATGGTTTCGCCGTCACCGGCAGCGGTGACGCAGATGCGGTGACCGGATCATCGGCCGGCGACGTGATCAACGCCGGCGGTGGCAGCGACAGGATTATCGGCGAAGCAGGTGCCGACGCGATTCACGCCGGTGGCAGTAACGACACCATCATCGCCGGAAAGGATGATGGTAACGATTTCTACGATGGCGGCGGCAGCGGCGACGATACCGTCGACTATTCCGACACGGATGCGGGCGTGACTGTCGATCTGGCGTCAAAGGATCGGTCGAGCGAGTCGGTCAACGGCGATCCCGGCTCGTTCGCTGCTCTCATGCTCCTCGGCGGATTGGCTGACGCAACGACGGGTGTCGGCTTGGCGACGGGCGCGGACATTAAGACCGATATTTTGATGAATATCGAGAATGTGATCGGCAGCTCAGGCAAGGACACGATTCTCGGCGACGGCGCCGAAAACACTCTTGAGGGCGGTGGCGGCGCCGACAAGATCTGGGCCGGCGGCGGCGATGACATCGTCCTCGGTGGTAACGGAAAGGATATTCTCGTCGGTGGCAAGGGCAAAGCCTCCGGCAAGGGGTCCGGGCGTGACCTCATATTCGGCGGCGATGGCAAGGATGAGCTGTACGGTGAGAACGAGGACGATGTCCTGTGGGGCGGGAAGGGATCCGATCAATACGCCGCCGGCGCCGGGAAGGACACGCTGTACTTCGAGGGCGATGGCGACAAGGACAAGGCCTGGGGCGGCGACGGGCGCGACACGTTCGTATTTCAGGGCAAGTTCGGAACGGACACCATCAAGGACTTTCTTGCCGTTGGCAGCGATAGCGACAAGATTGACTTCAGCGCATTCGCGTCCGTGTCGTTCAAGGATCTGAAGATCGTCCAGAACGGTAACGACGTCGAAATTACCGGGCTCGGGTCAGGACGAAAGATCATTCTTGAGGTTGTCAATGCCGGTTCCCTGACGTCCGCCGACTTCGTTTTCTCAAAATCCAAGACAAAGAAGGGCACCAATAAGAACGACGTTCTGAAGGGCAGCAAACATGACGACACGCTCAAAGGCCGTGCCGGAAATGACACACTCAAGGGCAAGGGCGGCGACGATGAACTGAACGGTGGAGCTGACAAGGATGACATCTTCGGTGACGGTGGCGATGACATCCTCAAGGGAGGAAGCGGCAAGGATCTCCTGAAGGGAGGAGACGGTGCTGACGAGCTGCTGGGCCAGTCTGGCGCCGACACGCTGAAGGGCGGCGACGGAACCGACATGATCGAGGGTGGGGCTGGCAAGGACGCTCTGACCGGCGGCGCCGACGAGGACACGTTTGTCTTTGACGCCGCCGATGAGGGGGTGGACACGATCACCGATTTTGAATCGAACAATGACGTATTACAGATTTCGGCGAAGGGTTTCGGCGGTGGGCTGGTTGCCGGCGCATCGGCGACCCTGGTCGGCCTCGCCAGTATCGATGGCTATGTTGACGCCGGAAGCGACGGCATCTTCCTTTTCGACACATCAGGTGCCAAGCAGGGCAAGGTCTATTGGGATGCGAACGGCGGCTCCAGCGCTGATGCGATCGCTTTTGCCAAGATTGGCGATGCCAGCCTGCTTCAGTCAGACCTTCTGATCGTCTAGTGGAGCGAATTCGACATTTTAGTCCCATATGCGGCCAGGCTCTCGCTCAAATGTCGAACTCAAAAGCTCCAGCATGATCATATACTTGCCCGTGACCCTTATGATTGCGACATTTGCTCGAGCGGCTGCTACAGGGGATATAAAATGTCGGAATCAAACCACTAGGAGACCAGGGGCGCCCACATGGTTGTGAAAGCCGGTTGGGCCTACATTGTTCTTGTGGCACTGGTGCTGATCGGTGCGACGGCGATCCGGATTGCCGACCCTTTTTTTCTCCAGGCACTGCGACTCATTGCATTTGATTCCTACCAGCGGCTTGCCCCCCAGAGCTACGATCCCGAGTTACCCATCCGCGTTGTGGATATTGACGAGGAATCCCTCTTAAAGGTGGGGCAGTGGCCCTGGCCGCGAAACGTCGTCGCGGATCTCTTCGTTCGTTTGACATCGGCGGGGGCGGCCACTGTGGCATTCGACGTGTTGTTTACCGAGCCGGACCAGACCTCTCCGGAACAACTCGCCAAGCGCCTGGCACCGGAGGAAGCCGCGCTGATCGAGCCACTGATTGCAGCCAGACCGAGTAATGACGCGATTCTGGCAAGCGCGATGGGCAGTGGCCCTTCGGTTCTGGCGACTGTTCTCACCAGCGACGGGCGTAGCGCTCCGGTGCCGGTCAAGGCCGGTTACGCGGTCGCCGGCGACGATCCCCGCCCGTTTATCACCGCTTTTGCAGGTGGCACCAACAATCTGCCGGAGCTCAATGCTGCGGCTAGCGGTATCGGCGCGATCAACTGGATTCCCGACCGTGATCAGGTGGTCCGGCGCCTGCCCCTTGTCTACCGGCAGGGTGAGGAGTTTGTGCCGACCCTGGTCACCGAGGTGCTTCGCGTCGCCCAGGGGGCAGGCAGCTATATTCTCAAGGCGTCCAACGCCAGCGGCGAGACCGCTTTTGGCGAATCTACCGGCCTCAACCACATCAAGGTGGGAGGGCTGGAAATCCCGACGAATGCCGATGGGGCCCTGCTCTTGCAGTTCCGACCGTCGAATCCATCAGCCTTCATCCCCGCCTGGTCGGTGCTTTCGGGCGAATTCGACCCGAACGCGGTTGCCAACAGAATCATCCTGGTGGGCTCCAGCGCCGCCGGACTGAACGATTTGCAGGCGACACCTCTGGATGCGTCGCTGCCCGGCGTCGAAGTTCAGGCGCAGGCCATAGAGCATCTGCTGTCAGGCCGCAGCCTGACTCGTCCGGACATAACGCTACCGCTGGAAATCCTGTTGGTTCTGGTTGTCGGCGTGTTGCTCGCAGTTGTCCTGCCGCGCATCTCTGCTGGCACCTCGGCGGCGTTGGGGCTTTTCGTCATTGTAGCGGTCTTTCTTGGAGCGTGGCTGGCTTATGGCTATGCCGGCCTGCTGCTCGATCCCACATATCCGGCGTTGGCGATCTTTGCCCTGGTCGGGTCAGCGACCGTCTACACCTACCGTCAGGTCGAGCAGCAGCGCGGCGAAGTACGCCGTGCCTTCGGGCACTATGTGTCACCGGCTGTGGTTGACGAACTCATTGCCAACCCCGACGGCCTTGAACTTGGCGGGGAAGTGCGCGAGCTGACGCTGCTGTTTTGCGACGTTCGCAATTTCACCTCGATCTCCGAGAAGCTGACGCCGCATGAGTTGACCCAATTCATCAACGATCTGCTCAGCCCACTGAGCGAAGTCATCCTCGAGCATCGCGGAACCATCGACAAATACATGGGCGACGCCATCATGGCGTTCTGGAACGCGCCGCTTGACGACCCTGAGCATGCCCGCAACGCTACCCGCGCCGCATTGGATATGGCCACACGGATGGAGGCTCTTAACCGGGACTGGCGAGCTGAGGCGGAGGCGACTGGTCGGCCGTTCGACCAGGTCGGCATCGGCATCGGCATCAACTCGGGCAACTGCTGCGTCGGCAATCTCGGGTCGACAATCCGGTTCGACTATTCGGCGATCGGTGACGATGTGAACCTCGCCTCTCGGGTTGAAGGCCTGTCGAAGACATACGGATTGACCATCGTTCTAGGCGAGTCGACGGTCGCTGACTGTGGTGAACCGGTTCTGGAACTCGATCTCATTCGCGTGAAGGGACGCCTGCAGCCGAGTCGGCTCTACACTTTGCAGGCGGCACTGGGGGGTTCGCAGGAGCGGCTCGATCAGCTTGTTCCCGAGCATGAGGCGATGCTGGTGGCCTACCGTGCCAAAGACTGGGACGCTGCCGAGAAAGCGATCACAGCGTGTCGGGCGGCGAAGGTCGTTGCGTTCGACAAGTATTACGACCTTTTCGCATCGCGCATCGCCACCTGGCGTGTAGACCCTCCGCCGGGGGACTGGGATGGGGTGTTTACTGCCACCGAAAAGTAGCCGGTTGCCGTCGGTTGGGATGCTTTTGTTGGCCAGATGCCAACCGGCCTGCTGGACTTGAGGCGATTCGGCTCATCGGGTGTTTCGGATCTCCCCGCGGTCGCCGACCGGCTACGGGCTCAGCCGATCCGAGAACAGCCGTCCGACCACTGCGACAAGGAAGGCCGTGCTCAAACCGAAGTTCAGCAGTCCAGTGACCGCAGCCATCGACCCGAAGACACGGTAGTCCTGCCCGAGCACTATGTCGCCGTAGCCAAGGGTCGTGTATGTCACGAGTGAGAAATAGATGGCCTGTTCCATCTCGGGAAGGCCGCCGGAGAGAAGCAACGCCAGTGCCCAGATCCAGACGACCAGCGTGTGCCCCGCGACGATCGCCGCTACCGCGCTGCCGACGAGCAGGCCTCGACGGGTCGTGGGCCCGAGGCTGGCGTAGCGCCGGCTGATCTTTTCCAGCAGCGCAACGGTTAGAATCATGCACAGAAGAAGCGACAACGCTGAAAGGCTCAGGAGAGCGCCTCCGCTGGCAATCTGCAGGATCATCATCGCCCCCCGTTTGTCGTCGACTGCATAATCAGCTGTCCTATCAGATCAGTGATGGCCCGACACCACGAAAAGGCCGACACATACAACGAAGCTGGGGCGTTCGGCGGTCAGTACTCGGCGTTTCTACCAACACTTTCTCGGCACAGGAATAACGTGAATGCCAGGAGCCGGAAGGTGGGCTACAACACAGTTCGCAAGTGGTTGAGAACGATCGTCCGGAACACCCGGGACTACATGTCAGGCGCACTGTTAGGGAGCAGGAATTGTTTTCTGTTGACCCACCTGCCTGGCGGAAATGTTAACGGGGGTCGCGGCGCCTTCAAGTGTTAGAATCGGGGCCTCGGCTAAAGGTGCCCGAGTGCAACAGGTCGAAGCTGCCTTGCTCAAACAAATCAGATGAGATCTCAGATATATGGCTAGCCCGCATCTCTCAAAGGTAAGTGGTGCATCGGGGCCGCGAATCAGAGAAAGTTGTTGTGCAACAGTAACTTATATCTGGTTCGAGGAGGTTCCCGATGCCAACAGAGTGTAACCCGGATTTGTTTGGTTTTGCACCG
>JAAEOR010001082.1 GCA_024222895.1 Hyphomicrobiales bacterium | reverse complement strand
CGGTGCAAAACCAAACAAATCCGGGTTACACTCTGTTGGCATCGGGAACCTCCTCGAACCAGATATAAGTTACTGTTGCACAACAACTTTCTCTGATTCGCGGCCCCGATGCACCACTTACCTTTGAGAGATGCGGGCTAGGTCGACCGGGCCGGTGGATCCCCTGAATCGTTTATTCCTCAGCCATCTTCAGGAGTCCGGTGTCGCGATAGACGTCGGCTGCCTCCCGGATGTATGCGCCGGTCAGCTCTGCGCCATACATGCTGGCAATGCGCTGGCTGATGGAAAGAAGCTGGTAGTAGGTGGAGCGCCCTGGCCGCAGCGATTCGTAGATTTCCAATAACTCGTCATTGGGGATGCCGGTCATCTCCGCCGCGCGGGCAAGGTTCTGCGCCACCTGTTCATAGCCTGCCTCACGTGCAAACTGCGCTTGGACCTTGAGTGTCTCTGCATTCACCGACACGTCGTCGGGGAGGACGTTGTCGCTCAGCACCTGGTCAAGCGTCAGGTCCGACAGTGGCCGCCCCGATTGCGTAGAGATCTTGTCTCGGTGGTGTTTGCCAAGGGGAAACCGGAACTCCCTGGCTGGTGGTTTGTCGCTCATTTGAACTCTACCTTCATCTCAACGGGTCCCTTGGCCTCGTCGATGTGATTGACCTCGCGGTGATGCAACAGTGTGGTGTGAACGATCAGGCGCAGTCGCGCCGTATTATCGACCTTGACCGGCACCGGTATGGCTGGCCGCCCCGTGGCATAGCAGGCGGCGTTGTGGCCGAGCGCCCGATAAGACTCCAAAGTGAGGTTGGGCGCCTGGCTCAGCAGTTCCAGATTATTGAGGCGCGCCAGTCCCTTCTTGTGGATCAAGGCTGTTCCCTTCGACTGCAGCCCGATGGCGATGCCCGAACCGGAGAGTTCGGCGCCGGTTTGCCCGATATCTGCGAGGTCCGCGCCGTGATAGACCTTGACGAGGCGCCACTTGACACCCTGGCTTTCGATGCCCTCGACGATGTTGGCGAGAACATCCGCGTGGCCAAGTTCAGCGAGGGTCTTGTTCATGGCGATTGCGAAGGCCGGGCCAACTGCGATAACGACCTCGTCGCCCGACCCGGCGCCAGCCTGGCCGACTGGGATGAGTTCAAGATCGGGATCCGGCGCTTCATCGTCCACCAGTTGACGGGGGTCGAGCGCCTGCGGCAGCGTCTGGATTTCATCCCAAAGCTTGCCTTTGACTCGATAGCCGGTGCCTGGCCCCTGATAGTCGTTGGGCGTGTTGACGGCACTCAGAACGTTGAAATCCTCGTCGAAGATCGCGGATGTGTGCAGGTAGTCGCCGATCACTCGCTGGCGCTGCATTTCCAGAACCCGCTCGGCAACATCTTCATAGCCGGTCCGGGCAAGTGCGGCGACCACGTCCAGTGCCGTCAGGTCGCTGGCCAGGAACGTATCGGCCGCCGCCAGGTCAGCGACCGAGTCCCGGTCCGGCATGTCATCGCTCGAAAACGCGGTCGTGGCCGCGTCCACTTCTTCGTCGCTGATCGGCGGAAAACTCATTTCCTCATAAACCGCCTGCAGGGCTTTGGCCGCTTTTCGGCGGACGGTCAGCACCTCGTCCTCGCGCACGGGAACAAGGCCGGCATCCACCTGCATGTCGCGCTGGATCACGAGCCAGTCGTCCATATCTTCAGCATCAAAGCAGCCGCCGCCGAACAGGTTGTCCTTGCGCGGCATCACCGAGTGACCGGAGGTCACAAAGTCCGTCCCCGGCAGGAACTGCAACATCAGCTTGGCGGTCTTGCGCATGGAGGAATGGGACGCGAGAGCGTCGTTGCCGGCAGCTACCTCCAAGCCGAGCGAAGCCGCGACCAGGTTTTCCGCCATTACGCCGCGCACACCGTTTGGTAGCGATTCGGGAAGCGCGATGCAGGATATCGAACCGTTCTGAACGCCTTGGCTGCCCGCGCCCTTGACCATCAGGATGCAGCGTACCTCGAGATAGAGCATAGAGAAGCCAAGCCCGTAACCCATTAGCGCTTCGGAACCAGAGCCGGAGGTGAAACGGGATTTGACGCCCCGCGAAGCATAAGCCGACGCAAGTATGCCCTTTGACCAGGGCGTATCGTCGCCGTCGAGAAAGGATGGGATGGTGCCGTAGACCGACAAGGTCTCGGCATATGTGGCGAGGCCTTTCAGGGCGAGACGCAGATTGAGCGCCTCCTCCACCGATATCTGGGTCATGACGCCGGGCCGGCCGACCTGTGAGCCGACCAGCAAGGCAAGCGCGGAGAATGGTGCGCTGCGCGACACGCGAACGGTGGTTTCGGCCTCGGCGAAACCGCGCATACCCGCCTCGGCCGCGTCGGCCGCCAACAAAGCCGGGTTCTCCTTCCAGTTGGTAACGTGCGCCTGGTTCGCGGGCTTCTTGCGCTGGCGCATCTTCTGCATGGCCATCATCATCTCGACCACGTTCAGTTCGGCCATGACCTCGCAGATCTTGGCCGGCGTGCAGCCGCCCATCACCTGCATCACCTCCCGCCGTGGCACATTGATGTCGACAAACAAGCGGGCAATCTCCGACGAAGCCATGGCCATCGCTTTTTCTGCCATGGCAACATCTATCGAATGCGCTGCGATGAACCGGTCGATGGCGTCGAATTCCTCCACAGTGCGACCGTCCATCTCCACCACGCGTCCATCGACAGCGCGAAACGTCGGCGTCGGGTCATTCGGGCTTTCCATAACGATCAGCCCAAGCTCGTGGAACTCGTTGATGAAGGTTTCCTTGTTAACCTCGCGCTCGGCGAGCTTTTCAAAACGCTTGGATCTCAACATTCTTCATCCCGTTCTCAGCTTCAGTCCCTCTGGAGCGCAGACCTTCCGTCCAACTATCCTCCAGACAAACAACACGACTCCACTCGATTCAGTTGCCACCAACAGCTAGACAGGCCATCCCGACTGGGGTCCACTAGTGGAGCGAATTTGACATTTGAGTCCCGCTGGCTGCAAGGCTCTCGTTCAAATGTCAAATTCAGAAGCTCCACTAGAATCAGATATTTACTAGTGGTCCTGATGACCCCGACATTTGCTTGAGAGGGTGCTGCGGGAGGGTAGCAAATGTCGGAGTCGGACCACTAGCGCGCTGGTATCATGTCACACCCAAAACCATGGCGCAGCAGGTTAAACTGGGCATGGCCGACACCAATCGCGAACAGACAATCCGGGGACAACCGACAGCATGAAACCTTCACTCATATCCCGAATCGAACTCGTCGAGTTCACCTTTGATGTTCCCAATCTGGGGGTGGCCGAGGACGCGACATCCATGGCCTACCATGGCGCCGGCACGCCCGGAGGCGCGGTCGAATACGCACCGGGGCAGGTGGCCACGATGTCTCGCTACGCCGTCGCCATCGACACCGCCGACGGCTGCCGGGGCGAATACGTGACCCACTATGTCGGAACGCGCTCGGCGTTGGCGCAGAGCATGATGCTGGCGCCGTCGCTGCTTGGCCGCGATGCGGAGGCCCGTGAGGGACTTTACGACGATATGAAGCGCGAGCTGCGCCAGTACGACCATATGGGGCATGGTCCGCTGGACATCGCCCTGTGGGATCTTGCCGGAAAGAAATACGGTTGCTCGGTGTCAAAACTTCTCGGCGGTTACCGGCACCGGTTGCCAGCCTACGCGTCGACTTATCACGGCGACCGCAATGGCGGCCTCGACAGCAAGGAAGCGTTCGCCGATTTTGCCATGCAGTGCCTCGAACTCGGTTATCGGGCGTACAAGATACATGGCTGGCACGAAGGGGATGCGAAGGAGGAGGCTGAGAACCTCCTGCATGTCCGCGACGTGGTCGGCGACAAGATGACCCTGATGATCGACTGCGCGTGTGAGCTACGCACATTCGCCGACGCTCTTTATGTCGGTCATGCCTGTGATGATGCGCGCTATTTCTGGTACGAGGATCCGTTTCGAGACGCCGGAACCAGCGCTCACGCCCACCGGCTGCTTCGTGAGAAGCTGCGCACGCCGCTTCTCCAGACTGAACATGTGCGCGGCGTCGAGCCCAAGGCCGACTTCGTGCTGGCCGGTGGCACCGACTTTCTCCGCTCCGATCCAGAGTACGATATGGGCATCACCGGCGCGATGAAGATCGCCCATCTTGCCGAAGCGCTCGGTATCGATTGCGAGGTTCACGCATCCGGCCCAGCCCATCGGGCGGTCATGAGCGCCATGCGGAACACCAACTACTACGAAGTCGCGCTGGTCGGTCCGGACTGCCCGAATTCGATCCCGCCCGTCTATACCGATGGATACAGCGATCAACTCGATTGCATCGACAAGGACGGCACAGTTGAAGTCCCTGCCGGGCCGGGCCTGGGTGTCACCTACGATTGGGATTATATCAACACGCATACCAAGGAACGGTTCCAGTACTCTGCCTAGTGGAGCGAAGCTGAGTTTGAGTCCCGATCGCGGCCAGGCTCTTGCTCATATGTCAAATTCAAAAAGCTCCGCCAGGACGGTACGAGCCGGCCGAGGCCATACAGGAGGGAGAACGCCGTGAAGGACGCATACGGTTCATCCGACGCTCTGGGGCTGGCCGCGTTGGTCAAGGCTGGCGAGGTGACGCCGCTCGAACTTGTCGAGGAAGCAATTCGTCGGATCGAGGAGGTCAACCCAACACTGAACGCCGTCATCTATACGGCCTTTGATGAGGCTCGTCGGCAAGCCGCGGCGGGGGTTCCGGACGGTCCATTCCAGGGCGTACCGTATATGATCAAGGAACTGGCGAGCTGGTGGGAGGGCGTACCCCAGACCAATAGTTGCCTGTATTTCAAAGACTTCGTAGCGCCGTTCGACTCCGAGATCAACGCGCGGCTGAAACGTGCCGGCGTCATTCTGGTCGGCAAGACCAACGCGCCGGAGTTTGGTTGGGCGTTAACCACCGAACCGGAGATGTACGGCCGAACCAACAATCCGTGGCGAGAGGACGTCTCGCCCGGTGGATCCAGCGGTGGTTCGGCGTCGGCAGTGGCCGCGCGGCTGCTGCCGATCGCGGAAGCCAGCGATGCCGCTGGCTCGATTCGCGGCCCGGCCTCCCAATGCGGCCTCGTGGGCCTGAAGCCGTCACGGGGTCGGACGACGCTCGCACCGTCCGGTGCCGACTTCTTCTACGGCGCCGCCCATTTCCTTTGCGTGTCACGCACGGTGCGCGATACGGCCGCTTTTCTGGATGTCACTTCGGGTGAGCTTCCGGGCGATCCTTACAACACGCCGCCGCCCCGACGGCCGTGGCTTGAGGAGACTGGCGTTGAACCCGGACGATTGCGGATCGGCTTCACGACGACCGACCCGCACGGCCGGCAGGTCCATGATGAGACGGCGACGGCCGTGCGGAATACGGCTCGCCTGCTCGAGAGCCTCGGCCACGACGTCGAGGAACACGACATGGACATCGATGCCGATTCGGCGTGGCAGACCTATACGCGAGTCACCGCCGTGCAGACGGCGATGGTCTTTGACGGCGCCGCGCCGTTCATTGGCCATACGGTGACAGCCGATGAGGCCGGGCCGACCATATATGCCGTCATCGAACGCGGCCGATCGCTGAGCGGTGTCGAGCATTCGACCGATGTCGAGCAGCTTCGCCTCTTCTCTCGCCAGATTGCCGGTGCCATTGCCGGCTTTGATGTCTTCCTGACTCCAACCCTCACCCAGCCACCGCGGCCATTTGGCTTCTGGGACATGTCGGAACCGGATATCGACGTCTATAACGCCAAGTGGACTGACGGTGTCTTTCTGTACATCTTCAACATCTCCGGGCAGCCGGCGATGTCCTTGCCAATGCACTGGTCGGCTGACGGATTGCCCATCGGGGTCCAGCTTGTCGGGCGGCCGACCGACGAAGCAACGTTAATCCGGGTCGCCGCACAGCTCGAAGCGGCCCAGCCGTGGATCGACAGGCGCCCGCCGATCTGCGCCTGACAGTGACGCCGGGCCAAACGCATATCAGTTCAGATCATTAAGTCGCCCAACGAAGCCATCCGACTCCGGATGATGAAACCACGGGAATCGGCTATCTTCGACCCGGCTTCGATTTTGTTTCTTTTCGGAATGATGACCCCGGACCGCCGCTCGCATAAGCCGGTTGTCAGGCGTCCAGTTCGATGATCACCGGTACGTGGTCGGAGGGCTTGTCCCAGCCGCGTGTCTGTTTGTCGATCATGGCCGACTGCAGCCGATCGGCAGCCAGCGGCGAGAGGAGAAGGTGGTCGATACGGATACCGTTGTTTCGCTGCCAGGCGCCGGCCTGATAGTCCCAGAATGAGTAATGGCCCGGTTCTGCCGTGCAGGCGCGAAAAGCGTCGGTCAGCCCGAGATTGATCAGGCGGCGATACCGGCGTCGGGTCTCCGGTTGAAACAGCGCATCGCGGGTCCAGTTTTCCGGGTGGCGTGCGTCCTCTGGCTCGGGAATGACGTTGTAGTCGCCTGCCAGCACGAACGCCTCCTCGGCGGCAAGCCGTTGCTTGGCGTAGGTCTCCAGCCGCTCCATCCAGCCCAGCTTATAGGGGTACTTGTCCGAGTTGACCGGATTGCCGTTTGGCAGGTAGAGCGAAACCACCCGGATAGCGCCGCTATCGACCGAGAACACCGCCTCGATGAACCGCGCCTGCGCGTCCGAACCGTCCCCGGGTAGGCCGCGCGACACTTCATCCACAGGCAGCTTGGAGAGGATCGCTACGCCGTTGAAACCCTTCTGGCCGTGGGTTTCGACGTTGTAGCCGAGATCCTCGAAGACCTGGCGGGGGAAAGGGCCATCATCGCTCTTGATCTCCTGGAGGCAGGCGACATCCGGAGAGCAGTCGCGCAGCCAGGCAAGTACGCCGTCGACGCGGGCGCGGATGCCATTGATGTTCCAGGTCGCAATTTTCACCGTGATTCCCCGCCGCTTGATGTTCTCCACCTCTAGCCCGTCACTGCGCCGGCGCAAAGCCGTTGGATTGCCCCTTGCCTTTCCGACCGGTGCGCGGCACATCGGGAGAGCTGACAATGTTCATGTTCTAGCGAGGAGGGATGACCGTGGCGATACGTAGGAGTGACGCGGAGTGGAAGGGCTCATTGCGCGAAGGCGAGGGGCATATGCGCCTTGGCAGCCAAGCGTTTGAAGGGCGGTATTCGTTTTCGTCGCGCTTCGAGGAAGGTGGCGGCACGAATCCGGAGGAACTGATCGGTGCGGCTCATGCCGGCTGTTATTCCATGGCGCTTGCCGCCGATCTCGGCGGAGCCGGCTACGATCCAGAATACGTGCGCACAGTCGCCAAGGTCCACCTCAATCCGCGCGATGGCGGTGGCTTCGAGATCAATCTGATCGAGCTGACCAGTGCCGCCAAGGTCGCCGGAATCGATCCGGAAGAGTTCGCCCGGATTGCCGAGGGCACCAAGGTCAACTGTCCGGTTTCTCACGCGTTGCGAGCCGTTGAAGTCACTCTCGACGCGACGCTGGAGACCTGACCTCTCTGGACTAGCCCGTTTCGCCGCCGGCGCTTGACCGCCGGCGGACAGTGGAGGACATTGCCGCGCACCTCTCACGGGTGCAGGCAATGAAAGATTTCTCAACGACCACGATCACACCGGAACGCATACCGCGCGAGCGATTTGACGACGCGGAAGCGACTGTTGCACATCTCGAACTGATCTACGAACAGCATACGACCTTCCTGCGCGAACAGTTCGCCAGGCTCCTGGAAGCAGGCCATCTGCCTGGGCGGGTTCGTGCGACCTATCCGGAGGTTCTGATTGAGACGTCGACCTTCGCCCAGATCGATTCGCGCCTGTCTTATGGTCACGTGGCCGGGCCCGGGGTCTACGCCACAACCATCACCCGGCCCGATCTGTTTCGCGATTACCTGATTGAACAGTTGCGGCTTTTGCTGCGCAACCATTCCGTCATGCTCGAAGTCGGCTCATCGTCGGAGCCGATTCCGCTCCATTTTGCGTTTGAGGATGGGGTCCATGTAGAGGGGCGGATCGCCGACCGCATTCAAGCGCCACTGCGCGATTTTTTTGATGTGCCGGATCTTGCTGTCATGGATGATGCAATCGTCAATGGCACCTATGAACCCGAGCCGGGCAAACCGCTGCCGTTGGCACCGTTCACGGCACCGCGCATCGATTATTCGCTGCATCGGCTGCCGCACTACACTGCGACGCAGCCGGAGTGGGTCCAGAACTTCGTGATCCTCACCAACTACCAATTTTACATCGATGAATTCGTGGAGCGATCGCGGCAGCTCATGGCAGCCGGTGGCGGCGGCTACACGAGTCTGGTCGAACCCGGCAATCTGGTGACGCCTGCCGGTGCGTCGGAACCGGTTGAGGGCACACCGCCTCGGCGTCTGCCTCAGATGCCCGCCTACCATCTGACCAAGGCCGATCACATGGGCCTGACGATGGTCAATATCGGGATCGGCCCGTCCAACGCGAAGACCATCACCGACCATATAGCAGTATTGCGTCCGCACGCCTGGCTCATGCTGGGTCACTGTGCCGGGCTGCGCAACACCCAGGCGCTTGGCGATTATGTTCTCGCCCATGGCTATGTGCGCGAGGACCATGTGCTCGATGCCGACCTGCCGAGCTGGGTGCCGATCCCGCCACTGGCGGAGGTGCAGGTAGCAATCGAAGAGGCGGTTGCCGAGGTCACCGGCCTGTCCGGCTACGAGCTGAAGCGGGTGATGCGCACCGGAACGGTCGCCACCATTGACAACCGGAATTGGGAGCTACGCGATCACCGCGAGCCGGTCCAGCGATTCTCGCAGTCTCGGGCTATTGCGCTCGACATGGAATCCGCAACGGCCGCTGCCAACGGCTTCCGATTTCGCGTGCCGTATGGGACGTTGCTGTGTGTCTCCGACAAACCGCTCCATGGTGAGCTGAAACTGCCGGGAATGGCCTCCGACTTCTATCGTCGTCAGGTCAACCAGCACCTTGAAATCGGCATTCGCGCGATGGAAAAGCTGCGGGCCATGGATCCCGACCGGTTACACTCGCGCAAGCTGAGGAGCTTCGCCGAAACGGCTTTTCAATAGGGGTGGGTACCAGCGATTCAGATGGAAAAACTGGTGCCGCAACCGCATGACGCGGTTGCGTTGGGGTTCCTGACCTGGAACGATTGGCCGATCAGATCGTCGACGAAGTCGATCACCGACCCGGCCATGAATGGTAACGACACCGGGTCGATCAGCACGGTGGCGCCGTTGCGTTCGATCACCAGGTCGTCGGTTTCGCGGCTGGCGTCGAGATCGAAGCCGTATTGGAAGCCGGAACAGCCGCCGCCCGATACACTGACCCGCAACGCGGTTCCGTCAGGTTCAGCAGTCAGAATCCTGGCGATTCGCGTCGCTGCAGCGTCGGAAACGGTCACATTGGATGGGGAAGCGTCGGTCATAGCTTATCTTTCCATCTGGCCGATAGTTATGAACCGCTCCATCCGGTGTCAATCGCCCGGGGATGGCCAATGTCCAGTATGATCGCCGATCGGATAGGTTTCGGCCGCGGTGACAGGGCTGCCTTCGCTGCTGACCCGTCTGCGAGCCGGGGCCGTCTTGTCGACGAGCCGGACAGTCCGACCCGGACGGCTTTTCAGCGCGACCGGGACAGGGTCGTCCATTCGACCGCCTTTCGCCGCCTGCGCGAGAAGACCCAGGTGTTTGTAGTCGATGAGGGCGATCACTATCGCACCCGCCTCACGCACACGATTGAAGTCGCCCAGATCGCTCGCGCGCTGGCCCGGGCACTTCGGCTCGATGAGGACCTCGCCGAAGCCCTGGCGCTCGCCCATGATCTTGGCCACCCGCCGTTCGGCCATGCGGGCGAGCGGGCCTTGAACGTGGCGATGGCCGGGTTGGGCGGCTTCGACCACAATGTGCAGGCGCTCCGAGTGGTCACTTGTCTGGAACGCCGCTATCCGCGTTTCGACGGGCTCAACCTGACCTGGGAAACGCTGGAAGGTCTGGTGAAGCACAATGGACCGCTTGTCGACCGACGCGGTACGCCGCTGCATGGACGTATCGGGGCTGACCACGCGTCGGCGGTCGCCGACATGTCGCCGGAGGTCGACCTGTGGCTGTGGAGTTGGCCGAGCGCCGAGGCGCAAGCCGCGGCGATTGCCGACGACATCGCTTACGACGCCCACGACATTGACGACGGGCTACGGGCGGGGATGTTGTCGCTGGATCGGCTTTCAGCATTGGATTTGCCGGGCAGACTGCTCGCAGATGTGGCAGAGGAGCATCCTGATCTTGCACCCGAGCGTATCGCCCACGAACTGACCCGCCGGTTGATCACTGCGATGATCGAGGACGTGATCGGCGAGACGTTGCGCCGACTCGATGCGCTTGGACCGGCGTCCGCCGACGATGTGCGCCGGACTGACCGCCCGGTCGTCGCTTTCTCGCCGGCCATGCAGAGCGCCGAGCGGGAAATCAAAGCGCACCTGTACGCTCAGGTCTATCGGAATGATACGCTGATGAACGTCATGCGCGCGGCCGAGGATGTCGTGGGCAGGCTGTTTGCGGCCTATCGCGACGATCCGGCCGCATTGCCGGCCCGCTGGCGACCGACGGGCACCGAGGACAATGCGACCGCCGCCCGGCAAGTCGCCGATTTCCTCGCCGGCATGACCGATCGATACGCCACCGCAGAATACCGGCGTCTTTTTGGTTAGGAAGAAGCCGATGGCGGGGCTATCCAAGCCACGGTCATGCCTCTATTGGTCCGACTCCGACATTTGCTACCCTACTGCAGCACCCTCCCAAGCAAATGTCGGAGTCATAAGGACCACTAGCAACTATCTGATTCTAGTGGAGCTTTTGAATTTGACATTTCAACGACAGCCTTGCAGTGAGCGGGACTCAAATGTCAAATTCGCTCCACTAGTTTTGAAACATGGTTGGGGGCGAGGTGGAAGCAGGAACCGACGCCGGATTGCATGCAGGTCGACTCGCGCATTCAAGGGCTCGCCTGGTGCCGTGTTCGATTATCGTTCTTTGCATTCTCCTGGCCGGATGCGTGTCGACGCGTCTGGATCATCCGCCGAGCAGCCACTATGCGGACAGCCGCTTCAACAATGTCGGCGCGTTCAATGAACCGACTGCTACCCGCAAGGACTGGGCTCGCCATGCCCGGCTTATGCTGAACGGCCTGTTTCCGGAGGCCGACAATCTACCGGATGGACATGCCCTGCCTTACGCCCAGGTTCTCGCCGGGATCGATCAGGCGGCAAACGCTGACCTCGCCGTCACCTGGATCGGTCACGCCACTGCTCTCATCCGTATCGGCGAACAATGGGTGCTCACGGACCCGGTGTTCCTGAGTTCCATCGGTGCCGGGCCAATCCGCGTCTATCGGCACGCGCCCGCGGCGCCGTCTCTCGATGATCTGCCGCCCATTGACGTGATCGTCATCTCCCACGCAGACCACGATCATCTGGATATCCCGTCGCTAAGGCGGCTGGCGCGCCGCAATCCGGACGCGGCTGTCTATGTGCCGCTCGGTGTTGGTGGTCTCGTCCGTCTCGCCGGCTTCGACGATGTGGCCGAGATGGACTGGTACGAAACCCGCCGCCGGGGGGATCTCGCGATCGAGGCGGTCCCGGCCATCCACGGCCTGCGGCGCCCGCCGTATGAAGGCGACTCGATGCTGTGGGCCGGCTGGATACTGCGGTCGGGCGACACCGCGGTTTATTTTGCCGGCGACACCGGCTTCGGGACAATCTTCGAGGAGATCCGACGGCGGTCGGGATCGGTCGATGTCGCACTGGTTCCCATCGGCGCCTGGTCGCCGCGCTGGTTCCAGGCGCCATTCCATGTCGATCCGGATGAGGCCGCGCAGATCGCCCGGATCACCGGGGCGGCTACGGCGATCGGCGTTCACTGGGGTACGTTTGCGCTGAGTGAGGAAGCGCCGGTTGAGCAGCGGCGTCGGTTTCTCGCTGCCGGCGGCAATGGCCTCGACACGCGAACGCCGCGAGTCGGTGAGACGCTTGTTGTCAGGCGGTGAGGTGGCCACGGACGCGTTTGCGCCGTCGCTGCAGAAGCCAGGCAGTCTTCTTGCCGTAGCGTCGGCGCCGGCCCGGTCATTTTCCTCGACCCGAGCATCCTCGGGAAAGGAGCGGCCACGGTGCTTCGCTGTAACCCGTCAGCACAGTATGTCCAACGTCGAGACTGGGAGCAGGCTCGTGGTCGCGAGACGAATCGGGCGTTGGTGTAACGTTTGACCCCACCGGGTATTTGGGCTAGGCGGCGCGACATCCGATTATTGGCCAAACATGAACATTTTTCAGGACTTCACCCAGCGACTGACCACCGCCATCGGCGTGATTGGCGAACAGGAAGGGTGCCGTGACCTCGATACCGGGCGGCTGGTGGTCGAGCCACCCCGCGATCCGGCGCATGGCGACCTCGCGTCCAACGCTGCGATGGTTCTCGCCAGGCCGCTCGGAATGAAGCCGCGGGAGCTCGCCATTCGCCTCGCCGAAGCCCTCGCCGGCGATGAGGATGTCGAGACGGCGGAGGTTGCCGGGCCAGGATTCCTCAATCTGCGGCTGACCGCGGGCTACTGGCACCGGGCTCTGGGGGCGCTTCTGCGGTCGGGCGCTGACTTTGGACGTTCCGGCATCGGCGGCGGCAAGAGGATCAACGTCGAGTATGTGTCCGCCAATCCGACCGGCCCCATGCATATCGGGCACTGTCGCGGTGCAGTGGTGGGAGATGTTCTCGCCAATCTACTGGATGCTGCCGGCTATGAAGTGACCCGCGAATATTACATCAACGACTCTGGGGCACAGGTCGATGTGCTCGCCCGTTCCGCTTTCCTGCGCTACCGGGAGGCGCTTGGCGAGGCGATCGGGGCGATGCCGGAGGGGTTCTATCCAGGCGACTATCTGAGGCCGGTTGGAGCAGCGCTTGCCACCGAATACGGCGACCGGCTACGGGCCATGTCGGAGGCGGAATGGCTGCCGGTGGTGCGCAAGACGACCATCCGTGCGATGATGAATGCGATTCGTGATGATCTGGCGCTACTCGACATTGGCCATGATGTCTTTTTCTCCGAGGACACTCTGAGCAGCGGCGGTATCGATGCCATCGCCGAGGCGACCACGGAACTCGAGAAGAAAGGGCTTGTTTACAAGGGCCGGCTGCCGCCACCTAAAGGGCAGCTTCCAGACGACTGGGAGGATCGTGAACAAATCCTGTTTCGGTCGACCGAGTTCGGCGATGACGTGGACAGGCCGCTGATCAAATCCGATGGAAGCCCCACTTATTTCGCCGCCGATATCGCCTACCACTACAGCAAGATGCGGCGCGGCTTCCGGCATATGGTCGATATCTGGGGCGCAGACCATGGTGGTTATGTCAAGCGGATGCAGGCTGCGGTGGCCGCGCTAAGCGGCAACGAAGCGGATCTGGAGGTGAAGCTGGTCCAGATTGTCCGGCTGCTGCGGGGTGGCGAGCCGGTGAAGATGTCCAAGCGCGCCGGCGACTTCGTCACATTGCGGGACCTGGTGGACGAAGTCGGCCCCGATCCGGTCCGCTTCATGATGGTATATCGGAAAAACGACGCGCAGCTCGATTTTGATTTCGATAAAGTCACCGAACAGTCAAAAGACAACCCGGTGTTCTACGTTCAGTACGCCCATGCCCGGACCTGTTCGGTATTTAGGCAGGCTACGAGCGAAATGCCGCAGCTCGACGTCAGCAAAGCATCGTTGATCGCCACCGACCTTGATGGCCTCGTGGACGCGGGAGAACTCGCTCTGGTGCGACGGTTGCTTGAGTTTCCAAGAATAGTCGAGGCGGCCGCGGTCGCTCGCGAGCCCCATCGCGTCTCATTCTACCTTTACGAGCTGTCGGCCGCGTTTCACGCCCACTGGAATCGCGGCAAGGAGTCGCCGCAATTGCGATTTATTAACCAAACTGAATCAGAGTTGACCATGGCGCGGCTTGCCCTCGTTCATGCCATAAAACTGGTGTTGTCGTCGGGGCTGGCCATCCTCGGCGTACGCGCGCCCGAGGAAATGCGTTGACGTCGCTCGGGACAGGCGATCGCCACGCTCTGGAATTGAAAGTAAGACCCGATGCCCGATCGCTATGATCCAAAACTGACTGTCCGACCGCCCGGGGACCGCAGGCCGGTAGCTTCGGACGAGGGTGACGATCCGCTCGCCGAACTTGCGCGTATCGTTACGGGCCGTGCCAGTTTTGATCCGCCGCCCGCGGAAAAGGGCAAGACGGTGCCGGCGCCCGAGGAGGCAGCCGAGAACGACATTGCCGCGGATCTCGAATCGGAACTACTGAACGACCTTCAGGCATCGTTTGCGGCGCTTGGAGAGCCGTTTGGCGAATCGGAACCGGCGCCGCCGGAGGGGGGGCAACCGACGGTCAATAAAGCGGCGTCCGACCCGGTTTTACCGCCCGCGCCCGGGCCGGTTGAGCCGAATGTGGACCTGTCGCCGCTGGTTCCAGGGCCAGAGCCGGAGCCGCCAGCCGCGGTACCGGTCGAACCACTACCGTTGGAACCGATGGCGACTGTCGAGGACGTGTTGGCAGAGCTCCAGGATCCGGTAGAGCCGCCGAGACAACCGCCTCCTGAGGCCATTTCCCCTTCACCGCCAACGCCACCCGAGCCGGCGTCGCCTCCGCCGGTTGAGCCTGCCGAGCCTCCGCCGGTCGATTCTGTCGAGCCACCGCCGGCTGTCCTGACCCGACCGCCGCGGCAACTCTATCGCCAGCCCGAGCCTCCTTCGGAGCCGCCGGCGCAGTCCGAGGAACCGCCGGTCGCTGAACGGCAACCCGCGCCACCCAGGCGTCCGGCGACGCGTTCTGATTTCTCGCGGCTTCGTTTGCGTCCGTCGCGACCGGGTGTAGCGCAGGAGGATGATGTCCTTCCGGCCGAACCGGCTGTTCCCGCTGCCAGCCGCCGTCATGGCGCCGACACACCACAGCGAAGTGATGACCGGCCGCCGCGTCTTGCCCCGCCCAGAGCCGCAGCGCGCGTGAGGCCAGAGCCGCCTCGGGTACCTGCGCCTCCTTCCGAACCGATCGAACCGGAAGCCCGGCCTTCACAGCATGTTCAGGGGGGCGATGGCGCTGATTTCCCAGACGATTTCTCCCTCGAGGACCTGGATACTGCGGCCTACGCTCCTGAAGACGATCTTCCGCCGTTTCCCGAGGAGGAGCTTGCGAGCCTCAAGCGTCGCCGGTCCGGGCGAGCAGTGGCGGTTATCGGTGGTATCTTTGTCATCGCGCTCGCTGGCGCGGCTGCGGCGTATCTGATGGGCGGAGATACACAAAGCGATGAGCCGCCGCCGGTCATTGCCGCCGATTCGACCCCCACCAAGGTGTTTCCCGACGCCCCGGCAGCCACAGATCAGGATCAGCAGGGCAAACTCATCTATGATCGCGTCGACGATACCGAGACGGGCTCCGAGACCACTTTGGTGACCGGCGGGGATGACCCGATTGTCGACGTTCCTGCCGATGACGAGGATCTCGCCAACAACCCGATTGCCAGGGTGATTGTCCCCGGCGGGCCGGGGATCGATGGCCCAATCGCGGACTCCGGCGATGGAGTGGGTTCGACGGACGCCGAAAGCGATTTGCCCGCGGCGGCCGATGCATCCATTGGTCCGAAGAAGGTCCGCACGGTTGTTGTGCGTCCTGACGGTACGATTGTGTCCAGCGAAGCGGTCGAGGAGGGCGCGGCAGGGGCCGAAGGCCTGGACGGCGCCGACGGTCAGTCCAGCGACCTGGCCAGCGTGGCCACCGACATGCGAACGGACATGGACGCTGTGCTTGAGGGGGAGGATGTCGCGGTTAATCCCGATCCGCTCGGTGTTACTGATCCCGATCGCGGATTGTCACTGGTTCCTGAGCCGGAACCTGTCCCGCTTGTCGCGCAACCCGAGGAAACGGTGGTGGCGACCGCCGAACCCGCCGAGACCGTTGTCAATGACGCACCGAGCGACCCGGAGCCCTCTCCGGCGCCGGCGCCTGTGGAGACGACGAGGCCGGATCCCGCGCCTGCGCCGCCGCAGAATCAGACATCCGGGAACGGCGGTCCCATTGACCTGGCGGCTGGAACCGTGCCGGCGTCCGCGGCACCTTCGGCCGGCTCTGGCGGTGTTTTGGTTCAGGTGTCTGCCCAGCGGACGGAAGACGCCGCCCGGTCGACCTACAGCAGCCTCCAGAACCGTTATCCCGGCATCCTCGGCCCCTACCAGGCAGCCATTATTCGGGCCGATCTCGGTGACCGCGGCATCTACTACCGAGTCCGGATCGGCCCGTTTTCGAGTCGCGACGCATCAAGGCTTTGCGAGGACCTGAAAGCGGCCGGCGGCGAATGCATCTTGGCGCGTTAGTGGTGCGAATTTGACATTTGAGCCCCGCTTACGGCAAGGCCGTCGCTCAAATGTCAGAGTTCGAAAGCTCCACTAGGATCATAGATTTGCCGGTGGTCCCTGTGATCCCGACTTTGCTCGAGCGGGTGTTGCAAGGGGTAGCAAAAGTCGGAATCGGAGCACTGGTCAGGCTCGGCGAGGGGTGATGGCGGCGAAAGCCTTTATTTCGGGTTGCAGCGGGCCGCGACTAACGGCTGAGGAGACGGCCTTTTTTTCCCGGGAGCACCCTTGGGGGCTGATCCTGTTTGGTCGCAATTGCGAGACGCCGGATCAGATCCGCGATCTGGTCGTGGCATTCCGCGCCGCAGTCGGGCGACCCGACGCCGCGGTGCTGATCGATCAGGAGGGCGGGCGCGTTCGCAGGCTGAGGCCTCCGCATTGGCCTGATTATCCGGCATGCCGGGTCATTGGCAGGATTGCCGAAGACGATCTCGATCGCGGCGTTCGGGCTGCGTGGCTCCTGGGTCGGCTAATCGCCAGCGATCTTCAGCCGCTTGGCATAACGGTAGACTGCGCTCCGGTTCTTGATGTCGCAACGCCCCACACCAGCGAAGCGATCGGCGACCGGTCGTTCGGCAGTGATCCAGGGCTCGTGGCAATCCTCGGGCGCTCCTTGGCAGATGGCTTGAGCGCTGGCGGTGTGTGTCCGGTGGTCAAACATATGCCCGGCCAGGGTCGAGCGATTTCCGACAGCCATGTCAGCCTGCCATCGGTAGACGCTGGCCTCGACCTGCTGGCCGAGATCGACTTTGCTCCGTTCGTTGCACTGGCCGATCTGCCGGGAGCGATGACGGCTCACATACGCTACACGTCGATCGACGTAAAAAGGCCGGCAACAACGTCATCGGCTGTGATCCGCGATATTATCCGTGAGCGAATCGGTTTTGACGGACTCCTCATGAGCGATGATCTTTCGATGGATGCACTGACCGGCGACTGTGCCGTTCGTGCGGCGGCCGTACATGACGCCGGTTGCGATATTGTGCTTCATTGCAACGGCAAAATCGAAGAGATGCGTGCAGTGGCGGAGGCGGTGCCTGAGCTCGCCGGCCGATCCGGCGAGCGAGCTGAGCACCTTCTGGCATGTGCCCAGGCTCCTTTGTCGTTCGATCGCATGGCGGGCCGAGAAGAGTTCATTGCGCTGGCTGACATGGTCAATCGGGCGGAGGCCGTGTGATCGTGGCCGCGGATCAGAACGAGATCTGGGAGGCGTTTTCGCCGCTCGAGCGCGCGGATGCAGAGCCTGCGCTGGTCGTCGACGTCGACGGGTTCGAGGGGCCGCTGGATTTGCTTCTGGCCCTTGCTCGCAGCCAGAAGGTTGACATCACGCGCATCTCAATCCTCGCATTGGCGGAGCAGTACCTGGACTTCATCGAGGAGGTCCGTCGCATTCGGCTCGAAGTCGCGGCGGATTATCTGGTCATGGCGGCGTGGCTCGCCTATCTCAAGTCGCGTCTTCTCCTTCCGGAACCGGAGTCCGACGAGCCGAGCGGCGAGGAACTGGCCGCGGAATTGGCATTTCGACTCCAGCGGCTTGAGGCAATGCGTGACGCCGCGGCGCGGTTGGCGAATCGCGACAGGCTGGGTCGCGACGTCCTGGCGCGGGGAGCGCCGGAACCCGTGGCCGTCGTCAAGCGCAGCGAGTACTCGGCGACGCTGTACGACCTTCTGTCCGCCTATGCCGCTCGCCGCCAGGAACAGTCGATCTCCATCGTCCACGTACGCAGGCGCACCGTGTGGTCGCTTCAAGAAGCCAAGGAGCTGCTGGCCGGGATGATAGGCTCGCTGGCGGATTGGGCGCCTCTCGAGACTTTCTTGGCGCCCTATTTGGCCGGCGAGGATCGTGCAACGGTGACGGCGAGCTCTTTTGGCGCCAGCCTCGAGTTGGTTCGCGAGGGGCGGATAGAGATTCGCCAGACTGAAGCATTCGCTCCCCTGTACATCCGCGACCACATGCCGCGCGATGCAGCACCATCGGAGGCCACCCATGGCTAGTCCTACGTCTGTCGTAACGATTGCCGTTGACAACGACGCCGTCGCCGGGGACCGGACTCCGGAAGAGCGCCATCAGACAATGCGCATGGTCGAGGCACTGTTGTTCGCTTCCTCTGAACCGCTTGCTGCCGATGACATCGCCGGACGATTGCCCGAGGGGACCGATGTGAACGGGCTGCTGCGTGACCTTCAGGACACTTACGCTGATCGCGGTGTCAATCTCGTGCAGGTTGCAGGTAAATGGAGCCTGCGAACTGCCGCCGACTTGGCATTTCTTCTTTCGCGTGAGGCAGTGGAACAAAAACGGCTGTCTCGCGCGGCAATGGAGACGCTCGCGATAATTGCCTATCACCAACCGGTAACGCGCGCTGAAATCGAGGAAATCCGTGGTGTGGCGACCTCCAAAGGGACCCTCGACCTGCTGCTTGAGGCGAGCTGGATTCGCCTGCGGGGCCGCCGACGGACGCCGGGCCGGCCGGTTACCTATGGAACCAGCGATGCTTTTCTTTCCCATTTCGGCATGGATACGGTGGCGGACCTGCCGGGCCTGGACGAACTGAAAGGCGCCGGCCTGCTCGACAGTCGCGTTCCGTCCGACTTCAGTGTGCCGGAACCGCATGTCGGGGAGCAACTTACCGACGATGAAGACCCCCTGGATAGTGCCGACGACCTGTTTGACGAGGCGGTGGAGGGTGCCTGAACGCCGATATGCCGGGAAATAGCAGGTAGGCGATTGATTCCGCCCGGTTGTTTGCCCGTCGCCAGGCAGCTGCGGCCAGAAAAACAGCTTTTTGCAGGCTGTAGTGTTTGCCTGATCGCCATTATCCCCCTACATCTGGTGCAGGTGGCGATTGCGGCGGCGCAGTGCGTCTGCGATAGTCGTCCGCAAGCACATGGAGTGGAGTGAACCAATGGGTGGTTTGAGTCTCTGGCAAATTCTTATCGTGGCGCTGGTGGTTGTTCTTCTTTTCGGCCGCGGCAAGATTTCCGACCTGATGGGCGATGTCGCCAAAGGCATGAAGAGCTTCAAGAAAGGGCTCGCCGACGACGATGAGCCTCAGAAGATCGACGATCAGCCAACGATGACCGTGGATGTCGAGGCGTCCCGGGAAAAAACCAAGGCAACCTGACAGCCGGGCAGCCGCACCTCTGCGGCACCTGAACGGCCGTCGAAGTTAAGGGCGGCCGGGTTGCAACAAGATGTTCGATCTCGGCTGGACAGAGCTTCTTTTCATCGCGGTCGTGGCCATCATTGTGATCGGCCCGAAGGATTTGCCGCGCGCGCTTCGCTCGGTTGGGCACTGGACCGGCAAGGCGCGCCGCATGGCCGGCGATTTCCAGCGGCAATTCAACGAGGCGATTCGCGAAGCAGACCTCGACGACGTCAAAAAACAGGTGACCGATATCGGCCGGATCGATCCTATCGGCAAGGTGCGGGAAGAGATCGCAAAGGTAGAGTCTGGATTCAAGGAGGATCTCAAGGCGGCGTCAGAGGGCAAGAAACCGGAGACGCCCGGCGAGAAGTCAGCCGCCGCGGCTCCACCCGAGCGCGAGGCATCTCCCGAGACCGGGGCATCTCCCGAGACCGGGGCATCTCCCGAGACCGGGGCATCTCCCGAGACCGGGGCTTCTCCCGAGGCCGAGGCTTCTCCCGAGGCCGGGGCTTCTCCCGAGACGGAGGCTTCTCCCGAGACCGAGGAAGAGCTCAGGCCCGAAATCGGCGCGACAGCAAAGCCGCGGGAACCGGTCATGACGTCGGCGCCCGACGTTGTCGTTGAAGAGGCCAAGACGTGACCGATTCAACTGCACCTGACGCGGACAAGTCCGAAGAGCCCAAAGAGGCCAATGACGAGGTCGAAGCCAGCCGCGCCCCTCTGATTGAGCACATCATCGAACTGCGCACCCGCCTGATCCAGGCGATGATTGCCGTGCTCGTTGCGTTTGTCGTGTGTTTCGTTTTCGCCCAGGACATCTACAACGTTCTGGTCGTTCCGTTCGAGTGGGCCGCCGGGCCGTCTCGCGATGTCAAACTGATCTACACTGCCCCGCAGGAGTTCTTCATCACCCAGATCAAGGTCGCGCTGTTCGGAGCGATCTTTTTTGCGTTTCCGGTGATCGCCGTCCAAATCTACAAATTCGTAGCGCCCGGCCTATACAAGCACGAGCGCGGCGCTTTCATCCCCTACCTGATTGCAACACCGCTGTTGTTCATCCTTGGCGCGGCGGTTGTCTATTTCGTTATCATGCCCCTGGCCCTGTCATTCTTCCTGGGTCTGGAACAGGAGGGAGGCGACGGTCAGGTCTCAATCGAGCTTCTTCCCAAGGTCAACGAATATCTCAGCTTGATCATGACTCTGATCCTCGCGTTCGGTGTGGTTTTCCAACTCCCGGTCGTGCTGACCCTGCTGGCGCGGATTGGTGTCGTCACGGTCGCCTCGCTGAGGCGCTTCCGGCGTTACGCAATCGTCGCGGCCTTTGCCGCCGCGGCAATTCTGACCCCGCCGGACATCATCTCCCAGTTCGGTTTGGCCATCCCGACGCTTCTCCTCTACGAGGGTTCAATCCTTTCGGTGCGCTTTGTCGAGAGGCGACGGGCGGAGGCCGAGGCAGCGCGAGCAGCCGCAGAGGCGGCCGAATAAACGGCGGAGAGTCTTCCCACGCGGCGCTGACGCAGGTATGACGGCGCATCTCCGCGGCGCCCGGTTCTGCGAGTGCGACCTTTGGCGGATTTCCCTGGTCTGAAGGCCGCGGCCTATGGGACCGAAAGACATACCGGCGACAGCTCCCATGCTCGACATCAAATGGATTCGTGACAACCCGGAGGCGCTTGACCGCGCCCTGAAGGACCGTGGCGCCGCGCCCGCGGCGGGATCGCTGATTACGCTGGACGAAGAGCGGCGCACCCATATCAAGGCGCTGGAGGAGTCTCAGGCGCGGCGGAATACCGCGTCGAAGGCGATCGGCAAGGCCAAGGCATCCGGAGACGAGGAGACTGCCCAGCGGCTGATGGCTGAAGTCGCGGATTTGAAGGCGTTCCTTCAGGAGGCGGAGAGCAAGGGTAGAATACTCGACCGGGCGCTGGAGGATGCGCTGGCGGTGATCCCCAATCTGCCGCTCGACGACGTTCCGGTTGGACCGGACGAGGCGGCCAACGCAGAGTATCGGCGTTGGGGGACCAAACCCACGATGAACGATGCCAAAGAGCATTTCGAGCTTGGCGAAGTGCTCGGCCAGATGGATTTCGAGACCGCCGCCAGGCTTTCTGGCTCCCGTTTTGTCGTGCTGCGTTGCGGGCTCGCGCGGCTGGAACGGGCGCTTGGCCAGTTCATGCTCGATCTCCACACGACCGAGCACGGCTACGAAGAAACCCAGGCGCCGCTTCTGGTCCGAGATGATGCACCCTTTGGTACCGGGAATTTGCCAAAAGCAGCGGAGGACATGTTCGCCACCGAGCATGAGACCGCCGAGTCACGTTTGTGGCTGATCCCAACTGCCGAGGTTCCGCTAACCAACCTGGTGCGTGAATCGATCCTGAGTGAGGACGAACTTCCGCGTCGCTACGCAGCGTTGACCCCTTGTTTTCGCTCCGAGGCCGGGGCGGCCGGCAAGGACACTCGCGGGATGCTTCGACAGCACCAGTTCAATAAGGTCGAACTCGTGTCGATCACCACGCCGGAGCAATCGCTCGACGAGCAGGAGCGCCTGCTCGTCTGTGCCGAGACGGTCATGCAGCGGCTCAACCTGCATTATCGTACCATGACATTGTCGACCGGCGACATGGGCTTCGCTGCCCGGAAGACCTACGACATCGAGGTCTGGTTGCCAGGCCAGGCGCAATACCGTGAGATCTCTTCCTGCTCCATCTGCGGAGACTTCCAGGCGCGGCGGATGAAGGCCCGTTACCGGCCGAAGGAGGGCAAGGGGACGCGTCTCGTCCACACCCTTAACGGGTCGGGAGTGGCAGTCGGCCGCGCATTGATCGCCGTGATGGAGAACTACCAGAACCCTGACGGCTCGATCACCGTGCCGGAAGCCCTGCGACCCTATATGGGCGCTATCGAAAGGATCGGCTGATCGTCATGCGCATTCTCATCACCAATGACGACGGGATCCACGCACCGGGACTTGAAGTCCTGGAAAGGATCGCGGCCGAGCTATCGGACGACATATGGACTGTGGCGCCGGAAACCGACCAGAGCGGCCTGTCGCACTCGCTGTCGTTAAGCGACCCGTTGCGGCTTCGTCAGGTAAGCGAGAAGAAATTCGCACTGCGCGGCACCCCGACCGACTGCGTGATCATGGCGGTACGACGCATCCTCGGTGGCCTGCCGGATCTGGTTCTGTCCGGCGTCAATTCGGGCCAGAACATTGCGGACGATGTAACCTATTCCGGCACGGTTGCGGGGGCGATGGAGGGCACCCTGCTCGGTGCTCCGTCGATCGCTCTCAGCCAAGCCTACACGTTCGAAGAGGGGGTGCGCCAGATTCCTTGGGAAACCGCCGAGGCTCACGGGCCCGACCTCATCCGGAGGCTGATCGATTTCGGATTTCCCGATGCGGTGCTCTACAATATCAACTTCCCCAATCGGGCTCCGGACGCCGTAAGTGGCCTCATGGTAGCGGCGCAGGGCAAACTCACCCACGGACTGCATATCGACGAGCGGACCGATGGTCGTGGCAATCCATACTACTGGCTGGCCTACCGCCGTGCCCGGCCCGACATCATGCCGGGAACGGATCTTGAGGCGCTCAAGGACGGTGCCATCTCCCTGACGCCGTTGCGCCTGGATATGACCGCCCACGACCTCCGCGAGGGGTTGCGACAGCACTTCAACGGAGACGTTTGATCATGCCGGACATCGACCCGGAGGAGCGCCGGGTTCGCATCGCCGAACTGCTGTTGCGGCTACGCCGCGTCGGCATCACGGATCAGCGGGTTGTTTCGGCGATTGAAGCTGTGCCAAGGGACGTGTTTGTCGAAGCCGAGACTCGGAGTGAGGCTTATGCCGAGCGAGCCTTGCCGATCGAATGCGGCCAGACAATCTCCGCACCGGTCATCGTTGGCATGATGACCATGGCGTTGGACCCGCAGGTCGAGGATCGGATTCTCGAGATTGGAACCGGCAGCGGCTACCAGGCGGCCGTTCTCGCCAAGCTGTCCAGCCACGTCTACACGATCGACCGGTTCCGCACCCTTGTCAGCACGGCCGAGTCGCGATTCAAGACACTCCGCCTCGACAACATCACCACCGCTGCCTCGGATGGAACCGAGGGCTGGCCCGAGCATGCACCGTTCGACAAGATCGTGGTGACCGCTGCCGCCGACGCTGTGCCGCAGGCATTGTTCGACCAGCTTCGAACGGGCGGCATCCTCGTGGCGCCCGTTGGACCGCCGTCCGGCGTTCAGCAGCTCAAGCGATTTGTGCGGACCGAAGCCGGCGTTAAGGAAACCATCCTGGCCGACGTTCGCTTCGTCCCGCTGATCCCCGGCGTCGCCGAGCGCCTTTAGGCTGCATGTCACACGCACCGTGTCATCTGCAACCCTTCGGGCCGCCTGAAGCGCGCAACGGAGCGCGTCGAAAGGCTTGACCGTATCCCGATGCGAGCTTCGGACTTCTTCGGCGCTGCCGAGGCGTGAGTCGGCGCAGACCGCAGGGAGTGTGAGCAGTTCGGACTAATCGACGCGGGTCCATCCGCGGGCCATCAGATGGTCCTGAGGGCGGAACCGGCGCTTGTAGTCCATCTTGGGTGATCCCTCGACCCAGTAGCCGAGATAGACATAGGGCAGTCCCATTTTTCTGGCGCGCGCGATGTGGTCGAGGATCATATAGGTGCCGAGGCTGCGATCGGCGTAGTCGGGATCGTAGAATGAGTAGACCATCGACAGACCGTCGGCCAGGACGTCGGTCAGTGCCATGCCGATGAGCGGTCCTTCGCCGCGCCCGGTAAAAGCGCTATCGGGACCGCGGAAGCGGTATTCATGGACCTCGGTGCTGACAAAGGATTCACCGACCATCATCGCATAGTCGAGAACGGTCATGTCGGCCATGCCTCCCTCGGAATGGCGAGAATCGAGATAGCGGCGGAACAGATTGTACTGGTCCGATGATGGGCTGGCGGCGACTCCAGTACCGATCAGGTCGCGATTGCGGCGCATCACCCGGCGCATGTTTCGGGTCATGGAAAAATTGTCGACGACGCAGCGCACCGAGATACAGGCGCGGCAGCTTTCGCAGGCGGGGCGATAGGCTATGTTCTGGCTGCGACGGAAACCGCCCTGGGTGAGAAGGTCGTTGAGCGCTGCAGCACGCTCGCCGACCAGATGGGTAAACACCTTTCGTTCCTGCCGGCCCTCCAGATAAGGGCACGGTGCCGGGGCTGTCAGATAGAACTGCGGTGTGTCAGTTGGCTGGTGGGTCATGCCGGATCGGTTCGCGCAGAGTCACCACAGATCATAATACCAGGGACCGACAAAGCTGTAGACTACCCACATCAGCAGGACGAGGGGCGAGCCCCCGATCAGATAGTCGCGGAAGCGGTAGTGGCCAGGGCCCATCACCAGCAGATTGGTTTGATAGCCGATCGGCGAGGCAAACGCGCAACTGGCCGCGAGGATCACGGCAACCACGAAGGGCAGGGGGTCGTTGCCCGTCTTCAGGGCGAGTTGGAGCGCGATCGGGGTGAACAGCACCGCTGTCGCATTGTTGCTGAGGACGTTGGTCAGCACAGCAACCACCAGGAACAGCACCGATAGCGTAACACTGACCGGATAGTCGATCACCAGCGAGATTGCCGCATCAGCAACGAACACGGCTCCACCGGTGGCCTCCAGCGCTGTTGCGGCGGCGAGCGAAGCGCCAACCATCAGAAAGATCCGATGGTCGAAGGCGCGCATGGCCTGGCGGATGTTGAGACAACCAAAAGCGATCATGGCAAACGCGGCTGCCAGCGCGCCGATGACGATCGGCCCGATACCGCTGGCTGCGTAGACCACCATAGCCGCAAATATCACAAGGGCCCGTTTGGCGTAGCGGCGCGTCGGCAGATCCGCAGCCGACCATTCGAGGAGCAGAAGGTCGCGATTGATCCGTAGACCTTCGATGGCCTCGCGCGTCCCGCCGACGAGAAGCACGTCGCCGGCCTCCAGGCGGATATCGCTGAGCGGCATGCGGGGCATTCGACTGCGGCGCTCGACCCCCAGCACGACCGTACCGGTTTCCAGATGGATGGCCGCCTGTTCGATTGTTCGGCCAATAAGCCGTGACCCTGGCGCAACCACTGCCTCGGCCAAGGTCACATTCTTGGTCGGCATCGCGGACGCTGCGTCGCCTTCAGTTTCGGGAGAGTCACGGGTCGGCGTCGCGGCGCCCTCGGAGATCGCCCGAGTCAGAGCGTTGCGCGTGGCAGCGACGATGACCGTATCACCCGGCCTGAGCATGAGGTTCTCAAATGGGGGCAGGAATGGGTGCTCGCCTCGTTGCACGAGGCGGACCGTCATGTCCTTCAACGCAGGGAACATACCGGACACGGAGCTCATTCCAGCCAGCGGATGGCCATACGTCACGTCGATCTGTGCAATGAACTGTTTGCCGCTGCCGCCGGTCATCTGATCGGCCATGCCCGCCCTGGCCGGCAGGATGCGCGGCAACACCAGGGCCACATAGGCAAAGCCGAAAACCGCCATGATCACGGCCGGAACAGTGAACTCGAAGAAGCTGATCATGAGTCCACCGGCCTTCTCGGCCACACCGGCCGCGAGCAGGTTTGTCGACGTTCCGATCAACGTCGTCTTACCTCCGAGCAGCGCGGCAAAACTCAACGGAATCAGCACTTTCGACGTTGCAATGCCGCGCGCGGCGGCAATCGCACTGATGATCGGCAAAAACATCACCACGACCGGCGTGTCGTTCACAACGGCGCTGGTCACCATGACGACAAACAGAATCAGAACCACCGACCCCATGCCGGTCTTGCTGCCATAGCGGGCAAGCAGCGCGGTCGGCCGCTCCAGAGCGTCGGTTTGGAACAAACCCTGACCGACGACGAGCATCGCCAGGACGGTGACCAGCGCCTGATTGGAGAAACCGGCCAGCAGGTCATCGGGGTTGAGCGGGCTGGTCACGCCCATTGTCATCGGGCCGGCCCAGAAAAGGGCCAGCCAGGCGACGAGTGAGGCAATCGAGATAAGCTCGATCGACCATCGCTCGCTCGCAAAAGCTACCACCATCCCGATAATCATCGCGAAGGTCAGCCACATCATTACGTCTAGCGCTGCCATCGCGGTTATCTGCCTCGGACCATGTCGACTGTCGAGCGACGCTCAAAAGAATGAACGGCCCGGCTTCGTTTGAAGCAGAACATCAGCCGTCGAGTGCACGCAGCGGGACGGAATTGAGAACCAGCGTGCCGAGCAGCAGGTCATGGAGCAATTGGCGACGACGGGTGAACAGCCCGACCAGCAGGACGATCGGCGTAAGCAGCCCGATGGAGAACCAGAAGACCAACGCGTGCAAGATGGCCAGTGTCGGGAACGGAAGCCCGCCGCTCCAGGTTCGCATTTCGGTCGCCGTCACGCGCATTCCGATTGTTGCCGCCTGGGGTCCGCCGAGCGTCAATCCAACATAGCCAAGCGCGACGATTGCAAAAAGAGCCGCGTAGAGGACGAACCCCAAGCCAAGTGTGATGACACCGACGATGAAGACGACCAGTCCGGCCGGGATCAGCAGCAGGATCACGATGATTGCGTCAATGACGAAAGCCACGACGCGCTTCGATAGAATCCCCTCGTAGAGTTCCGGATGCGCATCCGGGCTGAAGACGGCATACTCCGCCCGCCTTGCGTCGTCACTCATTCCTGACCTCCCCCGGGTCCTGGGCCACCCACGCCGCGGCAAGAATGATCGTCTCGGCCCTGATAAGCAAGCGTCGCGCAGTCTTTCGGCGGTTCATCATCGCCTGGGCAATAGTCTGCTCTACCGGTTGAGAATCTGCGCTGCCATCGGAGCAAAATAGCTCAGAACCCCGTCGGCCCCGGCGCGTTTGAAGGCCAGAAGACTTTCCATCATGGCGCTTTCTTCATCGATCCAGCCATTCGCCGCCGCGGCCCGGATCATCGCGTATTCTCCCGACACTTGATAGGCAAAGGTAGGCAGTTGAAAAGCCTGCTTGGTGCGATAGAGGATGTCCAGATAGGGCAGGCCGGGCTTGACCATGACCATGTCGGCTCCTTCGGACACGTCAAGCGCCACTTCGCGGAGAGCCTCGTCGCCGTTTGCGGGATCCAGCTGGTATGTGCGCTTGTCGCCCTTCAAGGTAGCGGACGAGCCGACCGCGTCGCGAAACGGCCCGTAGAAAGACGATGCGAACTTGGCCGAATACGCCATGATCTGGGTATTGGAGAAGCCTGCACCGTCAAGCGCTCGGCGGATGGCACCGACGCGACCGTCCATCATGTCGGACGGCGCAATGACATCGGCTCCGGCCTCTGCCTGGATGATCGATTGTACGGCCATGTGGGCGACCGAAGGATCGTTGACGATCTCGTTTCCAACCATCAATCCGTCCTGGCCGTGGCTCGTATACGGATCGAGCGCCACATCTGTGATCACACCGATGTCGGAGCCTGATGTCTTGATCGCCCGGCAGGCCCTGCAGACCAGATTCTGCGGATTGAGGGCCTCTGATGCGCTTTCGTCCCGGAGTGCCGGATCGGTGTACGGAAAGAGAGCGACCGCGGGGATACCGAGATCCGAAGCCTCGCGGGTTGCCGTCACGGCCTCGTCGACCGACATCCGGCTCACGTCAGGCAAGGACTCGACAGGTTGCCGAATGGCCGTCCCCTCTACGAGGAAGATCGGCCAGATCAGGTCGCCAACGGTCAGGGTCGACTCGCGAACGAGACTTCGTGACCAATCAGTCTGGCGATTGCGGCGCATTCGCCGTCCCTGGAGAATGTCGGTCAAGTCATGGTCATGCGGGAATCCGGTGGATAACGGTGGCGCCGGCGTGGTCATGGCAATTTCCTCCCCTGGCTGTCGCAACACGAACGCGGTGTGACCCGAAGGCGTATGTTCCGGCGACTGGTCAGTTCATCGAACGCCGTGTATGCGTCCCCAACACCGCCGTCATTAGCGGGTTTGCAATGGTTTCGAAATGACGATTAAAGAAAACGATACCTCAAGTCAGCAGAGCGAAGACCGCGCGGCCCTGATCCTGGCCATTTACGGGCGCGGAATCGCAATCGTCATGATGCTGCTGGGGCTTCGGCATTGGGCGGTAATCCTTGGTCTAACCCAGAGTTCGGTCGGCAGTTTCGAGGCCATGACGACGGACTGGAAGCTGGCGACGATGCATCTTGCCGTAGTCGACCTTGTCGCGGCTGTCGGGCTCTGGCAGCGGGTGGCCTGGGGCAATGTCGTTTGGATCTATGCCGCCCTTGCCGTGGTCGCCATGCACACGCTGTTCATCGGCGTATTCGGAAGTGACACCCTGATCGTCGTCTTCCACAGCGTCACGCTGGCTGTATACCTGATGTTATACATACTGGAGCGTCGCGTGTTGGCGGGGCCGGGGAAAAAAAAGGCGTAACTATCTGAAATATCAAAGACGATACATCCAACTAATCCATCGAATCCCCTACGTTCCGGTAAGGCACGGTTAATCTTGAAGTTTAAGCGGATTTTCAGCGAAGGCGACTAGCGTGTGTCTCAACCAGGTGGGCTGAACCTGCCGGGAAACAGAGAGGCGCACTAGAAATGACCAACCTGAAGAGGGTGACCGAAGTTGCTCCCCCGTCGACGGAGGGGGCGGATATCAAGCCGCTTTATCTCGAGGCGCTCACGCTCGTCGAAAGGCTCCACCGGCGCCTGCTCGACGTCATCAAGGACGAATTCGAGAGGTCCGAACGATCGGATGTCAATGCAGTTCAGGCCCTGCTGCTGTTCAACATCGGCGAGGCCGAACTGACCGCAGGCGAACTGCGCACGCGCGGCTACTATCTCGGTTCAAACGTGTCCTACAATCTGAAAAAGCTGGTCGAAATGGGCTACATCCATCACCGCCGCTCGCGGATGGACCGGCGGTCGGTGCGGGTGAGCCTTACGGAAAAGGGACAGGAGGTCGCCAATATCGTCAACGACCTGTACGACCGCCATATCCGCTCGATTCACCAGATCGGTGGCATTGCGCCAGAGGACTTCCGGGCATTGAATCAATCCCTGCAACGACTTGAGCGCTTCTGGACCGACCAGATCCTCTACCGCTTGTAGTCACTTTGGTTGAGCGCACTTCAAACCCGCGCGGCCGACGGTTGATCGCAAACCCTTTCCCCAGGCCGGTTCGGTATGCGTGGCAATGGTGCCACAGTCATTGCATGGAACTGCGCCACCGTAGAGGTCAGACACGAAAGCGCCATATTAACCCGCAGAAAGGAATATGGTGCGCAGTGTGGGTGTCTGGGCTTCGATTGCTTGAGGATGACCGTCGGTTTTGCCGGTTCATGCAATGCCAGCGGCGTCTCGCTGAGTTTCGGAATCCCGAGCCTATGAACGAGAACGCCGGGTGGTGGGTGAATGGATCGATCAATGAGAACAAGCAGAACATTGTCCGGCTTTGTGGCCGTGTCGGCGTGTGTTGCCGCTGTCGCATCCGGATTTTGGCTCGATACTGCGGCCGCGCAAGACCCGATCCAGGATGTTTTGCGGCAGCGGGCCACGGAATGGTCCGATGGTTTCGACACGGCGGTGGTCAGCGCGCCTGAAGTCCGAACGAACGCGCCGATCCTGTCGCCGGCCACGGTCGAGTCGGTCAGCCTGGCGATTGCCAGCTACTCCGATATCGTGGCGCGTGGCGGATGGCCGATGGTTCCAGCCGAGCAGGTCGTGCGGATTGGTGCCAGCGGGGCGCCGGTGGCTGCTCTGCGGCAGCGATTGATCATCTCCGGCGATCTCGACGCGACGCTGGGCGTATCGAATGCGTTCGACTCCTATGTTGATGCCTCTGTCAAGCGCTTCCAGGCCCGGCACGGGATTCCGGCCGATGGGATTGTGGGCAATTCGACCTTCGCAGCGCTCAATGTGCCCGCAACCGTCCGGCTCAATCAGCTTGCCACCAACATGACTCGCCTTCAGATGCTCACAGGGAAGCTGAGTGAGCGATTCGTGATGGTGAATATTCCCGCGGCCCAGATCGAGGCAGTCGAGAACGGTTACGTTGCGCAGCGCCACACCGCCGTCGTCGGCAAGGTCGACCGGCCGTCGCCGATCCTGTCCAGCGCAATTCACGAAGTGAACTTCAATCCCTTCTGGACCGTCCCGGCCAGCATTATTCGCCGCGACCTGATTCCAAAGATGCAGAGCGATCCCGGTTATCTGGAAGACTATCGGATTCGCATATACAACCAGCAGGGCTCGGAGCTCTTCTCAAGCCAGGTGGACTGGCATTCCGACGAGGCGACGAACTACATGTTCCGACAGGACCCGGGTGATTTTAATTCGCTCGGTCAGGTACGCATCAACTTCCACAACAAGGATGGTGTGTACATGCACGATACGCCTGCCAAGGGCCTGTTCAACGAAGAATATCGTTTCGATTCCTCGGGTTGCGTGCGGGTCCAGAACGTACGCGAGTTGATCGGCTGGTTGCTGCGAGACACGCAGGGATGGGGCCGCGAACAGGTTGACCAGATGTATCGCAACGGCGAACGTCTCGATGTCCCGTTGACGAAACGTGTCCCGGTCCACTGGACGTATTTCACCGCCTGGGCGATGGGTGACGGGGTCGTTCACTTCCGCAACGACATCTATGGCCTCGATGGGCTGGAACAGTACGCCTCGCAGGTGGGCACCCAGCTCTAGTCGCAACGGCATCTGATACCACACAGCGCGTCGGGGCTCGTCCTTGGCGCGCTGTGTGTGTTTGTGGTAACCGAACCTCGTTCGGCCTCATGCCTTCTTGAATCCGCAACCATCCATCCTCAGGAACATTGGCGTCATGTCCGTGACCAATACCGCCATCGATCAGTCCGCAGACTGGGACTTCTTCACCCGGGGTGTCGAAGACAGCGATCCGGAGATTGCCGACGTCATCGCCGGCGAGCTCAAACGCCAGCGGGACGATATTGAGCTGATCGCTTCGGAGAACATCGTGTCGAGAGCGGTGCTTGAGGCACAGGGCTCGGTCCTGACCAACAAGTATGCCGAGGGCTACCCTGGTCGTCGCTACTATGGTGGTTGCGAATTTGTCGATATCGCAGAAAGCTTGGCGATCGAGCGCGCCAAGACGCTGTTTGGCTGTGCTTTTGCCAATGTCCAGCCGAATTCTGGAAGCCAGATGAACCAGGCCGTGTTTCTGGCCTTGCTCAAGCCCGGTGACACATTCATGGGACTTGACTTGGCCGCCGGTGGTCATCTGACACACGGATCGACGGTGAATCTGTCGGGCAAATGGTTCAACGTTGCACCCTACGGGGTTCGCCGCGACGATCACCTGATTGACTATGACGAGGTAGAGCGGATCGCGAAGGCATCCCGACCGAAGCTGATCATAGCGGGTGGCACTGCCTATTCGCGAGTATGGGATTTCAAGCGTTTTCGCGAAATCGCGGACTCGGTCGGCGCCTATTTGATGGTCGATATGGCTCATTTCGCCGGCCTCGTGGCAGGCGGCGTGCATCCCTCGCCGTTTCCACATGCACATATCGTTACGTCGACCACCCACAAGTCGCTGCGAGGCCCCCGTGGCGGGCTGATCCTCACCGAGGACGAGGCGCTTGCCAAGAAAGTCAATTCCGCTGTGTTTCCCGGCCTCCAGGGCGGACCGCTGATGCATGTGATCGCTGCAAAGGCGGTGGCTTTTGGCGAGGCGATGAGGCCGGATTTCAAGGTGTACGCCAAGGCCGTGGTCGACAACGCTCGGGCGCTTGCCGACACGCTGCGCGGATGTGGCTTCGATATCGTATCCGGTGGAACGGACAATCACCTCATGCTGGTCGACCTTCGGCCGAAGGGGTTGAAGGGGAATGTTTCCGAGAAGGCATTGGTTCGGGCGGGGCTCACCTGCAACAAGAACGGCGTGCCGTTCGATCCGCAGAAGCCCTTCGTCACGTCAGGTATTCGGCTCGGGACGCCGGCTTGCACGACGCGTGGCTTCGGCATCGCCGAATTCCGGGAGGTCGGGCATTTGATTGCCGAGGTGCTCGATGCAGTGGCCCAATCCGAAGGCGGATCAGCTCCGTTGACCGAAGCCGCGGTCAAGAGCAAGGTTCATGCCTTGACGTCACGCTTTCCGATCTACTCCAACTGACAAGCATCAAGAAACCCCGCCCATGCGATGTCCGTTTTGCGGCAATCTTGACACCCAAGTTAAGGATTCGCGGCCGTCCGAGGACAATACCGCGATCCGCCGCCGGCGAATTTGCACGGACTGCGGGGGCCGCTTTACGACTTTCGAGCGCGTACAATTGCGCGAGCTGATGGTGATCAAGAAGAACAATCGTCGCGTGCCGTTCGATCGGGACAAACTTGCACGCTCGGTCCAGATCGCACTGCGCAAGCGCCAGGTGGACCCCGATCGCGTCGAACGAATGCTCAACGGGATCGTACGGCAGCTGGAGAGTTCCGGAGAATCCGACGTTCCATCGGAGAAGGTCGGCCACTTGGTCATGGAAGGGCTCCGGGGCCTCGACACAGTGGCGTTTGTCCGTTTCGCGTCAGTCTACAAGAACTTCCGCGAAGCCCGCGATTTCGAAGTCTTCGTCGGCGAATTGTCGGAAGAGGCCGTCGTCGGCAGCGATGAGGCTGAACGGTGATCCGATGAGCGATCTTGCCGAAATCCACAACTCGTCGCCCGAGCTTGATCGGCGGTTAATGGCTTCGGCCCTTCGCATCGGCCGGCGCAACCTCGGTCAAACGCGCCCCAATCCGGCTGTCGGCGCGCTGATTGTCCGAAAGGGTGGCACGGAGCCGATCGTTGTCGGTCGCGGTTGGACCGCTCCGGGTGGTCGCCCCCATGCGGAGACGATGGCTCTTGACCAGGCTGGTAGCAACGCTGAGGGCGCAACTCTTTATGTGACTCTGGAACCTTGTTCCCACGCCAGTGTAACGCCACCGTGCAGTGATGCCGTTATCGAGGCGAGATTGGCCCGCGTGGTGATGGCGATTGAGGATCCGGACCCGCGGGTGTCCGGCCGCGGTCGCGCGGGGCTGGAGGCGGCTGGCATTGCGGTTACCGAAGGCGTGCTTACGACGGCTGCGGCGCGCGACCACGCTGGCCATTTTTCCAGGGTGCTAAAGGGGCGGCCCCACGTAACGCTCAAACTGGCAGTCTCCGCTGATGGCATGATCGGACGGCGGGAGGGCGAGCGCATGATGATCACCGGCAAGCCGGCACTGACCGCGGTCCAGGCGATGCGTAGCGAATCCGACGCGGTGATGATCGGAATCGGGACTGTCCTGGTGGATGACCCGCGTTTGACTGTACGGTTGCCCGGTTTGACGGCCCTGTCACCGCTGCGCATTGTTCTTGATCCTACGGCTCGACTACCGCTCGATTCCAAGCTCGTGACAACGGCCCGCCAAGTGCCGGTGACGGCGATCGTCGGTCCCGGAGCGACCCTTAAGAGCAAGGACGCTCTGGTCGAGGCCGGCGTCCAGATTATCGCAACATCTGATGGACCCGATGGTCTGAACCTTGATGAGGCGCTGACGGCACTGGCCGAGCAGGGGATCACTCGCGTTCTGGTCGAAGGAGGCGCCCGCCTGGCTGCGTCACTGCTCGGGCAGGACCTTCTTGACGAGATCGTGCTGTTCAGGGCCCCGGTTGTCGTTGGCCCGGATGGCGTACGCGCGCTGGAAGGCTATGCCTTGTCGGCGATAGAACGGAGCCCCCGTTATCGCCAAATCGACGCCGCAATCGTCGGTGACGACGTCATGCGGCGCTATTGGAGAGATTAAGCAGAAAGCTATGTTTACGGGAATTGTCTCTGAGGTCGGGTCCGTTGTTGCCAACGGGGAACGCAATGATGTGCGGCGTGTTGCCATAGCCTGCAAATGGAAGCCCGACCAGTTGGTCATCGGCGGATCGGTCGCGTGCAATGGCATATGCCTGACAGTTGTCTCCTGCGACGGAGCAGAAGGCAGCGAAACGGTCTTTGAAGTCGATGCAGCGCCGGAAACATTGAGAGTCACAACCGCCTCGGAGTGGGATGTGGGACGCCGCCTGAATCTGGAGCGACCCTTGAAAATCGGCGACGAGTTGTCCGGTCATATGGTTAGCGGACATGTCGACGCGATTGCAGAAGTGGTCGATCGAGACGATTTGGGGGAAACAACTCGGTTCTGGTTCGAGGCTCCGAAAGATGTCGCCCGCCTCGTCGCGCCGAAGGGGTCCGTCGCCCTCGACGGGACTTCGTTGACGGTCAACTCGGTCGACGGCGGTCGGTTCGACTGCCTGCTCATCCCCCACACGCTGCAAGTCACGAACTGGAACGAGCGGAAGCACGGGGACAAGGTGAACCTGGAGGTCGACCTCATTGCCAGGTATGTTGCACGTCTCGCTGAAACGGCCTAAGTCCGGCGTCCAGCGGGACGTTCAATGACGATGCCGACACGCGCACCTCATCTTTTGATCATCAATGCCCGGTTCTACGGTGATATCGCCGACGAACTTGTGAAAGGTGCGGCGGCGGCCGTCGAGGCGCGCGGTGGTTCCTATAATCGGCTGTCGGTCCCCGGATCCTTCGAGCTTCCCGCAGCCCTGTCGATGGCGATTGAGGCCTCCGCGTCCGGCGGCCCTCGTTATGACGGGTTTGTTCTTCTTGGCTGCGTCATTCGCGGAGAGACGTCTCATTACGATATTGTCGCCGGCGAGTCGGCCCGCGCGATCATGGATATTGCAATCGCCGAGGGAGCTGCTGTGGGCAACGGCGTTCTCACTGTCGACAACCGCGAGCAGGCGTGGGCGCGAGCGGATGTCGATGCCGGCAACAAGGGCGGCGGCGCGGCGGATGCCGCACTCGCGATGATCGCGGTTCGTGAGCAGCTCGGCCTCGGTCGATGAGTGGCCGCGACGAGATCGCAAAGCGGCCGGCCAACCGGAGGGGCGCTGCCAGGCTTGCGGCTGTTCAGGCGCTCTACCAGATGGATCTCGCCGAGGTGACACTGCCCATGGTGCTTGCCGAGTTCGAGTCGGACCGGCTTGGTCGGGAGGTTGATGGCGAGCAGTACCGTCAGGCAGACGCGGCCTTCTTTCGTGATGTGGTTTCCGGTGTCGTTCGCGATCAGCGGTCGCTGGACCCAGAGATTCATAAGGCATTGACGCCCGGATGGCCGCTAGTGCGGATCGACGCTACGTTGCGTGCGGTGCTGCGCTCCGGCGCGTTCGAGTTGGCCAGTCGGCCGGACATACCAGCCCGCGTCATCATCTCCGAATATGTCGACGTGGCGCGGGCCTTCTTCGATACCGATGCGGCCGGAATGGTCAACGCTGTTCTTGATGCCCTGGCTCGCTCGTACCGGCCGGCAGAGTTCAGGGCGCCTGAGCCCACATAGAAATGGTCGTGCGCCCCAGTGAATTCGCGCTGATCGAGCGTTATTTCCGCCCTCTTGCGGCTGATCCGGGCGCCTTCGGGCTGACCGATGATGCTGCTGTTTTCGTTCCGAAGAGCGGGGAGGACCTGGTCCTTCAGGCCGACCTGATCACCGAGGGTGTGCATTTCTTCGCTGCCGATCCGCCGGCCGCGATTGCGGCAAAGGCGCTTCGGGTCAATCTTTCGGATCTCGCTGGCAAGGGCGCGACCCCGGTCGGATATCTGCTGTCGCTCGCACTTGGTCCGGCTTGGACGGAAGACTGGGTTCGAGGTTTCGCCGACGGGCTGGCGGCGGATCAGGAACGCTTCAGGGTGACTCTGTATGGTGGCGACACGAACCGTTCCGCAAATGGGCTCACCATCTCGATTGCGGCGTTTGGCCGGCTGCCGGCGGGCAGCATCGTCCGCCGCTCGGGAGCTGCGCCTGGCGATATTGTGTTTGTGTCCGGAACCATCGGGGACGCGGCTCTTGGCCTTCGCATTCGCCAGGGTACGATCGATGCCATGCCGGCAGGCAAAGCCGCTGACCATTTGCTGGAACGCTACCTGTTTCCGCAGCCGCGGACGGAACTCGCGCCCACCCTTCGCCGCTACGCGACCAGTGCATTGGATGTTTCCGACGGGTTGATGGGCGATTTCGCCCATTTGTGCCGCGCCTCGAAGGTTGGTGGCGAGCTTGACGTAACCGCACTGCCGTTATCCGCTGGCGCTCGCCGGTTGGCAGACCATGATCCGTCGGCGCTAACCACGATCCTGACCGGCGGTGACGACTACGAAATCCTGGCGACGGTTCCCGAGCCGGACGCGGACAGCTTTGCCGCGGAGTCCGCCAAGACGGGTGTTGTCCTTTCGCGGATCGGTCGAATTGTGGCCGATGCGGGGCCACCGGTCATATTGGATCACGACGGTCGGCCCCTACGGTTTCAGCGGTTGAGCCATACACATTTTTAACGACGCCCGACGGCTACGGGACTATGATCCCGGCCGGAGACTGAATCGTGACAGATCAAACCCTTGACGCCGCCGCCAGCGCGGAAGATCCCCACGCGCGCAGAAACGCGGCCATCCTGGCGGCGGCAGCCGCGATCAATGGTGCCGCACCGGCGATTGTCATTACCCTCGGCGGGCTAACCGGAATGTATCTGCTCGGCCTCGACAAGTCGCTCGCAACGCTGCCGGTCAGCAGTTTCAATCTCGGCGTCGCGCTTGGTGCCGTGCCGGCGGCGCTGCTGATGCGTCAGATCGGACGGCGCTACGGGTTCATGTCGGGCACACTGGTTGGTATGGCCGGAGGGATCATCGCCGGTACGGCTGTTCTGATGGACAGTTTTTCGGTTCTGGTTGTCGGGTTGCTGCTGGTCGGGTTTGCCATCGCCTTTGCCCAGCAATACCGGTTTGCCGCCGCCGACAGTGGCAGCGATGCGTTTCGGGCCCGAGCCATATCCTGGGTGATGATGGGCGGGATAGCCGCGGCAGTGATCGGTCCGCAGACCGTCATTCTCACACGGGATCTCTTCGATCCGATCCCGTTTGCCGGGTCGTTTTTCGCCATATCGGTGTTGTTTCTGCTTGGCCTGGGGACGGTGTCGCTCCTGCGCGGTGGTGCCCGACTTGCGCCAAAACGGATATCGACAAAGGGCGGACGGCCCCTGTCGGAGATCGCGCGCCAGCCGCGCTTCGCCGTGGCCGTGCTGTGTGCCATGGGATCCTATGCACTCATGGCCTTCGTGATGACGGCAGCTCCGCTGGCAATGGTGGCGTGCGGCCATGGCGAGGACAATGCGGCGCTCGGCATTCAATGGCACGTTCTGGCGATGTTCGGCCCAAGCTTCATCACTGGTTCGCTGATCGCCCGTTTCGGTGCGGAGACGATCATTGCGGTCGGAATGGCCATGCTGGTTGGGTGCGGTATCGTCGGGCTCAGCGGTATCAGTCTAGCGAACTTCTGGATTGCGCTGATCCTGCTGGGTGTCGGCTGGAACCTTGGTTTCATCGGGTCGACGGCGCTACTTACCCAGACCTACCGGCCCGAAGAGCGAGGCAAGGTCCAGGGCTTCAACGACTTCATGGTGTTCGGAACCGTGGCCATTGCTTCATTCAGCTCCGGTTCTGTCTTCAGTGGCCTTGGCTGGAACTGGATCAATTTCATCATGTTTCCGGTCATTGCGATCTGCGGAGCCGGACTGATTGTCGCGGTTGTGGCCAAACGGCGATCGGCGGGCTGAGGACAAGCGTCAGAACCTTGACGACCGCGATGTGACAGGCCATACCCACGCCGGCTCACCTAAGGCCGAGGCGGCGACCGAGCTTTTTTCCTGTTTCAGCGCTTCGCCTGCAAGATTTCCGGGTCGAACGACCAGCGGACAAAGAGGAATCCCCGTGCTTTACGTCATTATTCTCTGCGGCCTTCTTTCCATCGCCTATGCGATCTGGGCGGCGCAATCGGTAATCGCTTCCGATGCGGGTACGGATCGAATGCGCGAGATTGCCGCGGCGATTCAGGAAGGGGCGACCGCCTATCTCAGGCGCCAGTATTTCACCATCGCCATTGTCGGCGTGGTTGTGTTCATTATCGTCGCGTTGCTGTTGTCGGTTCCAGCCGCGATCGGCTTCCTGATCGGCGCCGTGCTCTCGGGGGTGGCAGGTTTCGCCGGGATGATGGTTTCGGTGCGCGCCAACGTCCGCACCGCCCAGGCCGCCAGTCAGAGCCTTTCGGCCGGTCTCTCGATCGCGTTTCGGTCGGGCGCGGTGACCGGCATGCTGGTTGCCGGACTCGCGCTGCTTGGTGTCGCCGTCTACTTCCTCATCCTCACCCAGTTTCTCGGCTACTCGGCTGGCGACCGGCTGGTTGTCGACGCACTGGTGGCGCTTGGCTTCGGGGCTTCGCTGATTTCGATCTTTGCCCGTCTCGGCGGTGGCATTTTCACCAAGGGCGCCGACGTTGGTGGCGATCTGGTCGGCAAGGTGGAGGCCGGGATTCCTGAAGACGATCCCCGCAATCCCGCGACAATTGCCGACAATGTCGGCGACAATGTCGGCGATTGCGCCGGCATGGCCGCGGATCTCTTCGAGACCTATGCCGTGACGATCGTCGCCACGATGGTCCTTGCCTCGATCTTCTTCGTGGGAACCGATGTCGGTCTCGCTGCCATGATGTATCCGCTGGCGATCGGTGCGGCCTGCGTCGTCACCTCGATTGTTGGCACTTTCTTCGTTCGGCTGGGTTCCAATCAGTCGATCATGGGCGCTCTTTACAAGGGGTTCGTCGCGACTGCGATCCTGTCACTCATCGTGCTTTATCCGGTCACGATGATTGTCTTTGGCGACATGTCAACGCCGCTTGGCGGTGCATCCTTTACCGGCCTTGATCTATATCTGTGCGGTATCGCCGGCTTGGTCGTCACCGGTCTGATCATCTGGATCACCGAATACTACACCGGCACCAATTACCGTCCGGTGCAGTCGATCGCCAAGGCCTCTGAAACCGGGCATGGCACCAACGTGATTCAGGGTCTGGCCATATCGCTTGAGTCCACTGCATTGCCCGCGATCGTCATCATTGCCGGAATTCTTGTGACGTTCTCGCTCGCAGGCCTGTTCGGAATTGCGATCGCGGTGACCACGATGTTGGCTCTGGCCGGCGTCGTTGTTGCGCTCGACGCTTTTGGCCCGGTCACCGACAACGCAGGCGGAATTGCGGAGATGGCCGGGCTGCCGGAAGAGGTGCGCAATACCACCGATGCTCTCGACGCCGTCGGCAACACCACCAAGGCAGTCACGAAGGGCTATGCAATTGGCTCCGCGGGGCTTGGCGCGCTGGTCTTGTTCGCCGCCTATACCGAAGACCTGAAGTTCTTTGCGGCCAACGCCGCGGAAGGCTCATTCTTCGAAGGCGTTTCGGTCGATTTCTCGTTGTCGAACCCCTATGTCGTGGTTGGTTTGCTGTTTGGCGGATTGCTCCCATACTTGTTCAGCGGCATCGCCATGACCGCCGTCGGCCGGGCGGCCGGCGCGATCGTCGAGGAGGTCCGTCGCCAATTCAAGGCCAAACCGGGCATTATGGCCGGAACCGACAAGCCGGACTACGGCAAAGCCGTCGACATTCTGACCCGGTCCGCCATCAAGGAGATGATCATTCCGTCGCTCCTGCCGGTGTTGTCGCCGATCGTCATCTTTGTCGTGATCAACTGGATCGCGGGCCTCTCGGCCGCTTTCTCGGCCCTCGGAGCAATGCTTCTCGGTGTGATCGTGACCGGCATGTTCGTGGCGATATCGATGACAGCCGGCGGCGGCGCCTGGGACAACGCGAAAAAATATATCGAAGACGGTAACTACGGCGGCAAGGGTTCGGAAGCCCACAAAGCCGCGGTGACCGGCGACACAGTCGGCGACCCCTACAAGGATACCGCGGGGCCGGCGGTGAATCCGATGATCAAGATCACCAACATCGTAGCCCTGCTCCTGCTCGCTGTGCTCGCACACTGAGTCCGGTCAGGCGCCAGGCCGGAAAAGAAAACCCACCGGAGTGGCGGGTTTTTTTTGTCGAAGCGGGCCAAGCGTCGAAACACGGCGCGTTAGCGGACCCCTAGGTCGAGCCGCGGCCAAGGACACCACCGAGGACCTGCTGCAGGAAGCTTTCGTCCGTGCCGGCGGTTGGCGTCGTCCGTGAGACGAAGTCGAACACCTTGCCGTCTTTCAGCCCGTAATCCGCGATCCGGGTGACTTGTTCGTTGTCGTTGAAATAGACCGCCAGGACACGCTGATCGACTACCCGCTCAGGCATGAAGGCGACGCTCTGGCGCCGGGTCTGGCTGATGTAGTAGAACGCCTCGCTACCAAAGCTTCCGGTGGTTGACGGGGAGCCCAATGCGATCAGGACCTGGTCCTTGCTGGAGCCGATCGGCACCTGGTCGAGAGCGACCTCGGGCACGATAAATCCGTGTTGGGTCGTGCTGCCGATGCCGGATGTTCCAGCACAGCCCGCAGCAACCGCGGCCAGTGACATCATGGCAACCAGCGCGATGCGCCGGCTTGGTCCTAATCCCTGGGAGCGCTCATCGTTCATACCGTGTCCCCACTACCGCGCGTCGGTCCGGCTTGCAATACTCCCGGTATGAGCCTGAACGGTTTCGATTAACTTACGAGGAGCACCGATTGGTGACGCGCCGCTTGTTTCGCCGGGAACGTGTAAGTTCTATTTCATCGGTCCTTTACGGCGCGATCGTGGCGCAAGCACGCGATCCGGCACTCTACCGTGATCTCGGAATTGCGGACACGGTTGATGGTCGGTTCGAATCGGTCGTGCTCCACCTGGTCGTCGTACTGCGGCGGATGCGAACCGGCGGCGATGTGATGCGTGAAGCCGGGCAAGCCGTATTCGACACGTTCTGCCAGGACATGGATCGTTCGCTTCGCGAGATGGGGGTCGGCGACCTTGCAGTGGCCAAACGTATGCGCAAGATCGGCGAGATCTTTTATGGCCGCTCCGAGGCCTATAATGTGGCGCTTGATGACCGGGATGGGGCCGGCCTGGCCGAAGCACTGCTGCGCGGCGTGCCAGCAACCGCAGGTCGACCGGGACTGGCGGCCGACGGCCTTGCTGCCTATATCACCGCTACTGATGCGGCGCTCGCCGGGATGTCCGACAAAGCCATCCTTCGTGGCGAGACCCCCCGGATTGAACCGGTCGAGTATGTTGCCCCGGAGACTGACGATGACGGCAAATCTGAGCCTGACCGTACCGACTAATTTCGATTCAGTCGGGTCTCGGGGCCATACAGCTCGAATCGAGCCGAGTGCCGTCGAGCGCCGAGCTATCGCGGCGGCCTATGATCTGCTCGATGTGCCATCGTTCACGGCCGACATTTCCCTCGAACGGTTGGACAAGGACACGATCGCGGTCGAGGGAAGAATCTCTGCCGAGGTTGTGCAGCCATGTGTCGTGAGCCTCGATCCAGTCGCCCAGACCATCGAAGAAGCGTTCAAAATCCGTGTCACCATGCCCGACTCGCCGATAGCGCCGCCGCCGAGGCGCCCCGGCGCGGAGATCCAGGTCGATCCTGACGAAGATCCGCCGGAAGTCCTGGTCGACGGCAGAATCGACATCGCTGCGATCATTCTCGAGCAATTTTCCCTGGCGATTGATCCCTATCCGCGTGCCGGTGAAGTGGCGATCCCGGGTGAATACAGAGCTAAGCCGCCATCGGACAGTGATTCGCCATTCGCAGCACTGGCGAAGATCGCCGAGGACAGATAGTTGCCTCCGTGGCCTTGGAAAGAGCCGAGAATGCGAGTCGAACTTTGTGTCGCGGCGACAAGCGAGTATGTTCGCGGTCAGTCGGTCGCGCCCGACCACGCTCGCGCGGCTATGGTTTTGGGACCGGAATAGCGCGTGACATGAATGACGGCGGACGTAACCGTATCACTTGACGTCATGGGCGGCGACGAGGGCGCCAACCTTGTGATCCCGGGAGCCGCGAAGGCGCTGACCCGGCGTCCGGAGTTGCGGTTTCGGTTGTTTGGTGATCGGGCCGTGGTGGAGCCCATGCTCGCGGAGCAGCCCGCCTTGCGCGAGGCCTCCGAGTTTGTGCACTGCGACATAGCGGTTCGCATGGACGACAAGCCGAGCCAGGCCTTACGTCGCGGTCGCCGAAACTCGAGCATGTGGCTATCGATTGATGCGGTTAAGCGTGGCGATGCCGATTTCGCTGTTTCGGCAGGCAACACCGGCGCGTTGATGGCGATGGCAAAGCTTTGCTTGAAGACGACTGCCAGGATCGATCGCCCGGCGATCGCCGCGCTGTGGCCGACAATCCGGGGCGAAAGCGTCGTACTCGACGTTGGCGCGACCATCGGTGCCGACGCCCAGCAGCTTTTCGATTTTGCGGTCATGGGCGGGGCCATGGCGCGGGCATTGTTCGATCTTGATCGACCGACGATCGGTCTGCTCAATATCGGAGTCGAGGAGGTCAAAGGCCTTGAGCCGGTCCGCGAGGCCGGGCAGCGACTCAAGGATGCGAATCTTCCCAACATCGCCTATGCCGGCTTCGTCGAGGGTGACGACCTCGGTAACGGAACTGTCGACGTCGTTGTCACGGAGGGCTTTTCCGGTAACATCGCACTGAAGACAGCCGAAGGAACGGCGCGCCAGATCGCCACTTATTTGCGCAACGCGATGGGGCGCACGCTCATGGCACGGATTGGCTATTTCCTGGCCCGTGAGGCCTTCGACCGGCTTCGCGACAAAATGGATCCCCGTCGTGGCAATGGCGGGGTTTTTCTCGGCCTCAACGGTATCGTCATCAAGAGCCATGGCGGCACCGATGCCGAGGGTTTCGCTACTGCCGTCGAACTCGGCTATAGCATGGTCCGCAATCGTCTACTCGAGAAGATCAACAACGATTTGACAGAATACGATCAGCCTCACACTCAAACGCTGACTGACAGCGTGGCTCCCGCGGGTGCTGCGTGAGCGCGATCCGTTCTGTCGTTCTGGGAAGTGGCGGCTATCTCCCGGAGCGGGTGATGACCAATCGCGAGGTATCGCAGCTGGTCGACACCTCCGACGAGTGGATCACCCAGCGAACTGGAATCCGCGAGCGACGCATCGCCGCCGAGGGCCAGTTCACCTCCGACCTCGGTCTCCGCGCGGCGAAAGCAGCGCTGAGTGATTCTGGAATGACCGTCGACGATATCGACGTGATCATCCTGGCGACTGCCACGCCGGACAACACCTTTCCAGCATCTGCGGTGACCATCCAGGAAGCGCTCGGCATGCGGCATGGGGCGGCGTTCGATGTTCAGGCGGTCTGCTCAGGTTTCCTCTACGCCCTGTCGACAGCGGATTCGATGATCCGCTCGGGGCAGGCGCGTCGACTGCTGGTGATCGGTGCCGAGACGTTTTCGCGAATCCTTGACTGGACTGATCGGACCACCTGCGTGTTGTTCGGCGATGGCGCCGGCGCCGTTGTCCTGAGTGGTGAACCTCAGCCCGGTTCACGGACGGACCGTGGGGTCCTCAGCGCCCACCTGCGGTCCGATGGCCGTTTCAAGGAGAAGCTCTTTGTTGATGGCGGACCCTCATCGACCGGAACAGTCGGGCAACTACGCATGGAAGGCCGTGAGGTCTTCAAACATGCGGTCACGATGATATCGGACGTGATCGAAGACACGTTCCAGGCTACAGGTTTCACCGCGGCGGACATAGACTGGTTCGTTCCGCATCAGGCCAATGTCCGGATCATAGACGCAACCGCGAAAAAGCTCGATATCCCGTTGGAAAAGGTCATCCGTACGGTGGATCGGCACGGCAACACGTCGGCGGCGTCCATTCCGCTCGCGCTTTGGGAGGCCAGTAGCGACGGGCGGATACAGCGCGGCGATCTGCTTTTGCTGGAGTCGATGGGAGGAGGGTTCACCTGGGGCGCCGCTTTGTTGCGCTGGTAGCCAGAAAATTCGCCGATGTCTTTGCAAGATCAGTTGATTCTGACGTGGCGAGGCAATACGCTAGGGCTCCTGTCTACTTGATTGAGACATTCTCAGAGCGGTACCTTCCAGTTGGGGCGTGGAGGCCATGGGCGGCAAAACGGTGACGCGCGCCGATCTGTGCGAGGCGGTGTACCGCAAAGTAGGGTTATCGCGGACCGAGTCCGCACAGCTTGTCGAGGTTGTGCTGGACGAGATCAGCAATTGCGTGGTTCGCGGCGAGCCGGTGAAACTGTCCTCGTTCGGCTCTTTCATCGTTCGCAACAAGAGCGAGCGGATCGGCCGAAACCCAAAGACCGGTGAAGAAGTGCCGATTTCGCCGCGGCGGGTGATGGTGTTCAAGCCAAGCAATGTGCTGAAGGACAAGATCAACGATGCTCTGGTCAAGCGGCGGGCCGGTGACGCGCGTGACGACAACTAGTCAGATCGATCGTGAGATGAGGCAAGCGTGGTGAACAAGAGCCCCGACGCCTTTCGGACCATTAGCGAGGTTGCCAAGGATCTGGACCTGCCGCAACATGTGCTGCGGTTCTGGGAAACCCGGTTCGCACAGATCAAGCCGATGAAGCGCGGTGGTGGCCGCCGATACTACCGTCCCGACGACGTCGACTTG